>NZ_CM001514.1:2167909-2500405 GCF_000263715.2 Pseudomonas synxantha BG33R
CCACTGGGCGAGCGATAGATGCTCGTGCAGGAAAAACAGGCCGGAGAGGGCGCCGAACGCCGGCTCGATACTCATCAGTGTGCCGAAAGTACGGGCGGGAAGGCGTGTTAGTGCGACCATCTCAAGGGTGTAGGGCAGGGCAGTGGACAGAATCGCCACGCCGATGGCGACAGGGATCAGTGCTGGCGTCAGCAGCGCGGCGCCGGCATGCACGATGCCGATCGGTGCAACGAAGAGGGCGGCAATCATTACGCCGAGCGCGGCGGTCTGGACGCCATTGTCATTTCCCGCCTTTTGGCCAAACAAAATGTAGAGCGCCCAGCATACGCCGGCGCCCAGCGCGTAAGCGGCCCCTATCAGATCAACGCCGCTACTGGCCTTGTCCATCGGAATCAACAGAAGCAGGCCAATGATCGCCAGAGCAATCCACACGAAGTCGACAGCTCGGCGCGAGGCATAGATAGCTACAGCAAGCGGGCCTGTGAATTCGAGCGCTACGGCAATTCCCAGGGGGACAGTGCGCAGTGACATATAGAAGAGGAAGTTCATGCCACCTAGCGCCATCCCGTAGATGATCACTGTGTGCAGTGACTTGGCCGTCAGCTTGGCGCGCCATGGTCGCAATATGAGCAGCATGATCGCACTGGCAAAAATCAAACGCAGGGCGGTGGTGCCTTGTGCGCCGACAACGGGGAACATGCTCTTGGCCAATGATGCCCCGGATTGGATGGAGGCCATGGCGATCAACAGCAGGCCGACGGGAAACAGTGCCGAGGCCAGGCTGCGGGGTGAAGTGGTCATTGAGAGGGCTCTTCTGAGGTCGTAGTCAATAAGCAGAAGACGCTATGATGCTTAACTGTTAAGCGATGAGCAATATATTGCTCAAATCGCACGCAGTGGTTGTCTATATAGTGTAATTCTTGAGTTTGCCGCGGATTTAATAGAAAACCCAAATTAAGAGTTGACGGCAGATTCTGGAAGCCTATAATTCGCCCCACTTCCGGCGCAGTCGAAACGGAAAACTCCTTGGTAAACAATGAGTTACGTAGTTCTCGGCAGCAAGTTGCTTCAGTTCATCGAAGCCAAAAGCAAGTTGAAAAAGAGGTGTTGACAGCAGCGTGTAACGCTGTAGAATTCGCCTCCCGCTTCGGAGAGATCTTAAGCGCAAGTGGTTGAAGTTGTTGAAGAAATCTTCGAAAGCTTCTGAAAATAATCACTTGACAGCAAATGAGGCTGCTGTAGAATGCGCGCCTCGGTTGAGACGAAAGATCTTAACCAACCGCTCTTTAACAACTGAATCAAGCAATTCGTGTGGGTGCTTGTGGAGTCAGACTGATAGTCAACAAGATTATCAGCATCACAAGTTACTCCGCGAGATCAAAGATGTAACCAACGATTGCTGAGCCAAGTTTAGGGTTTCTTAAAAACCCAAAGATGTTTGAACTGAAGAGTTTGATCATGGCTCAGATTGAACGCTGGCGGCAGGCCTAACACATGCAAGTCGAGCGGTAGAGAGAAGCTTGCTTCTCTTGAGAGCGGCGGACGGGTGAGTAATGCCTAGGAATCTGCCTGGTAGTGGGGGATAACGTTCGGAAACGGACGCTAATACCGCATACGTCCTACGGGAGAAAGCAGGGGACCTTCGGGCCTTGCGCTATCAGATGAGCCTAGGTCGGATTAGCTAGTTGGTGGGGTAATGGCTCACCAAGGCAACGATCCGTAACTGGTCTGAGAGGATGATCAGTCACACTGGAACTGAGACACGGTCCAGACTCCTACGGGAGGCAGCAGTGGGGAATATTGGACAATGGGCGAAAGCCTGATCCAGCCATGCCGCGTGTGTGAAGAAGGTCTTCGGATTGTAAAGCACTTTAAGTTGGGAGGAAGGGTTGTAGATTAATACTCTGCAATTTTGACGTTACCGACAGAATAAGCACCGGCTAACTCTGTGCCAGCAGCCGCGGTAATACAGAGGGTGCAAGCGTTAATCGGAATTACTGGGCGTAAAGCGCGCGTAGGTGGTTTGTTAAGTTGGATGTGAAATCCCCGGGCTCAACCTGGGAACTGCATTCAAAACTGACTGACTAGAGTATGGTAGAGGGTGGTGGAATTTCCTGTGTAGCGGTGAAATGCGTAGATATAGGAAGGAACACCAGTGGCGAAGGCGACCACCTGGACTAATACTGACACTGAGGTGCGAAAGCGTGGGGAGCAAACAGGATTAGATACCCTGGTAGTCCACGCCGTAAACGATGTCAACTAGCCGTTGGAAGCCTTGAGCTTTTAGTGGCGCAGCTAACGCATTAAGTTGACCGCCTGGGGAGTACGGCCGCAAGGTTAAAACTCAAATGAATTGACGGGGGCCCGCACAAGCGGTGGAGCATGTGGTTTAATTCGAAGCAACGCGAAGAACCTTACCAGGCCTTGACATCCAATGAGCTTTCTAGAGATAGATTGGTGCCTTCGGGAACATTGAGACAGGTGCTGCATGGCTGTCGTCAGCTCGTGTCGTGAGATGTTGGGTTAAGTCCCGTAACGAGCGCAACCCTTGTCCTTAGTTACCAGCACGTCATGGTGGGCACTCTAAGGAGACTGCCGGTGACAAACCGGAGGAAGGTGGGGATGACGTCAAGTCATCATGGCCCTTACGGCCTGGGCTACACACGTGCTACAATGGTCGGTACAGAGGGTTGCCAAGCCGCGAGGTGGAGCTAATCCCATAAAACCGATCGTAGTCCGGATCGCAGTCTGCAACTCGACTGCGTGAAGTCGGAATCGCTAGTAATCGCGAATCAGAATGTCGCGGTGAATACGTTCCCGGGCCTTGTACACACCGCCCGTCACACCATGGGAGTGGGTTGCACCAGAAGTAGCTAGTCTAACCTTCGGGAGGACGGTTACCACGGTGTGATTCATGACTGGGGTGAAGTCGTAACAAGGTAGCCGTAGGGGAACCTGCGGCTGGATCACCTCCTTAATCGACGACATCAGCTGCTCCATAAGTTCCCACACGAATTGCTTGATTCATTGAAGAAGACGATAGAAGCAGCTTTAAGCTCCAAGCTGATAGCTCTTAGCTAATCAGTTACGCGCTCGAAATTGGGTCTGTAGCTCAGTTGGTTAGAGCGCACCCCTGATAAGGGTGAGGTCGGCAGTTCGAATCTGCCCAGACCCACCAATTTTGTTATGGGGCCATAGCTCAGCTGGGAGAGCGCCTGCCTTGCACGCAGGAGGTCAACGGTTCGATCCCGTTTGGCTCCACCATTAACTGCTTCTGCTGTTAGAGTTTAGAAATGAATATTCTGAAGTGAATATTGATTTCTAGTCTTTGATTAGATCGTTCTTTAAAAATTTGGGTATGTGATAGAAAGATAGACTGAACGTTACTTTCACTGGTAACGGATCAGGCTAAGGTAAAATTTGTGAGTTCTCTTAATTGAGAAATTCGAATTTTCGGCGAATGTTGTCTTCACAGTATAACCAGATTGCTTGGGGTTATATGGTCAAGTGAAGAAGCGCATACGGTGGATGCCTTGGCAGTCAGAGGCGATGAAAGACGTGGTAGCCTGCGAAAAGCTTCGGGGAGTCGGCAAACAGACTTTGATCCGGAGATGTCTGAATGGGGGAACCCAGCCATCATAAGATGGTTATCTTGTACTGAATACATAGGTGCAAGAAGCGAACCAGGGGAACTGAAACATCTAAGTACCCTGAGGAAAAGAAATCAACCGAGATTCCCTTAGTAGTGGCGAGCGAACGGGGACTAGCCCTTAAGTGGCTTTGAGATTAGCGGAACGCTCTGGAAAGTGCGGCCATAGTGGGTGATAGCCCTGTACGCGAAAATCTCTTAGTCATGAAATCGAGTAGGACGGAGCACGAGAAACTTTGTCTGAATATGGGGGGACCATCCTCCAAGGCTAAATACTACTGACTGACCGATAGTGAACTAGTACCGTGAGGGAAAGGCGAAAAGAACCCCGGAGAGGGGAGTGAAATAGATCCTGAAACCGTATGCGTACAAGCAGTGGGAGCCCACTTTGTTGGGTGACTGCGTACCTTTTGTATAATGGGTCAGCGACTTATTTTCAGTGGCGAGCTTAACCGAATAGGGGAGGCGTAGCGAAAGCGAGTCTTAATAGGGCGTCTAGTCGCTGGGAATAGACCCGAAACCGGGCGATCTATCCATGGGCAGGTTGAAGGTTGGGTAACACTAACTGGAGGACCGAACCGACTACCGTTGAAAAGTTAGCGGATGACCTGTGGATCGGAGTGAAAGGCTAATCAAGCTCGGAGATAGCTGGTTCTCCTCGAAAGCTATTTAGGTAGCGCCTCATGTATCACTGTAGGGGTAGAGCACTGTTTCGGCTAGGGGGTCATCCCGACTTACCAAACCGATGCAAACTCCGAATACCTACAAGTGCCGAGCATGGGAGACACACGGCGGGTGCTAACGTCCGTCGTGAAAAGGGAAACAACCCAGACCGTCAGCTAAGGTCCCAAAGTTATGGTTAAGTGGGAAACGATGTGGGAAGGCTTAGACAGCTAGGAGGTTGGCTTAGAAGCAGCCACCCTTTAAAGAAAGCGTAATAGCTCACTAGTCGAGTCGGCCTGCGCGGAAGATGTAACGGGGCTCAAACCATACACCGAAGCTACGGGTATCACGTAAGTGATGCGGTAGAGGAGCGTTCTGTAAGCCTGTGAAGGTGAGTTGAGAAGCTTGCTGGAGGTATCAGAAGTGCGAATGCTGACATGAGTAACGACAATGGGTGTGAAAAACACCCACGCCGAAAGACCAAGGTTTCCTGCGCAACGTTAATCGACGCAGGGTTAGTCGGTCCCTAAGGCGAGGCTGAAAAGCGTAGTCGATGGAAAACAGGTTAATATTCCTGTACTTCTGGTTATTGCGATGGAGGGACGGAGAAGGCTAGGCCAGCTTGGCGTTGGTTGTCCAAGTTTAAGGTGGTAGGCTGGAATCTTAGGTAAATCCGGGATTCTAAGGCCGAGAGCTGATGACGAGTTAACTTTTAGTTAACGAAGTGGTTGATGCCATGCTTCCAAGAAAAGCTTCTAAGCTTCAGGTAACCAGGAACCGTACCCCAAACCGACACAGGTGGTTGGGTAGAGAATACCAAGGCGCTTGAGAGAACTCGGGTGAAGGAACTAGGCAAAATGGCACCGTAACTTCGGGAGAAGGTGCGCCGGTGAGGGTGAAGGACTTGCTCCGTAAGCTCATGCCGGTCGAAGATACCAGGCCGCTGCGACTGTTTATTAAAAACACAGCACTCTGCAAACACGAAAGTGGACGTATAGGGTGTGACGCCTGCCCGGTGCCGGAAGGTTAATTGATGGGGTTAGCTAACGCGAAGCTCTTGATCGAAGCCCCGGTAAACGGCGGCCGTAACTATAACGGTCCTAAGGTAGCGAAATTCCTTGTCGGGTAAGTTCCGACCTGCACGAATGGCGTAACGATGGCGGCGCTGTCTCCACCCGAGACTCAGTGAAATTGAAATCGCTGTGAAGATGCAGTGTATCCGCGGCTAGACGGAAAGACCCCGTGAACCTTTACTATAGCTTTGCACTGGACTTTGAATTTGCTTGTGTAGGATAGGTGGGAGGCTTTGAAGCGTGGACGCCAGTCTGCGTGGAGCCAACCTTGAAATACCACCCTGGCAACTTTGAGGTTCTAACTCAGGTCCGTTATCCGGATCGAGGACAGTGTATGGTGGGTAGTTTGACTGGGGCGGTCTCCTCCTAAAGAGTAACGGAGGAGTACGAAGGTGCGCTCAGACCGGTCGGAAATCGGTCGTAGAGTATAAAGGCAAAAGCGCGCTTGACTGCGAGACAGACACGTCGAGCAGGTACGAAAGTAGGTCTTAGTGATCCGGTGGTTCTGTATGGAAGGGCCATCGCTCAACGGATAAAAGGTACTCCGGGGATAACAGGCTGATACCGCCCAAGAGTTCATATCGACGGCGGTGTTTGGCACCTCGATGTCGGCTCATCACATCCTGGGGCTGAAGCCGGTCCCAAGGGTATGGCTGTTCGCCATTTAAAGTGGTACGCGAGCTGGGTTTAGAACGTCGTGAGACAGTTCGGTCCCTATCTGCCGTGGACGTTTGAGATTTGAGAGGGGCTGCTCCTAGTACGAGAGGACCGGAGTGGACGAACCTCTGGTGTTCCGGTTGTCACGCCAGTGGCATTGCCGGGTAGCTATGTTCGGAATAGATAACCGCTGAAAGCATCTAAGCGGGAAACTAGCCTCAAGATGAGATCTCACTGGAACCTTGAGTTCCCTGAAGGGCCGTCGAAGACTACGACGTTGATAGGTTGGGTGTGTAAGCGCTGTGAGGCGTTGAGCTAACCAATACTAATTGCCCGTGAGGCTTGACCATATAACACCCAAGCAATTTGTTTCTCGAAAGAGCATCAGATTGCGGTGTGTGAAGACGAAGATGAACCGAAAGTTCGACGCTCACAAAACACCGAAAGCTGTCACATACCCAATTTGCTGAAGCGAGACCAACTGGTCGCGACTCAGTACCCGAATTTCTTGACGACCATAGAGCATTGGAACCACCTGATCCCATCCCGAACTCAGCAGTGAAACGATGCATCGCCGATGGTAGTGTGGGGTTTCCCCATGTGAGAGTAGGTCATCGTCAAGATTAAATTCCGAAACCCCTGTTTGCTAACGCAAACAGGGGTTTTGTTTTGGGCGGTTGAAAAGCCGGCTGCCTCTGGGACTCTCGCTTAAATAACGTGCCGTTGGGGAAATCAATGCAAAATGTTTCTGCATTTTTGGTATGGTGCAGCACATTTTCACAAGGACTGATCGTTACCCGCAGGAGGCGGCGTCGCTATTTTCCAACGAGATGCTGTAGAAATGCCTGAACCGATACCTATCAAAGATCACGAAAAAGAAAACCGCCTGGTCAACAAGCGCTTGCTGGCCTGTGCACTGCTAGTGGTAGGCATCACCTGTGCCCTGGTGGGGCGTATGTATTTTCTGCAAGTGGTGCAGTACGACTACCACTCCACGATCTCGGAAAACAATCGGGTTCACGTACTGCCGATCACGCCAACTCGCGGCTTGATCTATGACCGTAATGGTGTAGTCCTGGCCGACAACCGTCCGAGTTACAACCTGACCATCACCCGTGAACGCACCACCGATCTCAAGGGTGAGCTGGACGCGATCGTCAATCTGCTGCATCTGCCTGCCGAAGACCGAGCGATGTTCGATAAGGCGCTTAAGCAGGCTCGTCACCCGTTTGTTCCGGTCACGTTGTTCTATGAGTTGAACGAAGAACAGATCGCCGTTTTGGCCGTCAACGAGTTCCGTCTACCAGGGGTGGACGTCGAGCCCCAGTTTGTCCGCCACTACCCGCTGGGTGCGCACTTTGCCCACTCCATCGGCTATGTCGGCCGCATCAATGAGAAAGAATCCAAGACCCTTGATTCCGTGGAGTACCGCGGTACCCAATCCATCGGTAAAACCGGGATCGAGCGTTTTTACGAGGCCGAGCTGCACGGCCATGTCGGTTATGAAGAGGTCGAGACCAATGCCCAGGGGCGCGTACTACGCGTGCTCAAGCACACCGATCCGATCCCTGGCAAAAACATCGTCCTGAGCCTCGACGTCAAGCTTCAGGAAGCCGCCGAAGAAGCCCTGGGCGACCGGCGTGGTTCGGTCGTGGCTCTGGACCCGCAAACCGGTGAAGTACTGGCTATGGTCAGCAAACCGAGTTTCGATCCGAACCTGTTCGTCACCGGCATCAGCTTCAAGGAATACGCCGCGCTGCACGATTCCATTGATCGGCCGCTGTTCAACCGCGTGCTACGTGGGCTCTATGCGCCGGGTTCAACCATCAAGCCGGAAGTGGCGATCGCGGGTCTCGACAGTGGCGTTGTTACCCCGCAAACCCGGGTGTTCGATCCCGGTTATTACCAGCTGCCGGACTTCGATCACAAATACCGCAACTGGAACCACAGTGGCGACGGTTGGGTAGACATGGACGCCGCCATCATGCGTTCCAACGACACTTACTTCTACGACCTGGCCCACAAGCTAGGCATCGATCGCCTGCACGACTACCTCGCCGAGTTCGGCCTTGGTCAGAAGGTGTCCCTGGACATGTTCGAAGAGTCCGCAGGTCTGATGCCCTCTCAAGCCTGGAAGCGTGCGACCCGTCGCCAGCCCTGGTTCCCAGGCGAAACCGTGATCCTCGGCATCGGCCAGGGCTATATGCAGGTGACGCCGCTGCAACTGGCTCAAGCCACCGCATTGATCGCCAATAAAGGCATCTGGAACCGTCCGCACCTGGCCAAGACCATCAACGGAGTGCCTCCGGTGGATGAGAACCCGATGCCCAACGTAGTCTTAAAAGATCCGCGTGATTGGGAGCAGGTCAACCATGGTATGCAATTGGTGATGCACGACCCACGCGGTATCGCCAGGGCGGCAGCGCAAGGCGCCCAATACCGCATCGCCGGCAAGAGCGGCACCGCCCAGGTAGTGGCGATCAAGCAGGGTGAGCGCTACAACCGCAACAAGACGCTGGAGCGTCATCGCGATAACGCCTTGTTCGTCGGTTTTGCGCCGGCCGAACATCCGAAAATCGTGATTTCCGTCATGATTGAAAACGGTGAGGCCGGAGGCCGTGTGGCTGGGCCGGTAGTGCGGCAAATCATGGATGCCTGGTTGCTTGATCAGGAAGGTCATCTCAAGCCGCAATATGCGACGCCAGCCAAAGCGCCAGGCGACCCACGCGTCTGACTCAGGCCTGCCACTCGACCCAGCGCTCTACGCCGTCATAGGCCAGCCATGGCACCTCATGGGCCATCCAGATATGCGAGGTGGGCCTGACGCCGGGATCATCGTCCAGCGTCGCCACCCGCACGATCACGTGGGGCTGATGCCCCCGTTCGGCAATCAGATGTGAGCCGCAGCGCGAGCAGAAGCGTCGGAGTTTCCCCGGCGAGGATTCAAAGGATGCCAAAAGCTCTTCACCGTGCGTCCAGCGAAAATGCTCGCGCATCACCCCGGCAGTGGCAACAAACGCAGCTGCGTGTGCTTTGCGACAGCTGTCGCAATGGCAGTGGCTGATGGGCATGTCCAGGCTGTCCACCTGATAGCGCACACCTTTGCACAAGCAACTTCCATTCAATGGGTCAGTCATAACCTATGGCCAGGTCAAGGAGGGGGTCATCATCATCGCGCACAATGCAAGGTTGCGCATTGGTCGATGTCGCCTACTGTTCAAAGAAGGAGGTGACTCATGCACGTATTAGATCGAATCGAACGCAAAGTCCTGCTCAATGCATCGCGTAAACAGGTTTGGGAGGCTCTCACGGATGCCGAGCAATTTGGCAGTTGGTTCGGTATCGCGCTCAAGGGCAAAACCTTTGTTGCCGGGCAAACCATCGAAGCGCCAATTACTTACCCAGGTTACGAACATGTAGTCTGGGAGGCCAGGATCGAACGCGTCCTGCCGCAAACCCCGTTCTCTTTCTGGTGGCATCCTTTCGCAGTGGAAGAGGGCGTCGACTACGACAACGAAACACCGACCCTGGTGGAGTTCACCATCGAGGATCGCGCCCCCGGCATCCTGCTGCGGGTTGTCGAATCCGGTTTCGACCAGGTTCCCGAGGCGCGGCGCCAGAAGGCGTTCAAGATGAACTCCCGTGGTTGGGATGAGCAGATGGGCAATATCGAAACCTATCTGAGCGAAACCCGACCAGTATGATGGTGGGCAAGGGGGCAGATCAGCCCCCCAACGTAATCACGTTCTAGAAATCAATCGACGCCGACAACTTCGCCACTCGCGGATCACCCTGGCTCAGGAACCCGCCCTGGGCTGACTCCCAGTATTTCTGGTTGGCGACGTTCTCTACCGTGGCACCCAATGTCACCTCGCGCTTGTCCACGGCGAAGGTGTAGCGCGCACCCACGTCGAAGCGGTTCCAGGCCGGCAGGCTCAGGTTGTTGGCCGCGTCGGCGTACTGCCCGCCGGTGCGCAGCATACGCCCGCTGAGGCTTACGCCTTGCAGGCCGGGCACATCCCAATCCACCCCGGCATTGAGTTGGAATGAGGGTACGCCAATGGCGCGGTTGCCATCGTTGGCGCCGTTGAGGGTACCCTTGAGTTCGGTTTTCATCAGGGTTACCCCGCCCAGCAAGCGCAGGCCGCTGACCGGTTCGCCGAATACGTTGAGCTCGACGCCCTTGTTGATCTGCTGACCTTCCCGCACATAACGGGCGGTGGTGGCGTCGATGGCTTCGGCATAACCCGCGCCGGGCTGCTCGATACGATATACACCCAGGGTCGCGCCATAGGTGCCCATGTCCACTTTGACACCCGCTTCGATCTGCTTGGACCGGGCAGGCGCATAAGCTTGCCCGCCACCGATGACCGTCAGGTTGCCTGATTTGAGCGGCGACGTCGGGCCCTGAGCCAGGCCTTCAATGCGGTTGGCATACAGAGATACGTGCTCCCACGGTTTGAACACAATGCCGTAGACCGGTGTGGTGATCGATTCGTCATAGTTGGCGGTGCGGGTACCGCTCATGTAGTTGTAACTCTGCACCACCATCTGCTGGCGACGTGCACCAACGGTCACTAACAGGCGGTCATCGAAGAACCCCAAGGTGTCGGATACCGCGACGCTGCGCACGAATGTCTTGCCGGTGATGGTCGGATCGCTGAAGTCGGTGCCTGGGGTATTGCGTGGGCTGTTGAGGGCCGGCGGCGCGCCGGTTACGGGGTTGTAGATATTGGTCGGGTTTTTTGCGCTGGCGAATACATAGGCGTTGCGCGCCTCGGTCCAGATGCCTGCCAGGCCGAAGTTAAGCCGATGGCTCACTGGGCCGGTGTGGAACTTGCCATTGAGGCCACCCATGGCACTGGTATTGTTTTCTTCGTGGGCGATAGTCGAGCCGCTGGCGCTGGCATTGCCGAGATTATCGCTCAAGGTCACCGACGAGTAGCGCCCCATTTCACGGCTGTGCTTGGCACCGGTTGCCGCGTAGGCGGTCCAGTTTTCATTCAGGTCAT
Organism: Pseudomonas synxantha BG33R; assembly: GCF_000263715.2. NCBI lineage: Bacteria > Pseudomonadati > Pseudomonadota > Gammaproteobacteria > Pseudomonadales > Pseudomonadaceae > Pseudomonas > Pseudomonas synxantha. Next base: position 2,178,964 of record NZ_CM001514.1, read on the forward strand.
ATTCGGCGCGCAGCATCCCCAAGGTGTCTTCAAGGTTGGTACTGCTCCAGCTTGGCGCGTAGTTGGTGTCTGCCGACGGCGCATCCGGCACCTGGGTGATGGTGCCAAGGAACACCGAGTTACGCCCACCGTTGATACGCTGCTTCTGATACACAAAATCACCGGACAGCCGCAACGCATCGCCGCGGTAATCAAGGCCGACGGCAAACAGCTTCGAACGCTGGTTTTCATCATCAATCCCGGTATCGCCTTCGCGCTGGGACAGGTTGACCCGTGCGCCAAACCGGTTGTCTTCGCCGAAGCGCTGGCCAATATCCAAGTGTTCGCCAATCCGCCCATCACTGCTGATGTCGGTACTGAAACGACGCAGTGGCACATCATCGGCGCGCTTGGGTTGCAGGTTCACGCCGCCACCAATCCCCGAGCCGGTGGGGGTGACGCCGTTGATAAAGGCGTTAGGGCCCTTGAATACCTCCACGCGCTCCAAGGCGTCAGTGGAAATGATCTGGCGCGGCAGGACACCGTACAAACCATTATAGGAAATGTCATCGCCATTCAACGGCAGGCCACGAATCATGAACGTCTGTGACTGGTTCGCATACCCCGAGGCCTGGCGCACCGAGGAGTCATTGAGCAACACGTCGCCGACGGTTTCCGCCTGCTGGTCGCGAATCAGCTTTTCGGTGTAGGAGGACATGCTGAAGGGCACATCCATGATGTCCTGGTTGCCCAGCACACCCAGTTGGCCGCCGCGTGCAACCTGGCCACCTGCAAACTCAGGGGGCAGCGCCGTGGGCGCGGGTGCTTGGGCATTGATGTTGGTGGCGCCCAGTTCCAGCACGTTGTCTGCGGCCTCGGGGGTTGCCGCCTGTGCAGCAAGGCTCACGGAGCAGCAAAGGGCGAGCAGGGTCGGGCGAAATGGCGCAGCGAAAAGATTGCAGAGGGGCATGGTCGATCCAGACGGCTAACTTATGAGGAAGGGGGCAGCGACGTTGCGCTTCCTCACTGCGCGGATACGACTCCGACGCAAATGATAGTGATTGTTATTAATGTCCTGCAACAAATTTATTCGATTGCGCACTGCGTGTGCGTTTACCCGACGCGTTTGCCCGGATGCCGAGTAGAATCACGCCCTGAAAGCGATTCCTGAGGTGCGGTACGGTGGATTTACAGCAGGGTTTTGTCCTGACCCGGCATTGGCGCGATACCTCGTTGGGCACGGAGGTCAGTTTCTGGCTGGCCACCGACCACGGGCCTCGGTGTATTCGCCTACCCGTGCAAACCTCGGTGATGTTCATCCCCGAAGTCCATCGCAAGCCGCTTGATTGGCTGCTCAAGGGCGAGCGCGATCTTGAGCTGCGCCCGTTGCAACTCTGCGACTTCCACCATCGCCCGGTCCTGGGCCTCTATGCCCGCCAGCACCGCCAATTGATGGACATCGAAAAGCGCCTGCGCAGCGCCGGGGTCGATGTCTATGAAGGCGATGTGCGACCGCCCGAGCGCTACATGATGGAGCGCTTTATCACAGCTCCCGTGTGGTTTGGCGGCACTGCGGATGCCAGCGGTACCTTGCTGGATGCGCAGATGAAGCCCGCGCCCGACTACCGCCCGCGCTTGAAGCTGGTGTCCCTGGACATCGAAACCACCGCCCAGGGCGATCTGTATTCCATCGCGCTGGAAGGCTGCGGCGAACGCCAGGTGTATATGCTCGGCCCGCCAAACAAAACCGATGCCGTGGACTTCAAGCTCGACTACTGCGACACCCGTGCGCAACTGCTCGAACGCCTCAACCAATGGCTGGCCACCTTTGATCCCGATGCGATCATCGGCTGGAATGTGGTGCAGTTCGACCTGCGCGTCCTGCATGAGCACGCCCAACGTTTGAACGTGCCGCTGTTGTTGGGGCGTGGCGGTGAAGCCATGACCTGGCGCGAGCACGGCAGCCGCAATCACTACTTCGCGGCAGCGGCGGGGCGCTTGATCATCGACGGGATCGAAGCACTGCGCTCGGCGACCTGGAGCTTTGAATCCTTCAGCCTGGAAAACGTCGCACAAACCCTGCTCGGCGAAGGCAAGGACATTTCCACCCCGTACCAGCGCATGGACGAAATCAACCGCATGTTCGCCGAGGACAAGCCCGCCTTGGCGCGCTACAACCTCAAGGACTGTGAGCTGGTCACACGGATTTTTGAAAAGACCGAGTTACTCAAGTTCTTGCTGGAGCGTGCCAGCGTCACTGGCTTGCCGGCCGATCGTAACGGCGGTTCGGTCGCCGCCTTCACCCACTTGTACCTGCCGTTGATGCATCGCCAGGGTTTCGTCGCGCCGAACCTGGGCGACAAACCGCCCCAGGCCAGCCCTGGCGGGTTTGTCATGGACTCACGCCCGGGCCTCTACGAATCGGTGCTGGTGCTGGACTACAAAAGCCTTTACCCATCGATCATCCGCAGCTTCCTGATCGACCCGGTGGGCTTGATCGAGGGCCTCAAGCATCCCGACGATAGCGACTCGGTAGAGGGCTTTCGCGGCGCACGTTTCTCCCGCACCCGGCACTGCCTGCCGTCCATCGTCACTCGCGTATCCGAAGGCCGTGAAGAGGCCAAGCGCGAGCACAACGCGCCGCTGTCCCAAGCCTTGAAAATCATCATGAATGCCTTCTATGGCGTGCTCGGCTCCAGTGGCTGTCGGTTCTTCGATACGCGGTTGGCGTCGTCGATCACCCTGCGTGGGCACCAGATCATGCGCCAGACCCGCGAGCTGGTGGAGGCCCAGGGTTATGAAGTGATCTACGGCGACACCGACTCCACCTTCGTCTGGCTCGGCAGCGCCCATTCTCCGCAGGATGCCAATCGCATCGGCCAGGCGCTGGTGCAGCACGTCAATGATTGGTGGCGCGCCCACCTGAGCACGGAGTACGGCCTGCAAAGCGCCTTGGAGCTGCAATACGAAACCCACTTCAGCCGCTTCCTGATGCCGACCATCCGTGGCGCGGAGGAGGGCAGCAAGAAGCGCTACGCCGGTTTGGTGGTGCGCGACGATGGCAGCGAAGAGATGGTCTACAAAGGCCTGGAAACCGTGCGCAGCGATTGGTCGCCTCTGGCCCGGCAATTCCAGCAGGAACTCTACCGGCGCATCTTCCATCGCCAGCCCCATCAGGACTACATACGCGACTACGTGCGCCGTACCCTGAGCGGCGAGTTCGACGAGTTGCTGATCTACCGCAAGCGCCTGCGCCGCCCCTTGCACGACTATGAACGCAACGTTCCGCCCCATGTGCGCGCGGCACGTTTGGCCGACGAGTACAACGACCGCCTGGGGCGCCCGCGCCAGTACCAGCGCGGTGGCTGGATCAGCTACGTGATCAGCGTCAACGGCCCCGAACCCTTGGAAGTGCGGCAAGCGCCCATCGACTACGACCACTATGTGACCCGGCAATTGCAGCCCGTTGCTGACGCGATCTTGCCGTTTGTGAATGATGACTTCGGTACCCTGGTGGGCGGGCAGATGGGGCTATTCTAGGCAATGGACCACACTGTCCCTATCGCCCATCGCTCAGGAGGCAACGCCCATGTACACACTTTATGGCACCGACGAATCCGGCTCCTGCATGATCGAAATCGCCCTGCAGCGCTGCGCCGTGCCGTGGCATCGCGTGGACGCCAGCTCCTGGCAGGACGGCGAGGGCAGCGACGCTCTTGCACGTATCAATCCACTCAAGCAGATCCCCACCCTGGTCACCCCCAATGGCCAGGTGCTGACCGAAAGCGCCGCTATCCTGATCCACCTGGGCCTGGAGTACCCCAAGGCCGAGTTGCTGGCCGGCGATCGTGCGCAGATCCTGCGCGGGCTGCTGTACATCGCCGCCAATTGCTATTCGGCGATCGGCATCATCGACTACCCGCAACGCTGGTTGGGTAATGCCGATGAGGCGCAGCAAGCGCAACTGGTCAGCGGCACACGGCGCTACCTGCACCAGGCCTGGGTCGTGTTTGCCGATCAGTTTGCCGACCAGCTGTTTACCCCGGGCAATGTGCCGAATGCACTGGGCATCATGGCGGCGGCGGTGTCGCGCTGGGATGACGCGCGCGAGGTGCTCGGCAACCTGGCGCCGGGCTTTGCACAGAGCCTGGAGCGGGTAGACGCCGACCCTGTCGTGGCCCCGGTTTTTGCCCGTCATTGGCCGCAGTGGACGGTCTCGTAACCGGAAGAAACAATGCTCCGGCCACTGTCCAAGCCCTTGCGTAGCGGGCGTCCTGACCTACTCTTCTCAAAGTGATGTAGGAATCATCCTTGAATTTGACTGTCGCAGACATGAAACTCAAGAACCCTGCATGGAATTCAAAGGAGGTGCGCATGCTCATCCGGTCGCTGACCCTGGCTACCTTGATGGCTTTTACGGGGCCGTTGTTGGCCGCTGATGATAATCCGCTCAAGCAGGAGTTGGGCAAGACGCGCCCGCTGGTGGTCGTGGAGCTTGATGCTGGAAACCCGACACTGGCAACGCTGAAGAAACAACTGGAAGAGGCTGCCACCAAGCAGTCCTTCGAAGAGCGCAGCATGGTGTTCTACACCGTCAAGTTCGGTAGCATTGGCGCCGAAGGGGAGAAGTTCGCCAAGGACCCAAAGGACAGCAAAAAGCTCACGCCGCCTGAAACCAACGCGCTGATCCGTGCCCTCAAGCTCGGCGTCGGCAGCGGCACCAAGGTGATCCTGATCGGCAAGGATGGTGAGAAGAAAGTTGAGAAGACCGTCCCGCCGGATACCCTCGACCTGAAGGAATTTTTCAGCACCATCGACCAGATGCCGATGGCCGAGAAAGAAGCGGCTGCTCCGGTTGTGCCAGAACCGGCGCCTGCGCCTGGCAAGAACGCTACCAAAGCGGGTAAGGCAACCAAGCCGGCTGCGCCTCAACAGTTGGATGACTGAGTCCGTGCAGGAGCTGGCTTACCAGCTCCTGCGCAGGCCATTGCGGTGGTGGCTCCAGTTCACTGTTTCCACGGCTTGAACCACCCAGCCAACCCTCCCAATACCAGGGCAGCCGCCAAGGTACTCAAGCCCAGTTGCCACCCATCATTGTGCAGCGGGTGCAATATCACGGCTGCAAAACCCAGTAAAACCGCACTCAGCCCCCATTGCAGCGGCCAGCCCAGTTGCCCAAGCAATTGCTGGCGCTGCATCAGCAGCAGGTTGGTGACGATAACCCCGCCCAACGCCGCCAGGGCGATACCCGGCAAACCCAGAAAGTACGGCAGCAGCACCAACAGCAAAGCGTTGACCCCGCTGCCCAGCAATTCGCAGCGCAAGGGCAGGCGCGTGTCGCCGCTGGCATAGGCGTAGCGGGCGAGCATAGCGTTCCAGGCGCCGAACACCAATGGCGTCGCGAACCAGGCCAGCAGGGCGGGCAGTGGGCTGTCGGCGCTTTGGGCGGGCATCAGCAGATGAATCAGCACCGGGCTGGCGCCGATCAGGCCGAGGGCGGCCGGCAGGCTGAGCAGGGTCGCAGCATCCAGGCCTCGGCGCAGCAGGGCCAGGCGCTGCTGGCCTTGTTCGCCGCTCATCATGCCCAGCAGTACCTGGTTGAGGCTCATCAGGGCGATCAAGGGCAGATTGATCAGTTTGCGTGCAAGGTTGACCCACGTGACGGCGCCTTCCCCCAGGTAACTGGCGATCAATCGCTCAAGCAGCGCCAAACCCTGGCTGGCGATATTGCTGGCCAACAATGGTCCGATGCGCCCCAACAGTTCGCGGCCCGCCAGCTTGTCGCCAGTGACTTGCCACGGCCGCCAGCCGAAAGACCAGACCGGCGCCAGCAGCGGCAGGCACATCAACACACTGCCGGCAAAAAAGCTCATGGCCAGTTCGCCGCTGTCGCTTGCGCTGCCGCGGATAAACAGGTACAGCACCGGCGGCAGGTTGAACAGCAAAGAGCCCAGCCCCGGCAGCACAAAACGCTGGCGTGCCTGCAAGGGAATACTGAACAACCCATGCATCACCAGGCCCGGCGCACAGGCCGCCAGCCAGCGCAAGTTAGCGGCAGCTTCGGCATGGGCTGCGGCGTCCAGGCCGGGGCCGATCAGGCGCACCCACAGCGGCGCGCCCAGCGCCAATACGGCAAACAGGGCCAGGCCTACTCCCAGCAGGCGTGGAGAAAGGCTGGCCAGCCAGGCTTGCTGGCGTTGTGGGTCGCGTTGTTGATAGAGGGGCAGGGCAGCCGCCGCAAGCAAGCCGGCGGCCAGGGTCATGCGCAACGCTTCGGGCAAAAACACCGCCACCAGAAACCCGTCGCTGCGGCTACCTGCGCCCCAGGCCGCCACCAGCAGCCATTCGCGGGCAAAACCGGCGACCAGCCCGGCGAGGGTCGCGACGGTCAGCCAGAGCGTGCTGCCGAACATCAGTGGAACAGGGTGAACAGGCCCTTGCCACCCACCTTATAGTTCAGATCATGGCAACGTTCGCCCATGATTTTGGCCCCGGAACCGCCAATGATTTTATAGGGGGCCACAGCCTTGGCCACCACGGTATTGGCGCTGATCACCGAACCATGACCCAGGTGCGTGCCGTAGCCGATCAACGCCCGGCTGCCGATCCACACATAGTCGTCGATGTAGATCGGCCCGGAAATCGACCAGAACTCCGGTGCCTGCAAATCATGACTGCCGGCGATGATCAGCACGTGGGAGGCAATCGCCACGTGGTTGCCGATCACCAGCCCGGCGCGGGCGTCTACTTGGCAATGCCAACCGATCACCGTATCGTCACCGACTCTCAAGTTGTGGATGCCCAACACTTCGGTGTTACGCCACAAGCTTGTGCCCTTGCCGATCTTCGCGCCGCCCAGGCGCAGCCAGGCAATGCGCACATGGTGGCTGGGGATCTTGTTGATCAAAATGTTGTAGGCCATGTCCCAGGCGTTGCGCCAGCGATCCTTGATCGTTGCCCAGTTTTTGCCATAGCGCGGCAACAGCTTGCCCGGCAGGTCCTGTTTCATACGGCGGAACAAAAGGCGGGCCACCGGGTGCTCAAGGGCGGGTTCCAGGTCGATGGAGTTTATCCAGAAGCGCTTGTTGTCGCCTTCGCCCTCTTCAAACACCACGTCGTTGGCCAGGCACCAGTCCAGCGCCTCTTCCAGGTCCGGCAGGCTCACGCCCAGTTCAGCGGCCAGTGTGGGGAGGCGATCGCGTAAATCGGTGGAGTGAATCATCCGGTGCTTCATGGTTGGTTATCCTTTGGCGCAATAGCAGCAACAGGGGCGGTAATGGAGGGGCGCAGACGCACCTGTTGCAGGCTCATGCCCATCAACAGCCAGAACAGCGCGATCAGTACAAAGGTGAAGCTGAAATAGTGGTCGAAAATCCCCGTCAACAGCGCTGCCATCACGCCGCAGATACACCCCAGCCACAGGGCGTTGTCGGCGGTGACCTTGCGCACCTGGCCCAGGGGGCGCACTTCACGCCACCACAACACCGTGACGGTGATAAACAACAGCATCCCCGGAATGCCGACCTTGTAGATGAAGTTCAGCCACAGGTTGGAGATGCCCAACAGGTTGGTGCCGGGTACGGGTGGGTCGATCTTGAAGCCGATCCCCAGGGGGTATGTCGACATGGCCTCGGGGAATCTTGCGTACTCGTCGAAGCGGATTTCGGTACTGGCATTGGTGGACGAGAAGATGGTCAGCAAGCGCTCCTGCAACGGCGGATAGAACATCACCAGCGCAACCCCAAACGCCACGCCGATACCGATGATGCGCCCGCTGTTGGGTACGCGCTTATAGGTCAGCCAGATCAGCACCAGCGCCAGGGCCACGATGGCGCCACGGGAAATACTCAGCAGCAGGCCGGCGCAACCCAGCACCGCCACCGCCAGGCCCAGCGCCCGGCGCCAGCCGCTGCGGGTCCAGCCGTAGAACAGCGCCAGGGGGATAAACAGCACCAGCACGCCACCCGTCAGGTTTGGGTGCACCCAGGGCGAGGCCATGCGCGTGTAGTTGGCGGAAAAAATATCCTTCACCGCTTCCGGGTGGGCGTACTTGAGGTCGGTGAGCACCTCGATCATCGACATGGCGTTGCGCGTTTTCAAAAACATGAAAATCGACAGCAACAGCATCGCCAGGTTGCCCAGCAGCAGGGCGACCACCACCTTGTCGCGGTCGGCGTCGGTGCGCAGCAGCAACGGCACGATAAACAGCAACGACAGGTTCATCAGCCAGCGTACCCAGTTCACCGGCCCGTTGCCTTCGGCATGGATGATGACCATGCCCCAGATAAACGGAATAGTGCTGAACAGCATCAACCACATCAGCGCGCGCTCGGTCGGACGCCACAGGATCAAGCCGCGGGTCTTGCCGATAAACGATTGCCAGAACACCCCGACCCAGGTCAGCCCCAACACGGCTTCGCTGATGGTGGTGCGGATCCCCAGTTCCAACGTGGTGTAGGGAATGCTGGTGGCCAACACCGCGAAAATCAGCAAGCCCCACAGGGGAAAGCGGATCAGGGTCAAGGCCACACCCGCGCCGGCCACGACCAGCAAGGCCTTGATCGGCGACAGGGCCAACAGCAAAATGCCGAAGACCAGGCCCAGGAGCAGACTGATGAGTTTTCCTGGCAGCATTAGCGGTCCAATTCCTTGAGCAAAGTATCCAGGCGCGAGCGATAGGCCGGTTCGGCAAATTGCCGGGCCCAGGCGCGCTGCGTTTCGGCGTCTGCCGTGTCGCCCGCGGTTGCCAGTTGCTGCATGACGTTCTGCAATTGCCTGGCATCGTGTGGGTCGAAGCGCGGGGCGCCGGGCGGCGCGACTTCATCCAGGGCGGAACCGCGTGCCACCGCCACCGGCGTGCCCACACTCAAAGCTTCCACCACCGGCAGGCCAAAGCCCTCGGCATAAGACGGCTGCCATAGGCAGTCGGTATGACGGTAGAGGGCTTGCAGTTGGCCGTCCGATAAGCCGCTGCACCAGTGCAGGCCCGGCAGTTCGCCAAGGGCGGACGGTACATCGCTGGCGTGGCCCACCAGTACCAGGTCCGGCACCTCAGGGTTCGCCGCACGGCAGGCCTGCCATTGACGCAGGAAAAATGCCATGTTCTTGCGCGGCTCCCGTGTGCCCACCACCAGCCAGTAACGCGCCGGCAGGTTGTCTGGCAGCGGCTCTGGCGCTGCATTCAATTCGGGCACCAGGTTGCTCAACACCCGGAACTTGGCCCGGGCCCAGGGGAATACGCGGGCGGCTTCGTTGCAGGAAAACTGCGAAGGGCACCACACCCGGTCAGCCTGCCACACCGACCAGGCAATCGAGGCGCCGTCGATCAAACGATAGGCCAGGGCCTTGAGCCTGGAGCGATGGAAGTTACGCTGAGTCAGCTGAAACAGGTCATGCAGCACCAGGACATAACGGGTGCCGGCGGGTTTGCGGCACAGCGGCAAGCCCATATTGGCCGTGGCGATGTGCAGGTCGATCTGTTGCTCGTGCAGGGCTCTGGGCAAAAATTTGCGCTCGAACCGCAAGCGTACCTGCGGCCGTTGCAGGCCATCCAGCGGGCTGGCCCAGGGTGGGCAAATGGCGGTCTGGCGTTGCGGGTGGTCCAGGGGCGCCTCAGTGAACAGCACCACCTCGGTGTTGCCCCGCGCGCGCAGGGCATCTTCCAGCGCCAGGACCTGGCGGGCGATGCCCGACGAGGGCGCAACCGTGGCGGGGCGATAGTCCAGGGCTACGCGCATGGCTGAGACTCCTTAGAGGCGATCAAGGTGCGGTAGATGTGCTCCAGTTCGTCACCGGCCACCGCCCAGTCGTGGTAGTGCCGCGCATAATCGCGTGCCGCATCGGCCAGTTGCCGGGCCAGCAGCGGCTGATCCAGCAGACGCACGATGGCGTCGGCCAGGGCCTCGGCGCTTTCGCCCGCGAGGTAATGCGCCTGTGGTTGCACCGCCAAACCGGAAACACCCTGGGCCGTGCTGACCAGCGGCAAGCCGGCGGCCATTGCCTCCAGCACCTTGAGCTTGGAGCCGCCGCCATGGCGCAACGCGGCGACAAAACCGGCGCAGCGCCGTTGCAGGGCGCACAGATCAGGAACAAACCCCAGCCACTCGACACGTTCATCCGGCCAACGGTCGCGCCAGTGTTCGGGCAAGCCGTAACCGGCCACCGCCAGGCGCGCGTTCGGACACTGCAGCCAGACCCGGGGGAATATCTCTTCAAGCAACCACTGCACAGCGTCCAGGTTCGGTGCGTATTCGTAATTGCCGACAAACAACAAACGCTGGCTCTGCGTATCGGCACTGACCTGGGCGAAGGCACGGCTGTCGACGCCATTGACTACCACGCTTACCGGCGTTGCAGTCAACGGCCGCATGGCCTGGGCGTCCGCGTCGGTCACCGCGATCACATGGGCGGCGGCATCGAACGCCTTGCGCTCCCATTGCCGGCAGCGCCATTGGTCGTACTGCACGAACGGCGCAGCCCACTTGGGAAAACGGTCATAAGTGGCGCCGCCCAGGCTTGATTCCAGGTTGTGCTCGGTCAGCACAAACTCGCGCTGGCGCTGCTGCAAGGTGCGCAGAAACGGTTGCAGGCTGTAGCTGTGTTCCACTTGAATCACGTCCCAGCGCTCGTTCAACAGTTGCGCAAATTGGGCTTGCAACGGTGCCGACAGGCCATTGACCGTGGTCAACAGCGGCCACGGTGCGAATACGCCCGCGAGCAGGGTCATCGGGTGTTTCAGCGGCCGGCGCGGCACCACGATCAGGCGTTCGAGCAACGGTTCAAGGGCTGCGTGCACCGCGTCATCGGCCGGTGTCTTCGATTGCGCCAGCAGCGTGATGCGATGCCCGCGCTCACTCAAGGTGCGCAGCAAATGATACTGCCGGGTCTTGCCGCCGCTGGTGGTCGGCCACGGCAGGTAGGGCACAATCCATAGGATTCTCATGTACAGCTCTCCATGCCCGGGGCTACCACACCAGTATCTGCAAACTCGGCTTCACCGCTGGGCGAATACCGTTGTCGTCGTTCAGGGGCTGCCGAGTTCCGGTCAGCGGGTCCAGCAGTTCTGCGTGTTTGATGTCCGGCAGGCTGATGCTGCTGCCTTTGGCACTCCAGTACATCAACAGGTGTTTTCCGTCAGGCCGAGTCCAGGCCACGCTGTAGAAACTGTCCGGCACATCCTCAAGCTTGGGCGTGGTGCCGGGTTTAAGGGAGGGGCCGGTGATCTCGAGGAAGCGGGCGAGGGCGGTGTAGACCGGCTTGGGTTCGCCGTCCAGGTTCAGCAGGCCGTAATGCTGGTCGCGTGGCGAGGCGCGTTGGTCGAGGTCGGACAGCGCGAACAGGAAAATCTTCTGATAGTCCTGGGACGCCATCAACGCCAGGCGGCGCAAGGTGTAGTCGGCCTGCCCGTCGATACCGATCAGGTCCTGCATCTCCTTGGGGCCGGCATAGCTGGACCAGCCCCACTCGGTAGCCCATACGTTCTTGATGCCGGCGCCGTGCAGCATGGTATTGAGTTGATCGCCGCGCAGCAGCACTTCGTTCTTGCCCGGTTCATCGGTTTCCGGGGTCATCGAATAAGGGTGATAGGCCGCGACCATGCCCAGGTTTTGCACGCCCAGCGCGCCAAGCGCTTCGAACATCAGGGTTTTGCCCCGCGGCGGCATCTGGCTGTAGTACGCCATGCCGCCCATGACCTGCAGTTTGCCGGGCGCGGCAATATTCAACGCCTGGTGACTGGCCAATAACAATTGCCCGTACTCCTTGGCGTTGACTTTGGGGCGCCAGTTGTTCGGCAGGTTCTGCTCGTTCCACACCTGCCAGGCATCGATATTGGGGTAGCGCTTGGCCAGGAGTGCCAGGCGCAGCGCGTAGATTTCGGGGTCCCGCGGGCGATACTGGTCCTGGAACTGCGCGCCCTTGGGGGCGGTGGTGATAAAGGGCGCCGAGCCCACCAGGTAAAACGCCGAGCGGATTTTTTCAGCGCTCAGGGTGCGGTCCAGTTCATCGAAGGTGCTGAGTTGATAGCCGTCTTCTGTGGGCTCCAGGCGATCCCAGTGCAGGTCGACCCGCACCCATTGCAACCCAAGTTTCTTGTATTGCTTGATCTGCTGGCGGTACTGCTCGGGCGTGAACCACAGAAAGTGCGCGTTCACGCCAAGGAAGTCCTTCCATACCACAGTGCGCTCCGGGGCCAGATTCACCGGCTGCGCATCGACTTTTTCACTCGACAGCAGGGCGCCACCCACGGCGATTGCCAGCACCAGCGGCAGATAGCGCCACATCGGGCGAACAGATGAAATATTCATCGCAACGGCTCCTCACAAGCATCCCGAAATAATTCGGCAAAACGTTGGGCCGTGGTGGCCCACTGGCGTTGGTGGCCGATTTCCGCTGCCCGGGCAGCCCATTGCCGGGCCTGCTGCGGGTCGAGGATCAAGCGGTTCAAGGCGTTGCTCAAGGAATCGATATCGCCCTGCTGATAGGTGATGCCATTGCCGCCGGCCACCTCTTCAGCAAAGGCACGCGCATTGGAGGTGATCACCCCGCGCCCGCAGGCATTGGCCCACGACAGCGCGCCACTGGTGCCACGCATCTGTCCCAGGAAACCGAGTTTTTTCGATTCACGGTAGGGCAGCACCATCACATGGTGCGCCTGGATCGTAGCGGCGATCTGCGCCGATGGCAGGTCCAGCTGCCAGTCCACCACATCCTCCAGGTGCAGCGCGCTGATCTGTTGGCGCAGGCCGTCGAGGTAGTTGCCGGCCGGGTCGAAGGTCATTTCCGGGGCGGTGCCGCCGGCCAGGGTCAGGCGCACCTGGCCTCGGCATTGCGGGTGAGCGGCCAGTGACTGGGCCAGGGCCTGGAGCAGATCTTCAATGCCCTTGCCGCGATAGATAAAGCCGAAATACAACAGACGCAGCGGCGCAAGCGGCGGCAAGTCCTGGGGCGCGATGGGCAGGTTGCCGTGAGCAATCACCGCCACTTGCTGCGGGCGCAGGCCCATGCGTTGGCGCAGGCAGTCGCCTCCCAGGCGGGTGAGGGTGATCAGCCGGCGCATACCTTTGGCCAGGCGTCGTTCTTCGTGCAAGGTCAGCGGGTCGGCCAGCAGCGCCGCCGCCTGGGGCAGCGGGTGGGGCAGGCGTTCGAGCAGGGTCAAGGGGAAAAACAGCTTGGCCCGGCGCCAGATCAAGCGCTCCGGGTCATGCACCGTGGCAGTCAACGGCAGTTGTGGGTGTGCCCGGCGCAGGTAGTCAAGCGCCTGGAACTCACCGAAGCGCCCACCTCCCAGTTCGGCATGGACCAGGTCCACACCGTGCCAGTCAAAGACTTGCAAGCGCCGCAACTGTTCAGCCAGGTCCTGGCAACCCGCGAGGGGGGTCACCACTTCAAGGCCCAGTTCGATCAACGCGTTGCGCAAATGCGCGGCGTAATCGGCGATTCCGGTCTGCTCCGGCGGCAGAGGTGCCAGCAATGCAATACGCATCAGGCCGCACCGCGCCAGCTGTTGATCCGCGCCAGGACCTTGGCCGGTACTTCGAAGCGGCGGCGGTTGAGGATCATGCCGTCGACTTTGCCGAACGCGGTGGTCAGCAGCGACACCGCGTTTTCGATGGTCGGTACGGTACTGGTGCGGGCTTCGATCACCAGCACGATCTGGTCGGCACGGCGTAGCGTCAGGAAGGCCTGTGGGTTGGACGACAAGGCCGAGGCATCCAGCAACAGCACTTCACCCGCCGTGGGCGCGTTCGCCCCGTCGACCGAGACGCGGTGGCCACGTTCTTCCAGCAGGCGCTTGAGCTGCTCGATGATAAACGTCACGCCCTCGCCATGCCGCGCCGAGGTCAGGCCCAGGGCAAAGCCTTCACTTGCGATGCGCTCCAGGGGCAGCAGGCTGTACAGGCGATAGAGGCTGGCGGTGACGGCGGCCGGCGTGGCGTCTTGCACGTCGGGGATGCTGCTCCACAGCGGCACCTGGAACATCTCCTGCAAGCGGGTGCCATCGTGGATGCGCTGGTCCAGCAGGTACAGCACATAAATGGTCAAAAAGCCCACGGCTACGCCGGCGGGAATGGCGAACAACAGAATCAGCAGGCTCTTGGGAAACACACGTGACGGGTTCAGGGTGGCGTGTTCGATCAGCGCGATGTTGCTGATCTGGCTGTTGTCCAGTTCGTGATCGATACGCGCCTGTTCAAGATTGTCCGAGTACAAGGCGTAGCTTTTTTCGGCGGCGCGCAGTTGTTGGCTCAGCTTGTTGAGTTCCGGCTCATCGGTCATCGCCTTGTCACGCTGGTCACGCAGTTCGGCGAGGGTCTTGTCGTAGTTCTCGATTTCCCCGGCCAGTTTGCGCTCTTGCAATTGGGCGTCGATCACTTGCTGCTTGACGTTGATCACCAAGCTGTTGGGCGCAGTGTTTTGCGAGCGTTCCAGGCGCGTAGCTTCCTGAGCGCTGAGGGCTTCAATGTCGCGGATGTTCTGCTCGATCTGATTGACCTGCGGCGTGCCCGGCAGGTAGGTGCGCAACAGGCGTGCGCGTTCCACTTGCAGCGCATTGAGCTGGCGCTTGAGGTCCAGTTGGGTGGGGTTGAGGCTGGTTTCGCGCATCGTCACCACGTCTGCCGGCTGGCTCTTGATCTGCTGGCTGGCATTGGCCAGGAGGCTGCGAATGCCCGAGATCTGGTTCTGTGCGCTGACCTTGGCGTCGGTGACACGGTCGATCTGACTGGTGAGGTTCTTCAGGCGCGCATCGACACTGATCGAATCGATCTGCTTCAAACGGCCTTGCAGTTGGTCCTTCAGGCTTTGGATATTTTCCGCCACCTTGGCGCGTTCGGTTTCGTAGAAGGTATGCAGGCTCTTGCGCCCGAGAATCCGCGCACGTTCCTCAAGGTAGGCGTTGACCCATTCCTCGACGATTTTTTGCGCCACCGCCGGGTCGTCCCAAGTGAAGGAAATCTCGATCACCGAAGAGCCCGGCTCGTGACCGGCTTTGAAGTTCTTCTCCAGCGAGGTCGCGAGGCGCTCCAGCGGGCTTTGTTTCTCGGCAAGGCCCACAAACTGCAGCACACTGCGTATGCCATTGATGACTTCGCCAAGGCCCTTCTTGATGTAGAACTTGGTGACCTTCCAGAAGCCCTGCGGCGGCTCGGAGGTCATCGCCATATAGCGCTCGGCAACGATATGCACGATGGGCCGGCCCGTGAGCATTTTTTCTTCGTCGACAATCGGGTCGTGCTGGGTGCTCGGGGCAATCAGCGTCTGGCGGTTGCCGGCTTCGATCGGCACGGTGGTGTTGTCCCGCCCCGGCTTGACCAGCAAGCGCGCGTCGGACTCGTAGCGAGCCGGCAACAGGAAGGCACCCAGCACCGCGACGACGATCGTGGTGATCACTGCCAGTTTGAATTCGCGGCGGTAGATGAAAAACAGCCGCAGCAGGTCGCGAAGAGAGCGGATTTCGATCACAGGATCACTCCATTGCATATGGGGTTTACGAAAGACGGGAACGCTTGGTTCGAGTGATACGACGCCCGCTTCATAATCCTTGGCCTGCGTTGATGGTTGGGTTGTTGTAGATGGTGTTGCCGCTGTTTTTCACGTCGCTCTTGTTCAGGTCGTAGTTAAAGCCCACGCCAATCCCTTTGTTGATGGGAAACAGCTTGGTGAAGTACATATCCACGGCTTCCACCGTCGCGCCGATGCCCGACTGCGGCACAAAGATCAAGTCGCCGCGCTGCAACGCCACCCGCGGGTGATTGGGGTTGGTCAACATGCTCTCCAGGCTGATGAAGTACGTCCTGTACTTGCCATCTGGCCCGGTGCGCAGCAAGGCCACGTTGGAGGCATCCGCCGAGGGCAATACACCACCGGAACTGAGCAGCGCCTGCTCGACGCTGACGTTGCCGGCCAGGTCGAAAAACGCCGGGTTGGACACCGCGCCGCCGATAAACACCTTGTTGCTCGGTGCGCTGGCGATGTTCACCGTCACCGCCGGTTCGCGGTAGATGCGCTTGTACTTCTCGGTGATTTCCTTGCCCAGGTCTTCGGGCGTGCGCAGGGCGGCCTTGACCCGGCCAATATTGGGCACCGAGATCACGCCGTCGGGGCGCACGACGAATACGGTCATGTCATCGGCCGCCGCCGGTTCCTGGGCATCGCGCACGATCCGCAGCGAGTCGCCGGTCTGGATCAGCACCTGCGGTGGTGGCAGGTCGGCCAGGGTCAGCGCCGCTTGATGGCCGGCCTTGAGCGTATTGTTGTCAGGAAGCGGCACCCGCGCGGGGGTCGAACAGCCCGCCAGCCAGATTGAGGCACTCAAGAGGCTGAGCAGGGTAAGACGGGAACGTCGGTTGGTAGTCTTCATGACAGCTCAAGTCCAGTAGGTGGAAAACATGCCCAGGCGCCGTTTAAGCGAGTTGGGCAAGTGGCGTTCAAGGTGGCCGAGGCGATAACCCAGCAATTTAAAGGCGCTGCGCACCACCACTTCCGGCGCACGGTGCAGCGCGTTGGCCTCGCGCAATGCGCGCAGTTCGGCCAGCACATAACGTTTACCTTCGCCGCCGGCGTCGCCGAACGCCTGGCGAATCCACGCCTCGCGGCCGTAGAACACACCGATATCGAAGTAGCGCTTGAACTCGTCCAGCAAGCGGTAATCATGGGAGTGATAAACCTGCGCGCTGGCGGCGTAGCGCACCTGGTAGCCGGCCAGCAACATGCGTGCGGCGACGTAGGCGTCTTCGCTGCCAATCACATCCTGGGGAAAACCACCCACCGCCTGCAGGGCGCTGCGTCGGTACACCGAAAACGAGTCGGAGCTGAAGCAGGTTTTGATCCCTAGCTGCGGTGCATCGGCCAGGCTTTTGCTGCGGCTGGCCGCCGGGTAGTTGAAGTGCCGCGACTGTGCCCCCAGCACCCCTGCACCGGGGTGCGGCAACTGCCGTCCATAGGCCACGCCATTGAGCGGCTCCAGTTGCAATTCGGCGATCAGGTTGGCGAAGGTCTCGGCCGTGGCGGGGATCGCGTCCTGAGTCATGACGATCAAAGCGTCGCCGCCCACCTGTTCACTGGCCCAGCGCCGGGTGCCGCCGTGGTTGAAGTCGCGGGCAGCAATCACCTCCACGCGCGCGCCAAACTCGCGAAAACGCGCCACGGTGTCATCGCTCGATGCGCTGTCGACCACCAGCATCTCGTCCGGTTGCAGGGTCTGCATGCGCAGCGCTGGCAGCAGGCGGTCCAGATGGCTGGCCGCGTTGCGGGTGGGGATGATCAGGGACGTGCGCATCAGGGTTTCTCTTCCACCGGCGCGCGGCCGTAGATGTCGTCATAACGCACGATGTCGTCTTCGCCCAGGTACTCACCGCTCTGTACCTCGATCATCACCAGATCGATGATGCCGGGGTTGGTCAGGCGGTGTTTGTGGCCGGCGGGAATATAGGTGGACTCGTTCATGTTGAGCAGGATTTCGCGCTCGCCATTGGTGATCATCGCTGCGCCGCTGACCACTACCCAATGCTCGCTGCGGTGATGGTGCATTTGCAGGGACAGCGAGCCTTTGGGCTTGACCACAATGCGCTTGATTTTGAAACGCGTGCTTTCTTCCAGCACCGTGTAGGTGCCCCACGGGCGGGTGACCGTGCGGTGCAGACTGAACGCCGGGTGATTCTGGCGCTTGAGTTCGGCGACGATATAGCGCACGTCCTGGCTGCGGTGCGCGTCGGCGATCAACAGTGCGTCCGGGGTGTCGACGATGATCAGATCGCGCACGCCCACTGCACCGAGTACCCGCTTGGGCGAGTCGATGTAGCAGTTATGCACGTCGTGCAGGATCGCCTCGCCATTGATCTGGTTGCCATTGTCATCACTGGGGGTGAGTTGGCGCAGCGCTTCCCAGGAGCCGATATCGCTCCAGCCAATGTTGCAGGGCACGACCGCGACCTTTGCGGATTTTTCCATCAGGGCCACGTCGATGGAGATGTCCGGCGCGGTACCGAAACCTTCCGGGCTCAGCTCACGCTGGCGACTGCTGCTGTTCTGCAGGCTCTGGCTGTGCTCGAGTGCGGCCTTGGCAGCGTCCAGGACTGCCGGGGCGTGGCTGGCCAATTCTTCCAACAGGCTGGCCGCCTTGAAGCAGAACATGCCGGCATTCCACAGGTGCTTGCCGCCGTCCAGATAGCCTTGGGCGGTGGCCAGATCGGGCTTCTCGACAAAGCGCCGGACCTGAAACCCGGCCCCCAACGCTGCGCCTTGTTCGATATAGCCAAAGCCGGTTTCGGCACGGTCAGGCTGAATGCCGAAGGTCACCAGGTAACCGGCCTCGGCCAGCGCACGGGCTTTTTCCACCGCTTGGGCGAAGGCCGTTTCATCCAGGATCAGGTGATCGGCGGGCATCACCAGCAACTGTGCTTCAGCGCCGAAATGCTCCTGCACATGCAAGGCGGCCACGGCGATGGCGGCGGCGGTGTTACGGCCAAACGGCTCCAGCAGCAGCTCCAGGGCCAATCGCTGAGTGTTCACCGCACGGTAGTCGTCGAGGGTGCGAAACAGCAGGTCGCGGTTGGTCACCGTCAGGATGCTCTCCACCCCCGGCAAGTGACTGGCGCGCAGGAAGGTCTTTTGCAGCAGGCTCTGGTCATCGCGCATGCGCATGAAGGGTTTGGGCATGTTCTGCCGCGAAACCGGCCACAGCCGCGTGCCCGAACCACCGGAGATGATGCACGGGATCAATCCGTTAAGAGGGTTCATCAATAGACTTCCTTGGTGGAAAGGACGGCCGGAACCGTCATGAAAACGATGTACAGATCCAGCCACACCGACCATTTGGCGATGTATTCCAGGTCGTATTCGACGCGCTTCTGGATTTTGAACAGGGTGTCGGTCTCGCCACGGTAGCCATTGATCTGTGCCCAGCCGGTGATGCCTGGCTTGACCCGGTGGCGTGAGCTGTATTCGCTGACCGCTTGCTCGAACGGAATCCCGGCGGCCTTGGTGGCCGTGGCGTGGGGGCGCGGGCCGACCATCGACATATTGCCCAGCAGCACGTTGAACAGTTGTGGCAGCTCATCGATGCTGGTCTTGCGAATGATCCTGCCTACCCGGGTGATGCGCGGGTCCTGGCGTGTGGTCTGGTTCTCGGCGTTGAGGTCGGTCTGTTCCACGTACATCGAGCGGAACTTGAACACCCGGATCAGGTTGTCGTTGTAGCCAAAGCGCTTCTGGCGAAACAGCACCGGGCCCTTGGAATCGAGTTTGATCGCGATGGCCGTCGCCAGCATCACCGGTGACAGCAACAACAGGCCGAGGCTGGCCAGCAGCAGGTCTTCGCAACGCTTGATAAAGGGCGACCAGCCGCGCAGCGGCAACTGCGAGGTGTTGAACATCAGGATGCCGCCCACATCGGTAATGCGGTTATGCCCATAACGCAAGGCCGCCATGTCGGGCACCAGCATGACGTTCACCGACATCTGCCGCAGGCGTTTGACCAGCCCGTTGATACGCTGCTCGGCGGCCCAGGGCAGGGTGATCATGACTTGGTTGACCTGTTCGGAGCGGATCAGCTTTTCCAGGTCGCGGGTATTGCCCAGCAAGGGCAGGCGGCTCAATTCCTTGGGAATGCGCTCGGTACGGTCGTCGATAAAGCCGATCAGGCCGGAACGGATATCGCTGTTGCGCGACAGGTGTTCAGCCACATGCACCGCCGTCTCGGTAAAACCCAGGATCACCGTACGCTGCAAGAATTTGCCGTTCTTCATCAAATGGCGATACAGGCGCAGCATCAATATCCGCTCCACGCCAAACAGCACCAGGCTCATGGAGAACCAGGCCGCCAGGTTGCGTGGGCTCAACTGTGGGAACAGGAGCAGGATCTGGTACATGAACAGCAGGATGCAAAACGCTGAGACCCAGGCCACCAGCATCACGCGAAAACGCAGGCGATTGCTGAACAGATCCTCGGAGTACACCCCCAGGGCCTGGAACAGAATGATGGTCAAGAGCGCAAAGAATATCAGCAGGCCCAGGTAGTGGTTGCGCATGTGCTCGGCGACGGGTTCCGGGTAGAACAACAGGATAATTGCCGGCACCACAGCAGTGAGGCCGTGGATCAGTTTTACGAAGACGACAAAAAACTCAACGAAACCGGGACGAGTCAAAAACAGGCTATCGACCGACGATTTACCGCGCATAGATCAGATCCTCAATACACCACCAGAACGTTCCTATTCGTTTTGCTCATCCATAAGGCAGGTTTGCTTTACAAGTGGTGCAAATCGAACAACTGCAGTTGCTGGGTAATACGTAATGCCTGTTCAGACGCAGGAATTTACGGAGTGATGGCTAAATAGTGGCTTCCTTGAGGTTCCGTGTCAATGATTTGGCTTTTTTCGCCGCTGCCTTCAATGGCTCTCATGAGGCCCCCATGATATGACGATTTATTGACATGAGAGGCCATGCTTTCAGAAAAATCGAGAATCGATGATGGCTTTTTGGAGTGTAGGAACAAACGTGGGGATTTGCCTGCCAGCGAAAAAAGCTTTTTTTTGACAGAAGCAGGGCGGGGGAAGGGGGGTTGTCGAACCAGGGCCGGCTTGCCGGCTCTGGTGCAAGGACTGCTGATGTTTAGAAGTTGCCTTTGAGGCTCAGCGTAAGGTTGCGCGGCTCTCCATAAAGATTACCCCAGCCTGAGGTACCCACGGTCTGGTAGTAGTTTTTATCGAACAGGTTGTTGCCGTTGAGCGCCACAGTCCAGGTGTCGTCCACCTGATACGCAATGCGCGCATTCCACAACGCATACCCGGCCTGTTCCAGTTTGATGGTTTGCAACCGGTAATTGCTGCTTTGGGCGTTGACCCCGGCGCCGACTGTCCATTTTGACAGTGCACCGTCCAACTGGTAGTCGCCCCACAAACGCAGCATATGCCTTGGTACGTAGGTGTTGGACACCGCGCCTTCGGCTGCGCTGTCGATGTTCTTCAGGTTCTTGGTTTGCGTGTAGGTGTAGCCGCCAAACACTTGCAGGCGTTCAAGCAATTCGCCGCTCAGCTCGGCCTCGACCCCTTGGGCGCGAACTTTGCCCGTGTCGGTGTAGCAGTAGCCGTCGGAGGAGCTGCCGCAGCGGGTCTCGAAATCGGTTTGGGCGGCGTTTTTTTCGATGGCGCGAAACAGCGCCAGGGAGCTGTTGAGGCGCCCGTCAAACCATTCGCCCTTGATACCCAGCTCGTAGTTCTCACCCATTTTCGGCTTGAGCGCCGAACCGCTGACCGTGGCGTAGGAGCTTTGTGGCTGGAAGATATCGGCGTAGCTGGCGTACACCGAAAGGTTGTCATTGAGGTCGTAGATCAGCGCGGCAAACGGCGTGACCACGCCGGTTTCCTTGGTGCGTGCATCCTGGTCGGCCCACTCGCCCCAGGCCAGGTTCAAGGACTCACGGCGGTTTTCATACCAACTGACGCGACTGCCCAGAACCAGCATCAACGGTTCGGCCAGACGCAGGCGCAAGGTGGCGTAGGCGCCGTATTGGGTGGCGGTTTCCTTGACCGTGCCGCCACGGTACATGTTGGGCCAGAAGGTATCGTCGGCAGGTTCCGGGAAGTGGTGGTTGGGGTTGAAAACGCTTTGGCGCTGGGGCAGGTTGCGGATCGCGTAGACATCGTCCTGGGTGCCACGACTGCCATTGGCGCCGAGGATCAACTCATGTTGCAGGCCAAACGCTTCGAATTGACCATCAATGTAGGCATCCAGGCCGTAGTCCTTGTGATCGTAATCCAGCAGCGCGGCGTAGCTGGTGAGCGTAGGGGCCGGGTTGCCATAGTCCACGGTGCTTTCGCTGGCGGCGTATTTGATGTCTTGCAGGTTGCGGCTATGCACGGCGCTGACTTTGAGCTTCCAGTCGTCGTTGAAGTGATGGGTCAGATCGGCGAACAGCGTGGTGCGCTGGCTTTGCCAATCGTTCCAGGCCTGGCCCAGGCAGGTGGAGCGGCTCAGGCCGAGGCTTTTGCCGTCGCGGTAGCGCGGCAGGCCGCTCCAGCACGGTGTGGCGTCGACATCCTCATAGCTGGCGCCGAAGCCTAGGGTGGTGTCAGGGCTGACATCCATGTCCAGCGCCGCGTAAAACGCCTGGTCCTGGCGCTTGGCAAGGTCCATGTAGGAGCCACGATTCTGCTGGCTGACCGACGCACGGCCGCGCACCGTGCCGCTGTCGTTCAACGGGCCGCCGGTGTCGAGTTCGGCGTGGTAGTTATCCCAGGTGCCCGCCGACAGCCCGAGGCTGGTGGTCGGGGTGGCTTGGGGCCGCTTACGCACGAAGTTCACTGCACCGCTGGCGGTGCCGGCGCCCTTGAGCATACCGGCGGCGCCTTTTAGCACCTCTACCCGGTCATAAATCGCCATGTTCGCGCTGAAACTGTCGGCCTGTATGTAGTCCTTGCCGATGTCCAGCGGCACACCATCGAACTGGTACTGACCGAGCATCTTGAAGCCCCGGGAGTAAAAATACTTGCCGCCCATGGGCGACTCGTAGCTGGTGATCCCTGGCGTGCGCTCCAGCAATTGGTCGATGGTGGTGATGTTCTGGTCATCCATCAGCTTGCGGGTCATCACGCTCACCGATTGCGGCGTGCGTCGCAGGCTATGTTCGCCCTTGCCGATGGTCACCGCACCGGTGGTGTAGGAACCGCTGCCTTCGGTGGTGGCGCCCAGACGATCACCAGTGATGGTGGTGGCGCCCAGGCTCAGCGCCGAGCCGGCTTGCTGCTGAGGTAGCAGTAACCAGGCGTTCTGGCCCTGGCTTTGCGCCTGCAAACCCTGGCCCTGAAGCAACTGACTCAGGGCCTGTTGTGGGGCCAGGGTGCCGCTCAGCCCCGGGCTGCTTTTGCCGGCCACGCTGCCCGCGTCATACGACAGGCTGATACCGGCCTGCCGCGCAAACTGATCAAGGGCGCCCGCCAGAGGCCCGGGCGCAATATTCCAGGCGCGGGCCTGGCGCTCGCTGCGGGGTTCCTGGGCTGTTGCGGTATACGGCAAAGCGCTGGCTGCCACGCACGCGCCAAGAAGAGTGGCATTGAGGGCGTGTCTGAGGGGGGAACGTTTGGAGGGGAACGCTTGCATGACCGCGGGATGCTCCTGAAGGAAGTGGACAACACCGGCCTGTTGATCGGCCTTTCCTTACAGGTCGAATGGCAATGAGAATTCACCTCATTTATTTTCGGTCGCTCAAACCCGAGCGGAGACGGTCACCCAATAGGGGCTGCGGTAGGTCACATTGATCGACAACGATTGCGCCACCAGCTTGAGTACCTGATCGGTGTCTTCCAGTTGATAGGTGCCCGAAACCCGCAGCCCCGCGACGGCTTCGCTGCAACGGAGCAAGCCGTTGCGGTAGCGGCCCAGTTCGGCCAGGAAGTCGTCAAGGCGCATATTGTGGGCGCTGATGACGCCGTCGCTCCAGGCCCAGGGATCCAGGCCATTGGTGGGAGAAGGGCGAATGCCGCTACGGTTGAACAGCACCTGTTCGCCCGGCTTGATCATTTGGCGTGCGCTGGCGTCATGGCTGTCGGCATACACCGCGACCGCACCCTGCTGCACAGCCAGCAGCGTACCTTGGGCTTCTTCACGTACCACAAAGCGCGTGCCGAGGGTGCGCAGGTAACCATCGCGGGTGTGCACCCAGAACGGACGGTTGTCAGCGCCGGTATTGACCAACACTTCACCCTGACGCAGGTTCACCAGACGCCGCTCGGCATTCAGGGTGATATCGATGGCACTGGCGCTGTTGAGCTGGACCTTGCTGCCATCGTTCAACACCACCCAGCGCCGCTCGCCGGTGGCGGTGCGATAGTCGGCCATCAGGGCGGGCAGGGGCGTGTAGTCGCGACCCAGCCAGGCCAACCCGGCGGCGCCGGCCAACAACCCCAGCAGCTTCAAGCCTTCACGCCGACTGATACGTTGGCGCGCGCCATCGAGGGCATGGCGACTGACATGCGCCGGCAGTTGGGTGAAGTCGTCATTCATGGTCGCCACGCGCTGCCACGCCAGTTGATGCGCGGCGCTGGTGTGCAGCCACTGTTCGAAGGCCGCCGTACTGGCGTCGTCAGCGGTGTTGAAGCGCAGCTTGATCATCCACTGGATGGCCTGGTCCACCAGGCGCGGATCAGCATTCGGCATAACGCAACCGATAACAAGCGTGCAGGGCCTTGGACAGATCGCGCTCCACCGTGGCCTTGGACACGCCCAGGCGCAGGGCGATTTGCGGGCAGGTCAGGCCGTCCAGTTGGGCCAACAGAAACGCCTCGCGCACCCGTGGCTTGAGCTGGTCGAGCAAACGGTCGATGCGCTCCAGGTTGTCGAGGATCAGCAGGCGGGTTTCTTCGCTCGGCACCTCGACTTGAGGAAAGTGCGCCAGGCTTTCCAGGTAGGCACGTTCCAGTTCGCGGCGTCGGTACTGGTCGATCATCAAACTGCGCGCGATGCTGCTCAAGTAAGCACGCGGCTGCTGCAAGGTCTGTTGCTTGCGCGCGTTGAGCAGGCGCACGAAGGTTTCCTGCGCCAGGTCAGCGGCGTGTTCACGGCAGCCGGTGCGTCGGCTCAACCAGCCGCGCAGCCAGGAATGGTGGGCTTGGTAAAGCTGGCCGATGGCGGCATGGTCCAGTGGGTGATCGCTCGACATGGTCATCCTGGCGCAGCAGGCTTAATTGATAATGTTTCGCATTCTAGACGTTGGTTGTGGCATTCAGCAATCACTGGTTCGCTGCGTCAGTAATGTATCCAGCACAATTTTTTGTAGAGCCTGCGAGCGCCGTGCTGACGCTGATCGCGAGTGTGTTTCACCTACTGCTGGGCATGTTTGGCGGGGCGCTCAGCCGCTTCTTCGCCAAACGCACCAAAAGCGCCTGGCTGCAGAAGTGGAGGTTGGCGGCAGTGTTGATGGCGCTGGCCGTGCGCTTGGCGGTGATGTCACGTCCTGCCTGACGACACGCGGGAAGCCAAGCAGGTTTCTGTGTGGCGAGGGAGCTTGCTCCCGTAACGGCCTGCCAGTCGATGCTCATTTACCTGACACCTCACAATCCAATTGTGGGAGCTGGCTTGCCTGCGATGGCGGCCTGACAGGCGATGCTTCTCTACCTGACACCCCGCGATCCAAATGTGGGAGCGGGCTTGCTCGCGAAGGCGGCCTGACAGCCGACACAGTCATACCGAGTACATATCCATTCCTGCGGTAACGGCCACTTAGGGTTCCGCCCTGACGGCGGCTCACTTTTGAAAAGCGCAAAAGTAAGCAAAACGCTCTTGCCCCACCACTCGGCACCTCGCCTGGGCTCGGTGTGCCCGTAATCCGCCAGCGTGGTTTAACGGGGCGCTTAAGATCAAGATCACAAGCAGATCGAGATCAAGAGCGGCTCGCTTCGCATCGTGGTTACTGTCGGCTACAACCGGACAGGCCGTTTACCCCCGAAAGAATCAAAAGAAGTTTCGTACAGCAGCCTAGGACTCACCTTGCGTCCAGGCGCTGAAGCCGGTTTTTTCCCACAACCCTTTAAGGTTGCTGCTAGAAACAGTCGTCACTAGTCTTGCCCAGTCGCTGCCAATTCAGCGACCGGACGTGAGAAATCCGAATTACTCCAGTAGTCCATTACTCTCAGGAACTACATCATGATCAAAGACATCTCCAATCCTCCTTCAGATTCAAACCTACTCTTCACCCTCCGTCCCAACCGCGACACAGAAACCCTGCTGGTCAATGCTTCCCAGGATCTGGAATCCATCAATGCCATAGCGGCGCACCTGGCCTTTGAGGTTGATGGCTCGCCACGGATGAACATTCACCCCAACCGCGCAGCCGCCCGCGCAACAATCTCCCCACGCACTCTGCGTGACTCCACCGTGCGCTTGTTGGCTTCCTCCAGTACATATCGGGGCGCAGTCTCCGGGCGGCCGGAGTCAAACGGTGGGGCCGGCGCATATTCGATTTGCAATTGCACCAGTTGCGCCGCCGCTTCGCTGTACAACTCTGCGGCCAGGGTCAGGGCAAAGTCGATGCCGGCGGTGATCCCGCCGCCGGTAAACAGGTTGCCGTCACGCACCACGCGCTCCTGCACGGGAATAGCACCGAGCGGGGCGAGCAGGTGGTGGTAGGCCCAGTGGGTCGTGGCCTTGCGACCGCGCAGCAACCCTGCCGCGCCCAATACCAATGAGCCGGTGCACACCGAGGTCATGTAGCGCACTGTCTGTGCCTGGGCCTTGAGAAAATCCAGGGTTTGCGGGTCTTCCATCAAAGGGCCCACACCGGCGCCACCGGGTACGCAGAGCACATCCAGGTTCGGGCAGTCGGCGTAAGTGATGGTCGGCGTGAACACCAGGCCAGTGCTGGAGGTGATCGGCGCGAGGTCTTTCCACACCAGGTGCAGCTTCACGTCTGGCAGCGAACCGAGGACATCATAGGGGCCGGTCAGGTCCAGTTGCTGGATGCCGGGGAACAACAGAAAGCCGATCTGCAAGGTCATGGTGCAAGCTCCGAAAGAAATGGACGACCTCACTGTAGAAGCCTAGGCTTTGGCGGGTACGCCATTGAACCCACTAATCACGCCAATCATGCCCAAGATTATTCATGTACTCGCTTTTGAAAATGCCCAGGTGCTCGATGTCACCGGGCCTCTGCAAGTGTTTGCGTCGGCTAATGACCTGTTGCGCCAACGTGGTTTACCGTTGCCCTACGCGGTGAACGTGATCGCCGCTCAGCCTGAACCGGTGAGGACTTCTGCCGGCCTGGCGCTGCTGGCTGAGCCGCTGCCCGCCATCGACGCGCCTTGCGACACCCTGGTGATCGCCGGTGGCTGGGGCGTGTACGCTGCCGCCGAAGACGCGACACTGGTGCAATGGGTGCGCGATAAATCCCGGCACACCCGGCGCATGGCTTCGGTGTGCACCGGGGCCTTTCTGCTGGCCGCCAGTGGTTTGCTCGATGGTTGCCGAGTGGCCACGCACTGGACGCGGTGTGAAGAACTGGCGCGCAAGTTTCCCGCACTCACGGTGGAGGCCAATCCGATTTTCATCCAGCAGGGCGCCGTGTGGACGTCTGCTGGTGTGACCGCCGGGATCGACCTGTGCCTGGCCCTGGTAGAGGATGACCTGGGTCGCGCCATTGCCTTGGAAGTGGCGCGCCACTTGGTGGTCTTTCTCAAGCGCCCTGGCGGTCAGTCGCAATTTAGCGTGACGTTATCCCTGCAAAAGAGCGACAGCCGCTTTGCCGACCTGCACGCTTGGATCGCCGACCATCTGACGCTGGATCTGAACATCGCCACCCTTGCGGCCCAGGCTGGCATGAGCGAGCGTAGCTTTGTGCGCCATTACCGCGCCGAGACCGGCCAGACCCCGGCCCGGGCCGTGGAACTGATCCGTGTCGAAACTGCGCGCCGGCAATTGGCAGACAGCACGACCTCCATCAAACGTATCGCCATGCAGTGCGGTTTTGGCTGTGAAGAGACTTTGCGCCGCAGCTTTGTGCGGGCCTTGTCAGTGACGCCTCAAGCTTACCGGGAGCGTTTTTCAGCGCTCCAGTAGTTCCAGCAATGCTTCAAGCGTGACCAGGGGCGCTTCCTGGAAAACATTATGACCAATGCCTGGCAAAACCTGCCGGCGATAAAAACCGCTGAAGTGCTCCACATCGTCATCCTCAAGTGGCGGCGGGCCCACACCGTCGTCGGCCCCGCATAACGAAATGCTGGGCACCGTTATCGCCGGTTGGGGCACCAGCGCCTGTTCGATGTACTCCAACGCGGGATCACCCGGCGCATACATGAAACGATGGCGGTAAGAGTGGATCACCACCGCGACAAAGTCCGGGTTATCAAATGACGGCGCAGTCTTGCCATACAGACTTGGCCCTTCACGCCAGGTCGGCGACCAAAGCCGCCATAACAACTCACACAGCTCTCGTCGATTGGCGGTCAAACCGTCGACCCCACGCTGGGTGTGGAAGTAATACTGGTACCACAATCGATGCTCGGTTTCCGGTGCCCGAGGCTCAAGGGACTTGGCGATGTCCTGGATGTTGTAACCGTCCCCCGTCACCAAGCCGCGTACCCGCTCGGGCCATAGCGCCGCGACAATACACGCCGCGCGCCCACCCCAGTCATACCCGGCGAGCGTGGCCTGCTTAATGGACAGCGCATCCATGAAATCCAGCAGGTCCTTGGCCAACGCCGCCTGTTGGCCGGAGCGCATGACCTGGTCGTTGATAAACCGCGTCGGGCCATAACCGCGCAAATACGGGACCAACACCCGATAACCACGCTCGGCCAGCACCGGCGCGATTTCGTCATAACTGCGAGGGTCATAAGGGAATCCATGCAGCAGGATCACCGGCTCGCCCGCGATGGGGCCGTGCGTCTCATAAGCCACGTCTAGCATGGACGTGCGCACATACAACAGCGGGGCAGGGGTCGTCAGGGTTGCCATACAGTCTTCTCCCCACTGAGTTTGCGGTCCAGGAAGGTTGCCGCACTGATCAATGCCAAGTGGCTCAACGCCTGAGGTGTGTTGCCCAAGTGCCGAGCCTGGCTGTCGAATTCTTCGGCGTACAGCCCCAGCGGGTTGGCGTAGCGCAGCAGCTGTTCGAATTCCAGGTGGGCCTTTTCCACTTGTCCGGCGCGGGCCAGGCATTCCACGTACCAGAACGAGCAGGCAGCAAATGCGCCTTCTGTGCCTTGCAGCCCATCGATCTGGCTGTCGTCATTGCGGTAGCGGTAGACCATGCCGTCGCGCACCAGGCTTTTCTGGATCGCTTCCAGCGTCGCCAGCCAGCGCGGGTCGGTGGCCGCAACGAAGCGCACCAGCGGCATCAACAGCATCGAGCCGTCCAGCGCCGTACTGCCGATATGCTGGACGAAATGCCCGCGTTCTTCGTTCCAGAAGTTGCTCCAGATGTCGGCGTAGATAGCCTGGCGTGTCTGGTCCCAGCGCGCGAACGGGGCGGGCAGCGAGCGTTTGGAGGCGAGGCGAATAGCTCGGTCCAAAGCCACCCAGCACATCAGGCGCGAGTGCAAAAAGTGGTGTTGCTCGCCGCGCATTTCCCAGATACCTACGTCTTTGCGGTTCCAGATCTCACACACTTGGTCGACCACTTCCACCGTATGTTTCCAGCCTTCGTGGGAAATGGCTTCGCCGTACTTGTTGACCAGATACACCGCGTCCATCAATTCGCCGTAGATATCCAGCTGGATCTGGTCGAACGCTTCGTTGCCCACGCGCACCGGTTGGGCGTCGCCGTGGCCGCGCAAATGATCGAGGGTGGTTTCCGGCAACTCCTGGCGACCGTCGATGCCGTAGAGAATATTGATTTTGGTCGGCTGGCCGCAGCAGTCGCTGACTCTGCCTTTGAGCCAGCGCATATAGGCGTTGGCTTCCTCGACAAACCCCAGGCGCATGAACGCGTAGACGGTAAACGACGCATCGCGTATCCAGGTATAGCGGTAATCCCAGTTGCGCTCGCCGCCGGGGCTTTCCGGCAGGCCGAAGGTGGCGGCGGCGATGATTGCGCCGTGCTTGCGCGAGGTCAAAAGCTTCAACGCCAAGGCCGAGCGGTTGACCATTTCGCGCCAGCGCCCACGGTAATTGGACTGGGAGATCCAGCCGCGCCAGAACTTGAGGGTGCGTTCCAGGTACAGGTCCGTGCAGTCGTTGACCACCCGCGGATCATCCTGGCCGCCGAGCACAAATTCAGCGCCCTCGTCCTGGGCCAGGGTGAAGCGGGATACGACGGCATTTTCTTCGAGGGTCAGCGGGTGGCTGCCTACCAGGCGCAGGCCGGGCTGACCGTCGGCGCTGAACAGCACGCCGCTGTCATCGGCTGTGGTGTGGGTCTTGGCACGGGCGTAGTCGTGGCGCACGGCGCAACGCAGGTGCAGAGTTGCCTGGCCACTGACTACCCGTACGCGGCGAATCAGCAGCGGCAAATCGTCAACGTCTTCGCTGACGGCCAGCAGATCGGTGATTTCCACCACTGCCTCGTCACTCAGCCAGCGTGTTTGCAGCACGTTGGTGTCAGGCAGGTAGATCTGCTCGCGGCGGGCGTTGGGCAGGTCCGGGGTAAGTTGGAAGGTGCCGGCGTCGGGCGTGTCGAGCAGTGCGCAGAAGATCGACGGGCTGTCGAATTCCGGCCAGCAGAAAAAATCGATGCTGCCACGGTCGTTTACCAGTGCGGCACTGCGCATGTCGCCGATGATGCCATGGGCATCGATGGCGCTTTGGGGTTCTTTTTTCAGATCAACCATTGCCGCGAAACTCCGGATAAAGGCTCATGCCGCCATCGATGAACAACGTACTGCCGACCACGTAATCAGAAGCATCACTGGCCAGCCACACCACTGCATTGGCCACATCTTCTACATCGCCGACACGACCGTAAGGAATCAATTTGAGCAACTCTTTCTCCGCAGCGCCTTCAGTGGCTGCGCGGTTGATTGCTGTGCGAATCGCCCCAGGCGCAATGCCATTGATGCGGATGCGTTGCTCGCTGACTTCCTGGGCGAGGGTGCGCATCAGCATCTCAACGCCGCCCTTGGACGCTGCATAATTCACATGCCCGGCCCACGGAATGACTTGATGCACCGAACTCATATGGATGATTTTGCCGGCCGCTCGTGACACGCCCTCGCGAACGCCCTGACGATTGAAGATACGCACCGCCGCTCGGGCACAGAGGAACTGCCCGGTGAGGTTGACACCGATCACGGTGTTCCAGTCCTCGAGGCTCATGTCGACCAGGTTGGCGTCTTTTTGCAGGCCGGAGTTGGCCACCAGAATATCCAGGTGGCCGAAGGCATCGAGGGTCTGTGCGAACAGGCGCTCGACATCGGCCTCCTTGGACACATCGCCACCGATGGCAAGCGCCCGACCGCCGTTGGCATTGATCTGTGCGGCAAGGGCCTCGGCGGGGGCCGCCTGGGAGTTGTAGTTAAGCACTACCGCCGCGCCCGCGTCGGCCAGGGCTTTGGCTGCGCCAGCACCGATGCCGGAACTGGCGCCGGTGACCAGAGCTACTTGTTGCTGCAAGGAAATCTGCATCGCCCACCCACTGTGTTTATCAGAGTCCTTTCAGCTGACTGACGGCGTAGAGCGGAAGTTCACCGCGCGGTTTGTACGCTCAGGCCGTGGGCCGCAGGTGTAGCGCCGGGGCGCAAGGCAAAGGTTTATCGTAATATGCTGAAAACAAAAGATAAGGGATGGAGCAAAGGAATGTGTATGTCGACACGCACCTCAAGGATGAAACGTTTACTCATTGGCTTATCAGCCGTTTTACCACTGGCTCAGACATCACTGGCCGTTGCGGAAAACAGCAACGGAAAAACGCTCTATCTACAGCGATGCGCCGTGTGCCATGGCCCCGATATAAAGGCCTCCGGGCCATTGGCTAAAAAAAGCAATCCCCCCACGCCCGACCTTACAACCGCCGCGTTCAAACAACGGCTGCATGATTATCCGGGCGTGATCGTGTCGTCGATAATACTTCGCCCAAATGGCAACCTGATTCCAAAGACGTTGAAGGACAACGGTGTGAAGATAGCGCCGCACGCGTGGAGCGTTCAGGATTTCCGCGATCTGCATCAATACATGAGTAGTGTGATTTCAAAAAGTTGAGGGGTTTGAGTGCGGCGGGCGTACCGCCGATGGACAGCAATTGCCCTGCTTAATAGGAAACATTACTATTCACGCCCCGCCTCCTCAGTGCCTTCGCGATGATTCCTCAGCCGCCCCGCAGAACAGGCTTTTTCGAGCACTACGAAGAGTTGATCGGCACGTGGACGCGCCGCTTGAGGAGCCGTCAGCAAGCCGAGGACCTGACCCACGACACTTTTGTGCGAGTGCTCGAGTCCCACGCCAGCGAGGTTGCACAACCACGCGCCTACCTGCATCAAACCGCGCGCAATATCGCGGTGGACGCCTACCGGCGCGAAGAACGTCGCGAGGCGTTGATGTTGCAGGCCGCTGATCACGCCCCCCACAGCGGTGATCCGGAGCATTACATGCACGCGATTCAGTTGGCTGACTCCATCGAGCGGGCCCTGGTCGAGTTGCCGCTCAACTGTCGCAAGATTTTTATCTGGCAGAAAATCGAGGGGCTCACCCAGCAGGAAATCGCCGTGCGCCTGGGGCTGTCTAAAAACATGGTGGAGAAGTATATGATCCGCACCCTGCGGCATCTGCGTGACCGCCTGGATGCAATGGCGCCATGACCCGCATTGAAACAGGATCTTCCACGATGGATAAGCGTGTCCGTGACGAAGCGGCACAATGGTTTGTGCGCCTGCAAGACGGCCCGTTGAACGCCGAAGAACGGCGACGTTTCGAGGCCTGGCGTGCCGAGCAGCCCGAACACCAATATGAATTCGATGTGCTGCAAGGGCTGTGGAGCGCCACCGATCTGCTGCCCCAACCCCGTTTGCAGGCTTTGTGCGATGCGCCGGCCGAGCGCCCCAGAGGTGGCGCGGTGCTGCGTTATGCGGTAGCGGCCGGTGTGGTTGCCATTGCCGTGGGCCTGGGTTTGTTCAGCGGGCTGGGCCAGTCCAAGCCGTACAGCGCCGAGTTCACTACCCGGGTGGGCGAGCAGCGCCAGGTGGCCTTGCCCGACGGTTCTGTGATGGACCTCAACAGCCGCAGTGTGGTTGCGGTTCACTACGAAAAAGGTCGGCGGGGCATTGAGCTCAAGCAGGGTGAGGCGATGTTCAGTGTCGAGCACGACGTCAGTCGCCCGTTCGTGGTGGCCGCCGGGGCAGGGCAGGTGACGGTCACCGGCACACGCTTCGATGTGCGTCGCGATGACGACCGCACCCGCGTGGTGGTCGAGACCGGCACCGTCAAGGTGCAGGGACGAGCGTCGGCTCAAGTCGTGACGCTCACCGCCGGCCGGGGCACTCATGTCGATACTCAGGGCGAAGTGGCTGCGGCCTACGCCGTAAACCCTGAAGAGCTGACCGCATGGCGCACCGGCAAACTGGTGTTCAACAACGCTAGCCTGGCCGAAGTGGCGCGGGAAGTGTCGCGCTATCGCGAGCAACCGTTGCGCGTCACCACGGCAGCGGTGGGCAACCTGCGTCTGACCAGCGTGTTCAACGCCAGTGACACCGAAGCCTTGCTCAAAGCCTTGCCACATATTCTGCCGGTTGCCTTGCGCACCTTGCCGGACGGCAGCCAGGAAATTATTTCACGCTGACATTCAGGTTTTTTTCGCGTTATTCGTCTTCTCCTGCAACTGCAACTGGTTTGCATTAACAGCCGCACACTTTTGCGATCACAGGACTAGGTTCGACGTGAAAAAACTCGCCCTCCACAACAATAAAATCTCCCGCTGGGCGCCTCTCGCCCTGGCTATTGCAGTCAGCATCGCGCTGCCTGCCGCACAGGCTGGCGAAGGCATTCATATTCGCGCCCAGCCCCTGGGCGCAGCCTTGAGCCAACTGGGCCAGCAGACCTCCCTGCAAGTGTTCTTCAGCCCCGACATGGTCGCCGGCAAGCAAGCCCCAGCAGTGGATGGCAACCTCTCGCCTGAACAAGCCCTGCGCCAATTGTTGCAAGGCAGTGGGCTGGATTACCAGATCGACGCAGGCTCCGTAACCTTGCGCACGCTGAGCGCCGGCACTGGCGAAGCTGGCTCGCCGCTGGAACTGGGCGTCACCGACATCAAGGTGGTGGGCGACTGGCTCGGCGATGCCGATGCCGCCGTGGTGCAAAACCATGCGGGTGCACGCACTGTGGTGCGCCGCGAAGCCATGGTGGAGCAGGGCGCGATGAACGTCGGTGACGTATTGCGCCGCGTGCCTGGCGTGCAGGTACAGGAATCCAACGGCACCGGGGGCAGCGATATTTCCCTCAACGTCGGTGTACGCGGCTTGACCTCACGCCTGTCGCCACGCTCGACCGTGCTGATTGACGGCGTACCGGCAGCCTTCGCCCCGTACGGCCAACCGCAACTGTCGATGGCGCCCATTTCCGCCGGTAACCTGGACAGCATCGACGTCGTGCGTGGTGCCGGGTCCGTGCGCTATGGCCCACAGAACGTCGGCGGTGTGATCAATTTCGTGACCCGCGCCATCCCGGAAAAATTCTCCGGGGAAGTCGGCACCACCCTGCAAACGTCCGCCCACGGTGGCTGGAAGCACGTCGAAAATGCGTTTATCGGCGGCACCGCCGACAACGGCATCGGCGCCGCGTTGCTGTACTCCGGGGTCAATGGCAACGGCTATCGCAACAGCAACAATTCCAACGACATTGACGATGTAATCTTCAAGACCCACTGGGCGCCGACTGATCAAGATGACTTCTCGCTCAACTTCCACTATTACGATGCCAGCGCCGACATGCCCGGTGGCCTGACCCAGAAGCAGTTTGACGCCAACCCGTACCAGTCGGTGCGCGACTGGGACAACTTCAGCGGCCGCCGCAAGGACGTGTCCTTCAAGTACATCCGCCAGATCGACGACCGTACCCAGGCTGAAGTGCTGACCTACTATTCCGACAGCTTCCGAGGCAGCAACATCGCCAACCGCGATCTGAAAACCCTCAGTTCCTACCCACGCACCTACTACACCTTCGGCATCGAGCCACGGGTGTCTCATGTGTTCGATGTGGGCCCCAGCACGCAGGAAGTCAGCGTTGGCTACCGCTATTTGAAGGAAGGCATGCATGAGCAGGCCACCAGCTTGAACCTGGTCAACAACGTACCCACGCCAGGTGGGCAGAACGACGGCCACGTTTATCAAGACCGCACCGGCGGCACCGAAGCCAGCGCGTTCTACATCGACAACAAAATCGACATCGGCCAGTGGACCATCACGCCGGGCATCCGCTTTGAAGACATCCGCACCGAATGGCATGACCGCCCGGTCGTGGCCCTGAACGGCAAGCGTACCGAGGAAAAACGCCGCGAGATTCACAACAATGAACCGCTACCGGCCCTGAGCGTGATGTACCACGTCAGCGACGCATGGAAACTGTTCGCCAACTATGAAACCTCCTTCGGCAGCTTGCAGTATTTCCAGTTGGGGCAGGGCGG
Organism: Pseudomonas synxantha BG33R; assembly: GCF_000263715.2. NCBI lineage: Bacteria > Pseudomonadati > Pseudomonadota > Gammaproteobacteria > Pseudomonadales > Pseudomonadaceae > Pseudomonas > Pseudomonas synxantha. The sequence continues at coordinate 2,213,978 of NZ_CM001514.1, forward strand.
TACCGGCAACCAGACCGCCAACGGTCTGAACCCGGAAAAAGCCAAGACCTACGAGATCGGGACGCGCTACAACGACAGCATCTGGGGCGGCGAAGTGACGCTGTTCTACATCGACTTCTCGGATGAACTGCAATACGTCAGCAATGACGTAGGCTGGACCAACCTCGGCGCCACCAAGCACGCTGGTATCGAAGCGTCGGCCCACTACGACCTGTCCAATCTTGACCCGCGCCTCGACGGCCTGACCGCCAACGCCGGCTTTACCTACACCAAGGCCACCTCCGAGGGCGACGTACCGTTCAAGGGCCGCGATCTGCCGCTGTATTCCCGTGAAGTGGCGACCCTGGGCCTGCGTTACGATGTCAACCACTGGACGCACAACCTGGACGTCTATGCCCAGTCTGGCCAGCGTGCGCCAGGCACCGGCACCACCTATATCACTCAAGGCACCGCTGACGGCCAGTACGGTGATATTCCGGGCTATGTTTCGGTCAACGTGCGCAGCGGTTATGACTTCGGCGCGCAACTGTCGAACCTGAAACTTGGCGTGGGGGTGAAAAATCTCTTCGACCAGCAACATTACACGCGCTCCAGCGACAACAACGCCGGGATATACCTGGGCGAGCCACGCACGTTCTTCGTACAGGCAAGCGTTGGATTCTGATCTTCGATGGATGGCAAAAATCGCAGCCCAAGGGTTGCGATTTTTTTTGCCTGCGCCAGGCGTAACGCAAGCCTGCCTGATGTGTTTCCTACACTGCCAAAGCACATACTGTTGCTGCGTCAGGAACTGTTTCCGACACAAAACCACACATGGGAAAGCTGATGGGCTTCGACACTGTGTTGGAGCGACAAGCTGAAAATCGCGCCTACTGCAATGGAGAAACCTATGTCGGTATCGATGGATACATCCGTCTCTGCTTCAAAAACGCCAGACCTTTCACAAGTCACTGGCAAGGCCGTCGTCAAACACACTCGCGAGGCCCCTGCTGCGCCTTCTTTCAATGATCAGCGAGCTGCCCATGTCAACTTCCCGAGCGCGGAAAACAAGGCCGGGCCGGTGTTCGATCACCATCAGCCGGCAACAACCGCGGCTGATGTGCTTGGCCATCAACACAACCCTCCCGGGCTGCATCACTTACTGAGCCAACTCAAGCGCTGGCTCAGTCATTGGTTCCTGGGGCATCGGCCGCCCATGCATCCGGGCTGCAGCAACCCGCCGCCAAGGCCCAACCCCGGGGCAAGCAATCCACCGCCGCGCCCCGACCCTACCGCAGGGGGTAGGCCTTATCCGGTCGCCCCCGGCAGGCCGGACCCGCAATACTCATTAAAGAGTAACGAAGAGTTGGCGCAGCAATTGCGCGACAGTTTCAACGCGTTTAGAGATCCAAATAACCCTGGGTCTATCAGCGTTGACAGCATTCTTGCGATGGCGAAACGAGGATGGTCACCTAACCCGGTCATGAGGGAAAACACCCGCTTGGCCAATGAGCTGCTGCGACGTCCGGAACTGATGGCGGCGCTTGACCGGGACGGTCGCACCGGTGCGTTGAATGATCTTATTGATTGGAAAAGCCTGAACGCGGTTATCCAGGGAGATAACTACTTCAAGTACAAGACTGACAAGGAATTGGCCGCTGAAATGCTCGAGCATTTCGATGAACTCAAGGATGGGAGCGGCGGGCCCCACCTGAAATTCAAAGACTTGAGGAAACTTGCAAGTCAGGAGCTCACGGGCGATGCAGCCAAGGATCACCTGATCCAATTGGCCCAGGCAGTCATGAAACGGGGCGACCTGCTCAAACTGATGGATAACCTCGTCAGTGCCGACGGTGATGGAAAGATCCGTCGCAAAGCATTGGCCTTACTGTCGCAATAACCCACTTTCAGGCGCTGCGCTGCGAAAACGGCGCCTGATTAAATTATTTAAGGAACGGCTTACGCTTATTTGCCACATAGGTGGTAACTGCGGTGGTGCATCGGCCCACCGCTTTTCAGATTTCGCCTGAGGGAAAACACATGACTTCAACTTCGTTTAATTCCTCCCAATCCTGCCGCCTTGAACTTCTGCAAAACAACCAGCAAGTAAAACCTTCGCTCTCCGACAAGGGCGGAGTATCAGAAGGTATGCCCACTGCAGCGCAGGAATATGTGGCCCAAGCCCGCCGCATGAAAGCGTTTGCCGGCGAGCGAAAATTTCAGGCGCCCGTTGCGGATGATTTTTCCCGGGGCATGTTGGCTGACCGCCAGGTTCCAGTGGCCCGCGCCGATTCACTGAAAAGCACCGGGCTGATCAATAGCCTGACGACGTGGTGGCGTAGTCGAAAGTCAGGTTGATGCTGCCTTGCCTGGGCTTTTACATATTGTCATTGGTATTCGCTACTCATCCGGAACTGCCGTCTCCCTCCAACCACACATGAGGTGCTTGTCCGAGTGGAATCCATTCGTTGATCTTGTCATTCCGACACAGGTCACCAAGCGGATATGCATCTGAATAGAGTTGGAGAAAACCCATGAAAATCGAGGGTGTACTACCTCCCGGTCGGCCTCTCGCCCCTGGCGGATCAGCCGCGCGAGCAACGTCGCTATCACCGGTCACTTGGCAGGAAGCCTCTTGCGTGTCGGAGCGAGGAATCTCTCGCCAGCCCACTCTTTTGCGCGGAACGTTATCCGCTCTAAGTCATCGAAACCTGCAGAACTTCCCCGCTGAACGGGCGAGCAGTTCCTTGCCGGGTGAAACTTCAACGGACAAGCAATTGGCAAAGGCCCTTGAAAAAGCCTTTGGTCTGTTGCACCCCTTCCTTAATGAGGGGCGCTTGACCTGGATGTCATTGCAGCGGATCGCCGCTCAACCCATGGGTGAAAACGAGGCACTGGACGGCGTCATTCAGGTCGTCAGGGAAATTCTCAAGCGTGCGCGGTTAAGCGACACCATCTTCAGCCGCGACGGCGATATCACGCGTGACAGCCTCAGTGCGGCAGCCCAGGCTTTGCATGGCAACAGCTCGGCGAGTGTGTTCAGCCAGGATCCGTTTCATACCCATGGCAACGCGCAAGTGGTGCAAGCGCTGCAAAGCCAGTTTGAACAGTTGAGAGACAAGACAATGGATCGCACCTTCCTGTTCGAACAACACCAGTACGTTGAGATTGCCAAGCTCAAGGCGGTCATGCAGGACCCTTACGAAGTTGATCAGCAGGGCAGCCCTGTACTGGACACGTCTACCGGCATGCCCAGGCCCCAATACAGTGAGTTGTGTGTCTACACGGCGAAGAACATTTTCGAACGCCCAGGTTTGCTGCCCTCATTGGAACGTGCCAACGGCACGCGACTGTTTGGGCCCCCCCACAAAGAGGGGTGGCTGAGCAACAAAAGCCTCGAGCGCTGGCGGGAGCAGGACGATGCTCGCAAAGCGCGCTGACTTATACCTTGAGGATTTTGCCGCTGATGGCCACGGCCGCCAGCAACACTGCTATCAATACAAAGGCGGTGCTCAGGCTGCTGCCATGGGCGATAAAACCGATCACCGCAGGGCCGGCGAGAATGCCGGCATAACCGAGCGTGGTGATGGCCGGCACCGCAATATGCTCCGGCATGACCTTTTGTTTGCCGACGGCGGTATACAGCACCGGCACGATATTCGAACACCCGGCACCCACCAATGCGTATCCAAGCAATGCAGTTTCCCAGGCGGGTAATAGCGTCGCGATGAGCAGGCCGACACACGCCAAGGTGCCCCCGATCACGATCACTCGCGTTGCCCCCAGGCGTCGGACAATGGCATCACCGGTCAAACGCCCAGCGGTCATGGTCAAGGCAAATGCCGCGTAGCCAAGGCCGGCGTAAGCTTCATCCAGGCCGCGCTCGGCACTGAGGAATACAGCACTCCAATCCAGCACGGCACCTTCGGCCAGGAACACGATGAAACACAGGCAACCGATAAACAACACCACTCCATGTGGCACCGCAAACGCCGGGCCGGAGCTTTCACTGCCATAAGGCAGGAGGTGCGGTGCGGCCTTGAGCAGCGCCACAACCATGATAACCACTACTACCAGCGTCGCCTCAAGTGGCGACAGGCCCAGGCCCAGCAACCCGGCAACCCCCGCTGCGCCGACGATGCCCCCCAGGCTGAACAAACCATGGAAGCCCGACATCATGGTTTTACCACTGGCGCGCTCGACAATCACCGCTTGCAGATTGACGGTGGAATCCACGGTGCCCAAGCCCGCGCCGAACAGGAACAACCCTGCGATCAACAACGGGATCGAACTGACCGTGGCCAGCATCGGCAGGGCCAGGCAGATCATGAGCGTCCCCGCGGTCAGCACGCGACGGCAGCCGTAGCGCGATGCCAAGGCGCCTGCTGCCGGCATCGCGATGATCGAGCCAACTCCCAGGCACAACAGCAGCAGGCCAAGCGTGCCTTCATTCAGATCGGCGCGCGCTTTGGCATACGGCACCAACGGCGCCCAGGCGGCGATACCGAAGCCAGCGATAAAGAAAGCGATGCGCGTCGACATCTGCTCCAGCCGCCCGGGAATTACGGGCGCAGGGGTGGGGATGGCAGTCATGAAAAGTCCTTGGTTTTGCGTTCATCGAGCGATGTTCAGTGTTACATCCTTGCACATCAGGCCCTCTGGAGCGAGCCGGGTTCCCTCCGCGTTCGGGATTAAAAATACGGATTGAGAAAATTATTTTTTTACAGGGCCGGAACGCTTTGGTGGCTGATAACCACACAGGAGTGATTGAACCTGTAGGCGGTGGTCTGGAAGGTGCGTAATCCTCGTGAGGGTGGCTGAACCCCAGGTTTCTTGCGACGGATTACCACCTTCCAGTCCACTTCCCACAGGTTGGAGGTTCTGTAATACGCTTCCCCTGTCCGATAACGTTGGTGGGCAGATGTCAGCTGTTTCTTCGGAACTTGGTTATTCAGATATAAACTCGCGTAAGAGTTTTCTTGTTGTTCTTAGATGGCTCATTGGCTGTATATCTTGCTTTATAAGCGACACTTCCATCTTCGGTGTACGAAACTTCTTTTTTATTGGGTAAGCGCCGAAAAGCGCGGGAAATCGCTAAGCTTTAGGCTGTTCAGGTGCTTTTTTTCGCAATCCATCAGGTATTGGCGAGGGGGAGTCGTTCAGTTGAAAAGTTGATGGCGGGTAACAAAGGATGGTTAACGCGTTTGTTTCGTCACGTTTCAAATTGGTTCTTCCAGGCATAACCACAGACTTTCAGGTAGTGGCATTCAAAGGCACTGAAGCCCTCGATCAGCCTTACTTCATACATGTGCAACTGGTCAGCGAAGACCCTTCCTTCGATTTGGAGGCGCTTCTTCATCAACCCGCCTATCTGGACTTTGGCGAAGCGGAGCAGGGGCTGCATGGGCAGGTCTACGCCATCGGTCGAGATGACCCTGGCGTGCGGCTCACCCGTTATCACCTGACCCTCGCCCCGCGCCTGGCCTGCCTTGCCCATCGTCGCGACCAGCGGATATTCCAGCAACGCAGCGTGCCGCAGATCATTGCAACGGTCCTTGAACACCACGGGATCCTTGCCGACGCCTATGCCTTCGAGCTTGGACCGGTGGTGTATCCACCTCGGGTGTTTTGCGTGCAGTACAGGGAATCCGACCTGCACTTTATACAGCGGCTGTGTGAAGAGGAGGGTATTCACTACCATTTTCGCCACAGCGTGGATAACCATCTGCTGGTATTCGGTGACGACCAGACGGTATTTCGACGGCTGGCGGTGCAGCGTTATTGCTCGTCGGGTGATCCGGCGCTCGAGGCCCGGGTGGTCCAGCGCTTCGACCGGCGTTTGCAAGCACGCAGTCAGCGAACCGTGCGTCGAGACTATGACTTTGAGCATCCTTCGTTTTGCCTGCAAGAACAGGCCGGTGCCAAAACGGCAGAACCATGGGAAGACTATGAATGCCCCGGTGGTTTCACCGGCCGTGCCCGGGGGGCGCAACTGGCGCGACGTGGCCTGGAGCGCCATCAGCGTGATCGCCATCGGGTGTTGGGCAAAAGCGATCAACCCGCGTTACGCAGTGGTCACTTTCTTGAACTGTGCGGTCACCCGGATCCAGCCTGCAATGACTTATGGTTGCTGACGTCGGTGCGTCATGAGGGCTGCCAGCCGCAGGTGTTGGAAGAGTCGGCATTCGAGGCCAGCGGGTTTCAGGGCTATCGCAACCGATTCACTGCAACCCCCTGGCGCGCAGTACATCGCCCGGCCCTCAAGCACCCCAAGCCGACGATCAGTAGCAGCCAGACCGCAACGGTAACCGGGCCCGTTGGAGAGGACGTGCATTGCGATGCCTATGGCCGGGTGAAGGTGCGCTTTCATTGGGATCGCCTGGACAAAAACGACGATACGAGCAGCTGTTGGCTGCGGGTGACTTCGGGCTGGGCCGGTGACGGATTTGGCGCGCTGGTCATTCCCAGGGTAGGCATGGAAGTGCTGGTGAGCTTCCTGGAAGGCGACCCGGACCAACCTTTGGTCAACGGCTGTTTGCCCAATGCGTTGCACTTGCCGGCTTACCCCTTGCCACAGCACAAGACACGCACGGTACTGCGCAGCCGTAGTTCCCCAGGCGGTAGCGGTGGCAATGAGCTGCATCTGGAAGACCGCAGTGGCGAAGAGCTCATCTACCTGCGCGCCCAGCGTGATCTGGAACAACGGGTGGGGCATGACAGCCGCCTGGAAGTGGCAGGGGAACGGCATGAAGTCATTCGGGGAACCAGTACGGTTCGGTTGGAAAGTGAGGAGCGTCGCCATGTTCTTGGTGCTCGCAAGGTTGTGCTCGAGGCGCACGACCACCTCGACGTACAGGGCGATAGCCTGACCCGTGTTGCTCAGACCCTGGTGATCGAAGCCGGACAACAGGTTCATCTCAAGGCTGGTGCCAACCTGGTGATTGATGCAGGTGCGCAACTGAGCCTGAAGGCTGGCGGAGAGCACCTGCTGATTCAGGCCGGCGGTATTTTCAGCAGCCGGCCCATCATCCTGGGCGGTTCACCGTCCGCAACGCGCTCGGTAACGCCCCCGCCAGTTGCCGGCGCGCAAATTTCTGCAGCGCAAGGCGTCATCATGGATTTGGCTAAAAAACTGGGTGCGGACTTTTGCCCGCTGTGCGAATGCTGCCGCGAAGGTCAGTACGATATTGCGGGGAGGGCAGCTTGATGGACAGTCTGGTCACTCGATGGATGGCCCGACAGCAGCAACAAGGCTACCACCTATGCCTGATGCTTGAGGGGAGTCATGAGGCTAGCCAACCGCTGCTGGCAGGGCGCGATCTGTCGCGTTATTGCAACCTCTACAGCGAGACCGATGCGGCGCAGTTGGCGAGTTCTGGCCCGCTGATCCTATTGCTGGAACAAATGAACGAGCCCGCACTGATCGACCTGCTGCAACATCCCGAGTCGAACTGGGGATGGCTCTTTAGCCTATCCGCTGCCGACTTGGCGGGTGCAACGCGACATTGGCGCGACAGGCTGCTGGTGGGGCCGACGGGGCAGCGGGCGCTCTATCGTATTCACGACAACCGCACCCTGGCCCGCGCCTTGCTCCATCTATCAAAGGAGCACTGGCCGGTCTATCTCGGGCCGCTGGTCAGCGTGTGCTATTGGCATGAAGGGCGCTGGCACCAAAGCGAAAACCCTGCTCCGGGCGATTACTCGGCACCGGATCCAGCGCCCTGGCTGGATACGCCAAACCCACAGGCCGAAGCCATCCTGCACGCCAATATCCTGCGTTATCTGCTCGCGGAGCACAGTGAGGACCTGGCGGCATTGGTCGAATTCCAGGACCCCAGGGTCTGGCTCAGCCAAATACTGGAACAGGCGCGGACCTGGCAATGGCGCAGCCCCGAGCAGTTGGCGTTCCTGGTGGTGCGCCGGTTGGAAGAGACGATCCGAAGCAGCGTTATTCATTGGCCGCCTCGGGCTGGGGAAACACCTGAAGTGCATTTTGAACGGGTCGTGGAGCAGTGGCACAGGGAGGTGGAAAACGATGAATAGGTGGATGGCAGCGGTGTTGCTTGTTCTTGGGGGGGCGGGGATTCCGGGGTGCGCGGGGCGGGTGGTGGATAGTTTTACATTGGAGGTGGATTTGCCGGCGCAATTCAGCCTTGTTGGCGATGCGTCATACACACCAGCATCGGGAGAAATGTGCGAGCTGACCCGGCGAGGCGGTAAACGTCCGAATCTGAAGATATTCAAGGCTGCCAGCAAGTCAGTGGCAAATAGAGTGAGTTTTGATGTGCCATTAACACAACAGGTGGAAGGCTGCCCGCTTGTTTTACGCAAACTTGTGTTTGCAATTAATGCGACGTGGGGCACGCGCTGGTCGGATATCGGGCGGGATTATGCGGCTATCTATTTTCTGGATAATCAAGGACCTGGCATATTTTCAGTGCTTGGTACTCGGCCTCAAGAGCTCCCTGGGCAATGCCAATGGTTATTTCGTACTGTTGGCCCTGAACATGCCGTTATCAAGGTGCTTCGATGTAATTCGTTGAATGCAAGTGGACAGCCCACGAAGGTACGAGCCGGCGGACATGTTTCTCGTAGCGGATTGTCCGGGAAGACATTGAGAATGGTGCTTGCATTAACCGAAGATGAGTTGCCAGCCGTGGAGGATAACTGGGTAAAAGTGTCGGGTGGCTGGAAGCGCTGCAAGGGCGAAAGTCAGGAGGATATGTTTGCATTTTGTCGTGGCAATGTCTCTGACTTCAAGGCTTTCAAAATGCCAGATGGGCGCCTTTGCAGTATTTATCCGACCTGTGATTAATAAGGAGGAAACTCATGGAACACGATGCATGGAAGCAGCAGTTCTTCAACGACAGGATGCCTGCTTGCCCATTGAAAGGGCATTGGTTGACGTTTTGCTTAGTGGATGAAACCGGGAGTGGTAAGGGTTATGGGGGGCTGCCTTACACAATCTATGATGGTGCGGGGCAACAGTACAGAGGTCGGTTGAACGGGGAGGGTTTCGCCAGAGTGGCGGATTTTTCCTGTGGCCCCGTAATCCTTGTGATGGAGGAGCGGTATTCGGGACAGGAGGAGCTTTATCAGTCGCTGATGTCGCGATCCTTTTACGCTTTGCCTATCACTGAGCTTCAAGTACGTGCCGAGCAAACACATTTTCTTGTTAGCCACGATCAGCATGGCGAAAATAATCCTGCACGGCAGAATGCAGATCATTTTTATCAAGTTGAAGTGAGTGATCTGGTTCGACATAGCGCTCACCTGCCGCCACGATCGTCGCAAACCCGCCACCCAAGGCGGCATGTGCAAAAATTGATGGCAGACCTTGGGTTTGGGCCTCCAGAACTATCTTCCAATGGATTGGTACTGTTTCCCAAGAGGTTTACGGTGTTGGAGGTTCGTCCTCTGCGAGCGTTACGCCCCGCCATTTCAATACATGATCAATTTTGTGCTTTAAATCTTTACCAATTGGCTTTAATGGCTACATTAAGTTACTGCGAGTTTGGTCAAGAACCCTCGACAGCGCCTGAGGATAAGGTCAGCTTTCCACTGGATCCAAGTATCGGAAATTTATTTGTCGAATACCTGTCTTGCTACAAGGAAGCGTGGAGATTCGACTCAGAGCAAGTACAGCGTTTTTTCCCAGTGTATGAAGAGGTGGCCTATTCACGTCGATTTGAGATTTTGCCTTTTGATCCCGCGTTGTACGGACAGGGTGACACCTTGGGTAGTCCTGAACACCCAGAGCGACTTCATTTTTTTAACGATGTTGAGTCTGGTACGGATACTCAAGCATTCATCTGTCATCACAATGAGGTTGTTCTCATCGCTGTGCGTGGCACGGCTAGCGGCGCCGACGTCTTGCGTGATGCGGATGCCCATCAGGTCTCCCTTGTTGAGGGTGTTGGTAAAGCGCATCTCGGGTTTTATCAAGCGTTTCGGGCCATGCAAAATTTCATACTCGGTTATCTTGCTAGGTTTCACACCGGCCAGCGCATTGTAATTTGCGGCCACAGCCTTGGCGGCGCCATTGCATTGCTGTTGGCCGAAGGACTGCGCCGAACGCCGGACGCCCACTACAACATCCTCCTTTACACCTATGGGGCGCCCCGTGCCGCTGACTCCGAATTCACTGCCGGCGCTTCATCACTGGTCCACCACCGCATCGTCAATCACAACGACCCCGTGCCTAGTGTCCCCGCCCCGTGGATGAACACCACCGCCAAACTCTGGATACCCGGGGCCATCACGTTATTCAGTGCTCCTGCACCCGGTGGCCTGTTGTTCGCCGCCGGGTTGGTGCGCATGGGGGGCAACCCCTATCAACATCATGGTGAACAACATCACTTCATGCCGATCACGCTCCCGGACGGCACCCATTCTTCGGTGTTATGGAAGCCGGGCTGTGAGTCCATCGAAGAGGCAGGTTGTAATCGCGCATTGCAACTGCAGGGCGACATGCCCGACCGAGACAATCTATTGAGGCAGCTTTTTCAGTCCGGTCAACACTTCATGACCACCAGCTACATCCCCGCGGCCTGGGCTACATTGCGCCGCTGGCAACAAACCCTGGATAGCCAAGGCCCCTTGGTGACTCCAAGGGAGTTTGAGCTGCTCGACCAGGCGCTTGAGGACATGCGCGCGCAACTGCGGGCCAAACGGCGTGAGTTCGCCCATCGACGCCCTGCCAATGATCGCAGCCATGAAACCAGCGATGCCTTGAACGCCGAGATCGACCGTTTACATACCAGTCGCGAGCGTCTGGCCAGCCTGCGCTGGCGCCGCCTTCAAGCCCGCGATGTCTACGGCAGTCATGCGGGGGCCGCGCACCTGCAAGCCAGCCTCAAACGCTGGTTCAGCCACCGTGAGAATCGCGAGCCTGCTCAATTTGCCAGCATCCCACCGCCTTCCCACGATGATCTGGCAAGGGCGCAAACACTGGATATCGACTCCATCGTCTAGCCACCGGGTTACATAAACTCCACCTGTGCCGGTTGCCGCTTCATCAGCACCTTGCCGTTGCGGATCGAGTACAGGGGCAGGCCCTGGCTACGAATGACTTCGTAGTCGCTGTCGGCCGACAGGATCAGCAGGTTGGCAGGGCGGCCGGCTTCCAGACCATAGCGGTCACCCAGGGCCATGGCCTTGGCACTGTTGTCGGTGACCAGGTCCAGCGCGCTTTGCAGGTTGCGGTAGCCGAGCATATGGCAGATGTGCAGGCCGGCTTCCAGCACGCGCAGGATGTTGCCGTTACCCAACGGGTACCAGGGATCGACGATGGAGTCCTGGCCGAAACACACGTTCATGCCGGCCTCGAGCAACTCGTTGACACGGGTGACGCCGCGGCGTTTCGGGAAGCTGTCGAAGCGGCCTTGCAGGTGGATGCTTTCGGTGGGGCAAGACACAAAGCTGATGCCGGAATGCCCCAGCAGGCGAAACAGTTTGGCGCAGTACGCGTTGTCGTAGGAGCCCATGGCCGTGGTGTGGCTGGCGGTGACGCGGGTGCCCATGTCGCGGCTGCGGGCTTCTTCGGCAAGTACTTCGAGAAAGCGTGAGTGAGGGTCATCGGTTTCGTCACAATGCACGTCCACCAGGCAACCGGTGCGTTCGGCCAGGTCCATGAGGAACTTCACCGAACTGACCCCTTGATCGCGGGTGTATTCGAAGTGGGGGATGCCGCCGATTACGTCGGCGCCCAGGCGAATGGCTTCCTCCATCAACTTGCGGCCATTGCGGAACGACTCGATGCCCTCCTGGGGGAAGGCAACAATTTGCAGGTCGATCAGGTGCGTGCTTTCTTCACGCACTTGCAGCATGGCTTTGAGCGCGGTGAGGTCCGGGTCGGTGACGTCGACATGGGTGCGCACATGCTGGATACCATGAGCGGCGAGGGCCTGGATGGTTTTTTTGGCCCGGGCCTTGGTGTCTTCCTGGGTAATGGTGGCCTTGCGCTCCCCCCAGCACTCGATCCCCTCGAACAGCGTACCGCTCATGTTCCAGCGCGGTTCGCCGGCAGTGAGCGTGGCATCAAGGTGGATGTGGGGTTCGACGAAAGGCGGTATCACCAGGTTGCCGGCGGCGTCCAGATCGCCGGCCGCGAGCGTGGGCACGCTGGTTTGCGCAGTAATACTGGCGATCCGGCCGTGTTCCAGGTGCAGATCATGCAAGCCTTCACGGTTGCGCAGGCGGGCATTGATGATGTGCATGGTCAAGTTCCTCTTGGCTAAAAACAATCAGGCAGGCAGCCGCCGGATCCTCAAGGCGATACCGATGCCCCGGCGGTCATGATGCGTAGTATGGCGCTGAGCAACACGTAGGTCAGCGATGCGGCAACAATTCCCACCAGCGGCGCGACCCATGGCGAATTGAACGCCAGTACGGTACCCACCCCATACGCTACCAGACCTGGCCAGTTGAATGCCGGCAGGCGAGCATCCGCCAGACGCGGGTATTGGCCGCCATAACGATAGAAGAAGTCCGCCATGATCACCCCGCCAATCGGCGGGATCACGGTGCCCAGCAGGATCAGGTAGGGCACCAGCAGGTCGTACATGCCAAGCAAGGCGAGCAGGGTGCCGATTACTGCACCGGCCAGGGTCACTGTTTTGCGGCGCTGGGTGCGCAGCAGGTTGCAACCGGCGACGGCGAAGTTGTAGATGGTGTTGTCCTGGGTGCTCCAGATATTGAGCAGCAACATCGCCATCGCGGCCATGGCGAAACCTTGCAGCAGTAAAACCTCTACCACATCCGGTTGCTGATAGACGATGGCGCCATAGGCGCCGATCAGCACCATCAGGCCATTGCCGATAAAAAAGCCGATCAGGCTGGCCAGCACCGCGACCTTGGCCGAGCGCGAAAACCGCGTCCAGTTGGTGGCCTGGGTCGCACCGCTGACGAAGGTGCCGAACACCAGGGTAATCGCCGTGGACAAGTCCAACACTGCGGTCGGCACCACCGCCAGCAGCCCCGGTAGCCCGCCGACTTTCACCGTGGCGACCCACATCGACAGGATCAACAATAACCCCATTGCAGGCACTGCGACCCAGGACAGGATTTCCAGCCCGCGATACCCCACATAGGCGGTGGCGCAGAACAATAAGCCAAACACCATCATCAACCCCAGCACACTGCCTGGGCTCAGCTGGAAATACTTGCCCAATACTACGGCCGCCGTGGCAGTGCCCCAGGCATACCAGCCGATCTGGGTAAAACCGAGGATCAAGTCGCTGAGCTTGCTGCCCACTTCGCCAAAACAGAAACGCCCCATCAACACCGAATTCAGGCCACTCTTGAACGCGATGTAACCCAGGCCTGCGGCATAGATACCCAACAACAGGTTACCCAGGGCCACGACGCCGAGCATGTCGATGAAACTGAACGCCACCCCCAGCTTGCCGCCGGCAAACATGGTTGCGGTAAAAAAGGTAAAACCCAGCAACACCATGGCCGTGGACGCAAGGCCTTTGCGCGCATGCAGGGGGACTTCGCTGAGGGGGTAATCGTTGCCAGGTGGTTGCTGCGTCATGGGGGCTGCTCCCTGAGTGGTGACGCAGCTCGTTTGCATCGTGCGTGCCAACGCAGAGGCGGGTAGATATCAGCTAGCGCAAGCAAGCCCCTTCAAGTTACCCCAGCCCAATCCGGTGCAGAAGCAGTGCAGCGGTGAGCCAAACTGGCTCAGTCGAACAGCGTCTGCGTGGTCTCACCCCGATGAAACGCAAAGGCCGCCTCAAGATCACCTTCAATCGTGCGCCCGCGAGACAGGGGCGGCAGATCATCCAGTGTAAAAAACCCGACTTCGGTGGTTTCAAAACCTGCCATGGGCGCGAGTTGGTCCACCCGGTCACACAGGAAGTACAACTTGTAGAAATCCCTCACATCCGGCCGGTACAAGCCCTTGGCTTTGTGCGTCACGCTGTATAACGCCCTTGCGGTGACCGTCAGCCCGGCTTCTTCGCGGATTTCCTTGATAATGTTCTCGGCCGCCGACAAACCGATGTCGGCATAACCACCCGGTAATGCCCAGCAGCCATCCGTCGATTCCCGTACCAGCAAAATCCGCTCACCTTCGATCACTGCACCGCGCACATCGACCATCGGCGTCGAATATCTCTGGGCAAAATCCGAGACCAGGCCGTTGATACGCTCCAGCGGCACGCTGCCCAACTGCGCCAGCATGGTGTGGGCGATCAGGGCAATTTCTTCCAGACGTTCGCGCTCGAAATCATCGGTGCAGAAATGCAGCCCCGTGGAAGCCAGTGCCTGCAAGCGCTTGGCGTGGGCCAGCCAGGTGTTTTCCATCACGTTCTCCTGTAGGCATTTCCAAAAAAAACCACCCGTAGGTGGTTTTCGACACGCTACCGCTTACTCGCCGCGATAGATGCAGCCGCTGGTGCAAGTTTCATGGATGCGGATTGCACTGAGCTCCGGCAGCAGAGGTTTCAATTCATTCCAGATCCACTTGGCCAGCACTTCGCTGGTGGGGTTTTCCAGGCCGGGGATGTCATTGAGGTAGTTGTGGTCGAGGCGCTCATAGAGCGGCTTGAAAATCGCCTTGATCTCCGAGAAGTCGCGAATCCAGCCGGTATGGGGATCCAGGTCGCCGCTCAGGTGGATGGCCACCTTGAACGAATGCCCATGCAGGCGCCCGCATTTATGGCCTTCCGGTACGTGGGGCAGGCGGTGGGCGGATTCGAATGTAAATTCCTTGAAGATTTCCACAGTGTTTTCAGCTCGGTCAGGTGTCTGGCAGGCGGCGAGTTTAACAGTTTGATCAACCCTTGCGCATACCGCCCCTCGCCAGGGTCAAAGGGCTTGCAAGTGTTCGCCCAATTTGCCGTTATCTGCCAATGCCAGGAACTCGTCCCCCAGCCGCCGGCTCTCGCTCATCGCGGTTTGCCAATATTTGTTGCGGCTCGGGTCGTCGCCCATAAAGCGCTTGAAGTCACTACGGTCTGGCAGTTTGCCGTGGGGCAGGCGGGCCAGGTAGTCCCTGGATGGCGCCAGCAACAATACATCCTGCAAGCCTTGCGGGTTGCTGCGTCGCCACGGCAGGCCCTTGTCGAACCAGCCGGGGATGACTCGATCGGTGAAGTGCGGGTACAGCACGATGTCATCGCCGAGATAGGGTAGGTCGAGGTGGTAGTCCAGCAGGCCGCCGTCGCGGTAGGTGCCGGCCCCGGCGCCGGGCAGGTCGCGCACGCCTTGCATGACCATGGGGATTGAGCCGGATGCCAGTAGCGCCTGGCGCAGGTTGCCCAGTTCCAGGTCGATGAAGCGCGAGGCAAAGTCCTTGAGCGGATGTACCGGCGGCGCCTGGCGCGGGTCGTGGATGATCAGCCGCTCGAAATGCCGCGACAGCCGGGCGCGGCCCCGCAGGTTATCGGCAATCACCGACGACAAGCCCAGCCCCAGCCGCCCACGGTGGTCATCGGCAAGCAGCCCGTGGCTCTTGACCACCATGATGTTCAGCCGGTAGTCGGGGTTGTCCAGTACCTGCGCATCACGGCCGGCCAGCAGGTCATCGAGCATCCGTTGGCAGCTCTGACTGACTTCGGCCATGGTCACGCCCTTGGCAAAGCGCTGCTCGTTATACAAGCGGCCCAGGTCCAGCAAGCCCTGCACCGGGTCGGGCAGGCAGGCGCTGGCAAACCGCCACGAACCAATGGAGGCGCCGATCAGCGCGCGTTCCCTTGGTGCGCGCGGCAACCAGTCACCGAACAGCGCCAAGTCCAGCCCTTGGATACCCAGGGCCTTGGGGCCACCGGCCGCACCGGGGAGGATACCCACGTCGGCAGGCGCAAGTCCCTGTTCGCGAATGCGGCTGAACACACGTTTGCCTGCCTTGAGGGTCAAGGCAGGGAACTTGATGTGGATGGCAGTCATACCGGTCTCTGGTGAGGCAAGCGGGGCATTATAGAAAATCTCGCTGGCAGTGGGGAAAAGGGTCCGCTCGGAAATTGCCATGGTGGCAATTCAGTTTCAGTTAAGTTGCGACAGGTACCGTGACCGGCGTAGGAAAACATCATGTAACGGAGACTTATCATGAAGCGCCTCACTGTTCTGGGCGCCGCCGCTATCATCATCGTTACGGCGACCCAAGCCGCCGCCGCGGACCCTGACAAGCCACTGATCGTGCCCGCCACTGTTACTATTGTCGCTTTCGATCAATTGGAAGCCACGGCCCTGGCCCTTCACCCCGGTTCGACGCTACTGGACACCGACCTGGATGAGGAATACGGCAAGTACGTCTACGAAGTCGAGCTGCAAGATGCCGACGGCATTGAATGGGACGTTGAATTGAACGCGCTCACCGGGCAGGTTCTCAAGAATCATCAGGATACGTAATGAAGGTAAATTTACGCGTCGGCAGTCGAGTGGCGCTGGTGCTCATGATTTTTTGCTCCAGCCTGGCGGCCCGCGACCTCAACCAGGATGAAGCCCTGGCCCTGCGCCAGCAGGGCGTGATTCTGCCGCTGGAACAGCTGCTGCACCAAGCCATGGCGCGTTATCCCGGCTCGCGGCTGCTGGAGGCCGAGCTGGAAAAGAAACACGGGCAATACGCCTATGAAGTGGAATTGGTGACCACCGAAGGCGTGGTACGCGAGATCAAGCTGGACGCGACCAATGGTGTGCTGATCAAAGATGAGGAAGACTGATGCGCCTGCTTCTGGTGGAAGACAACGTACCCCTGGCCGACGAACTGCTGGCCGGCCTGCAGCGCCAGGGCTATGCGGTCGACTGGCTGGCCGATGGCCGCGACGCCGTGTATCAAGGGCGCAGCGAGCCGTATGACCTGATCATCCTTGACCTTGGCCTTCCTGGCTTGCCCGGGCTTGAGGTGCTGGCGCAATGGCGCGCCGCCGCGCTGGCCATCCCGGTGCTGATCCTCACCGCCCGCGATTCCTGGGCCGAGCGTATCGAAGGGCTCAAGGCCGGAGCCGATGATTACCTGAGCAAACCCTTTCACCCCGAAGAACTGTACCTGCGCATCCAGGCGCTGTTACGCCGCTCCCACGGCCAAGCCAACCAGCCAACGCTGCAAGCTGCCGGCCTGCATCTGGATGAAGGTCGCCAGTGTGTACTGCGCGATGGCGCCGAGATCCAACTGACGGCCGCTGAATTTCGCTTGCTGCGCTATTTCATGCTGCACCCCGAACAGATTCTGTCCAAAAGCCATCTGGCCGAGCATTTATATGACGGCGAGACCGAGCGTGACTCCAATGTACTGGAGGTCCATGTCAACCATCTGCGCCGCAAACTGGGGCGCAGCGTCATCGAAACCCGGCGCGGCCAGGGCTACCGATTTGGCGCCACCCCGGCATGAAGTCGATCCAGCGGCGCCTGAGCCTGGGGTTGATCAGCGTGATGGTGATCGTCGGCGTGGTACTGGCGCAGACCAGCCTCTTGCTGTTCGAAGCAGGCTTGCAGCGCTACCTGGAGGCGGGCTTGCGCAACGACAGCGAGAACCTGCTGGTGGCGCTGGTGCGCGGGCCCAACGGCGTCCAGTTGGATGAACAGCGCCTGTCACCGGCTTATCAGCGGCCGTTCTCCGGGCATTATTTTCGTATCGACTTTGCCGATGTCCATTGGCGCTCTCGTTCACTGTGGGATCAGGAGCTGCCCAGGCTTCCGGAGGCGGGGCTCAAGGGCAACCTGCAATTGGGCCCGGAAGGTCAGCAGTTGTTGGTGTTGCGCTCGGACTACAAGCGCTTTGGCAAGTTGATTTCCATCAGCGTGGCGCAGGACTACACACCCGTGCGGGAAAGCTTTCGCCTGATGCGTCAGGTGGGCCTGGTGGTGGGGGTGGTGGCGCTGCTGCTGGTGCTGGTGCTGCAACGGGTCACCGTGCGTCGCGCCTTGCGCCCGCTGGAGACGGCGCGCAACCAGATCGCTCAACTGCAGCAAGGCCAGCGCTCCCAACTCGACACTCAGGTGCCGCAGGAACTGGAACCGCTGGTGGCGCAAATCAACCATTTGCTGGCCCACACTGAAGACAGCCTCAAGCGCTCACGCAATGCCCTCGGCAACCTGGGCCATGCGCTGAAAACCCCTATGGCGGTGCTGTTGAGCGCAGCCTCCAGTGATGCGCTCAAGGATCATCCGCAGTTGAGCCAGTTGTTGCGCGAGCAACTGGAACAGGTGCAGCAGCGCCTCAATCGCGAGCTTAACCGTGCCCGCCTGGCGGGCGATGCGCTGCCGGGTGCGCTGTTTGACTGTGAAAAGGAACTGCCCGGTTTGTTGGCCACCCTGCGCATGATCCATGGTGAGCACCTGGACCTCGCCTATCAGGTCGCGCCGGGTCTGCATTTGCCCTGGGACCGTGAAGACCTGTTGGAACTGCTGGGCAACCTGTTGGACAACGCCTGCAAGTGGGCGGATGCCGAGGTGCGCTTGAGCGTCAGCGAGACGCCCCGGGGCTACCTGTTGGCGGTGGAGGACGACGGTCCGGGCATTCCTCAGGCCCAGCGCGACCAGGTATTCAGTCGCGGCGCACGCCTGGATGAGCAGAGGGTCGGCCATGGCCTGGGATTGGGGATCGTGCGGGACATCGTTGAGGTGTGGGGCGGGGTGTTGCAGTTGCAGGAAAGTGAGCTGGGTGGGCTCAAGGTATTGATCGAGCTACCACGCCGCTAGCACTGACCCACCCCAGTTCAAAAATGTGGGAGTTGGCTTGCCTGCGATAGCACCGACTCGGTTTGCCTGAAATACCGAGGTGTTGCATCGCGGGCAAGCCCGGCTCCCACAGAAAAGCCTGGCTGCATTCAGACCCGAAACTGATCCATCAAACCCTGCTGCTGGTTGGCCAGGCTGTTCAACGCCTGGCTGACCCGCGCCGATTCATTGGCCTGTTCCGACAGCGACTCGGTCACATCGCGAATGGTCGCCACGTTGTTGTTGATCTCTTCGGCCACCGCGCTTTGCTCTTCGGCGGCGCTGGCGATCTGCAGGTTCATGTCGCTGATCACCGTGACCGCGTTGCCAATCTGGTGCAAGGCTGTGACGGCCTGGCCGACTTGTTCGACGCTGCCTTGGGCCTGGCGATAGCTGTTGCCCATGGAGCTGACCACGTCGGTAGTACCGTTTTGCAATTGTTCGATCACCACGCGGGTTTCTTCCACCGACTCCTGGGTGCGTCGTGCCAGGTTGCGCACTTCGTCGGCGACCACCGCAAAACCTCGCCCGGCCTCGCCGGCACGGGCGGCTTCGATGGCGGCGTTAAGCGCCAACAGGTTGGTCTGCTCGGCGATGCCACGAATCACTTCGAGCACCGAGCCGATCTTCTCGCTGTTAGCGGCCAAGCCTTCCACCTGGGTCATGGCGGTGCTCATATCGGCGGCCAGGTCACCAATGTTGGCGGTGGTGCGGTCAATGATGGTCAAGCCTTCGCGCGTCGCCTGGTCGGCATCCTTCGCAGCCTGGGCCGCCTGAGCGGCACTGCGGGCGACGTCCTGGGCGGTGGCGCTCATTTCATGGGACGCGGTGGCCACCTGATCCACCTGGCGATACTGCTGTTCCATGCCGGCACTGGTCTGCGTAGCAACCTCGGCAGACTGGTCGGCGGTGCCGCGGGCGTCCTGCACCGAGCGTTTGACTTCGGCAATAATCGGTTGCAGCTTGTCGAGGAAACGGTTGAACCAGCCAGCCAATTGGCCCAGTTCGTCCTGTTTGCTGTAAGCCAGGCGCCGGGTCAGGTCGCCTTCGCCGCTGGCGATGTCTTCGAGCATATGCGCCACGCCAAGAATCGGCCGAGTCACACTGCGCGCCATCAACCACACCAGTACCAAGCCAACCACAGCGGCCAGCAGGCCCAGGCCCAGTTCCAGCAGGGTGCCCTTGGCATTGTCAGCGTCCAGCTGGGTTTTCAGCGCCTCGGCGGGGGCTACCAGAACTTTTCCCGGTACATCCAGCAATACGCCCCACGACTTGCCCCCTGGGATCGGCGCAAACGGCGCCAGCACCTTGAGTTGCTGGTCGGTGCGCAGGCTGTGGGTCTGGGTGCTGTTGGCCAAGGCACTGACCAACTGCGCGCCGCTGGCGGTGTCGACCTGCTCCAGACGCTGGCTGAGTTTGCTCGCGTCCGGGCTGTAGCCAGCCAGCAAACCGGTGGGGCTGAGGATGCTGACTTGGGTCTGGCCGTCGTACAGCTTCTGGCTGGCCTGTTGGCTCACGGCCTGCAAGCTGTTGAGGTTGATGTCCACCGACAGTGAGGCAATGACTTTGCCATTGACCATCAGCGGGAACACGATGCTGGTCATCAGCACGTTCTGACCGTCGATCACATAGAAATAGGGTTCGATCACACACGGCTTGAGGGTCGTGCGCGGGCAGGTGAACCAGGCGTTGGCTTTTTCACCGCTGGGGCTAATGGAGGTGTCGGTCATGTCGCTTTCAGGCAGCGCCATCGAAGTGATTTTGCCGGGTGTGGGTTGCGACCAGTAAAGGGCGAACCGGCCCTTGTCATTACTGCCCAGTTCCGCCTGGTTGGCAAATAGCTCGTCTTTGCCATCCAGCGCATTGGCTTCGAATACCAGGGACAAACCCAGCAGGTCGGGGTTGGCCTGTAAGGCGGCCTTGACCTGGCGGGTCAGGTCTTCACGGGTGTCGAAGGCATCGAGAAAGCGTTTCTCCGCCTGTTCGCGCAAAAACAGTACCTGGCGGGAAAACCCATGGCCGTACTGGTAGGCATCCATGAACTGCTGACGAATGCCCAATGCCTGCACTTCACCTTGGGCCTCAATGCGCGCCTGGGCGGCTTCGTCGAGCATCTTCATGCTGGACGCCTTGACCTGCTCCGAGCTCTGCGCCATGCGATACAGCGACAGACCCACCAGCAGGGTCACGATCCCCAGCAGGCACAGGCCCGCCAGCAGGGTGATTTTCCATTGAATGGAGAGCTGCCTGAGCGACATCGGGACATCCTTACCTGAAAGCACATGGAAACAGCTTATCGGCCGGCGCCCGTGGTTCTTTATTCAAACGGCCCATTTAAACCTCAAAGCGGCGTCGTTTTTTGACATGAGCGCCTGCCTGCTGCAAAGTGCGCGCCCTCTAATAAGACCTCTTTCAAGCCTGCACGCCGGCAGCTGTTCCCATGGGCCGTGCGCGGGTATGCCTGTCTTTTATGTTTTTGCTTGAGGTAACCATGATTAACGCAGTCATCGCCGCGGTCGGCACCATGCTGGTGCTCAGCCTGTCCCGCGTGCATGTGGTCATCGCCATCATCGTTGGTGCCCTGGTGGGCGGCTTGACCGGTGGCCTGGGGATCGACGCCACGCTCAAAGCCTTCAACGGCGGTCTGGGCGGTGGTGCAACCGTCGCCTTGTCTTACGCACTGCTGGGCGCTTTCGCGGTGGCCATTGCCAAGTCCGGCCTGGCCCATGCGCTGGCAGACAAAGCCTTGCTGCTGGTGGACCGCCAGGAAGCCAGCGGCGGCAGCCACGTCAAATGGCTGTTGATCGGCCTGTTGTGGGTGGTGGCGATTGCCTCGCAGAACATCCTGCCGATCCATATTGCGTTCATTCCGTTGCTGGTACCGCCGCTGTTGTACGTGCTGACCAAGCTGCAACTGGACCGCCGCCTGATCGCGTGTGTGATGACCTTCGGCCTGATCACGCCATACATGTTCCTGCCGGTGGGCTTCGGCAACATCTTCCTCAACCAGATCCTGTTGGCCAACGTGGCCAAGAGTGGCGTGGATATCAGCCAGGTCAACGTCACCCATGCCATGGGCCTGCCGGCACTGGGCATGGTGGTCGGCCTGCTGGTGGCGGTGTTTGTCAGCTACCGCAAAAAACGCGTGTACGACTTGGAAAAAATCGAGCGCGTCGAGCAAGTGGCGGTGCAGTACAACCCGCTGACCCTGCTGGTGGCCGGCCTGGCGATTGCCGCGGCGTTCATCATTCAGCTGTGGCTGGACTCGATGATCATCGGCGCCCTGGCCGGGTTTTTGATCTTCTCGGTGTCGGGCATCGTGCGCTGGAGCGACACCGATGACCTGTTCACCGAAGGCATGAAGATGATGGCGATGATCGGCTTCATCATGATCGCCTCGTCGGGCTTTGCCGAAGTGCTCAAGGCCACCGGTGACGTACGCTCACTGGTGGAAGCCTCGGCGGCGTTTATCGGTCATAGCCGCGGGGTAGGGGCGTTGCTGATGTTGTTGGTGGGGCTGTTGGTCACCATGGGCATCGGCTCGTCGTTTTCCACGGTGCCGATCCTTGCCGCGATTTTCGTGCCGCTGTGCGTACAACTGGGCTTCAGCCCGTTGGCCATCGTGTGCATCGTCGGCACCGCCGGTGCATTGGGCGATGCCGGCTCGCCCGCATCGGACTCCACCCTCGGCCCCACCTCCGGCCTGAATATCGACGGCCAGCACCACCATATCTGGGACACCGTGGTGCCGACCTTCCTGCACTACAACATCCCGTTGCTGGCATTTGGCTGGCTGGCTGCAATGACGCTCTGACGCAAGCACTGCACACCTCCACTGTGGCGAGGGAGCAAGCTCCCTCGCCACACAAGCTCGCTCCTACAGAAATCACTTACTTGGCCGTTAACCTCTCAAGTCGCCACTAACAAGAGAGAAAAGCCATGCGTCTGAGTTTGAAGGCCAAAGTCCTGGCCCTTGCCGTTGTGCCGGTGTTGCTGTTTGCCGTGGTCATCAGCCTCACCACCGTGTGGATTCTGCAGGGCCAGGCCCGCAACGAAGTGGATGAAACCCGCCAGCGCCTGCTCGACGACGCCAAGGCCACTTTGCAAGGCTATGTCGAAGTGGCCATGACCACCATCAAGCCGCTCTACGACGCAGCTGCTCCCGGCGATAGCACGGCGCGGGCGCAGGTGGTCAAGTTGCTGTCCAACACCCGCTACGGCAAAGACGGTTATTTCTTCGGCTACGACTCCGAAACCATCCGCCTGTTCAAGGGCAACAGCCCGGACGGCGTAGGCAAAAGCTTCAAGGACAACCGTGACCCCAACGGTGTCTACGTCAATCGCGACCTGGTCAAGGTCGGCAAGGACGGCACCCACTACTTGCAATACAGTTCGACCCAACCTGGCCAGACCGAACTGGTGCCCAAGCTCGGCTACACCGAATACCTGCCCAAATGGGACATGGTTATCGGCACCTCTGTGAACCTGGACGGCATCGAGGCCCAGGTGGCGGTGGTCCAGGACAAGGTCGAACAGCGTATGCAAGGCGTGCTGCTGAGCATCCTTGGCGTGGCTGTGGTGGTGTTGCTGGTGATTGCGGCGGTGGGCATGTTAGTCGCCAATACCATCCTGCGCCCGCTGAACCTGATGAAAGCCAACCTCGACGACATCGCTGCCGGTGAAGGCGACCTGACCCGCCGCCTGGCCATCACCAGCCAGGATGAACTGGGCGACCTGGCCGGTGCGTTCAACCGGTTTGTCGATAAAATCCACGGCCTGGTGCGCCAGATCACCGAAATGACGGCCCAGCTTACTGGGCTGGTGAGCCAGGTGTCCGACCAGGCCCAGCGCTCCGAACAGGCCATGGAACGCCAGCGCCACGAGACCGACCAGGTGGCCACCGCGATCAACCAGATGTCGTCCGCGGCCCATGAAGTGGCGCGCAGTGCCCAGGGCGCTGCGGTCGCCGCGCAACAGACCGACGCCGAGGGCCAGGCCGCCAAACGCGTGGTGGACGGCAGCATCGCGCAGATTCACGCGCTGGTGAACGATATCCGCAGCAGCGGTGTGTCCCTGGACAGCCTGCAGCAGGATGTGTCGTCGATTGTCAGTGTGCTTGGCGTAATCCGCTCGATTGCCGAACAAACCAACCTGCTGGCGCTCAATGCGGCCATCGAGGCTGCGCGGGCCGGGGAGGCCGGTCGCGGGTTTGCCGTGGTCGCCGACGAAGTGCGCGCCCTGGCAAGCCGTACGCAAACCAGCACCCAGGAAATCCAGGGCATGATCGATCGCCTGCAAAAGGGCACCGAAGCCGCCGTGGACGCCATGCGCCGCTCCAGCGATGCGGGCGAAGGCACCTCGGCCCAGGCCAACGAAGCCGGGGCGTCCCTCGATACCATGGCCCAGTTGATCGGCACCATCAACTCGATGAATGCGCAGATCGCCAGCGCCGCCGAAGAGCAGACTGCTGTGGCCGAAGAGATCAACCGCAGCGTGCATCAGATTGCCGTGGCGGTGGACAGCGTAGCGGATGAAACCCAGCTCGGCGCCCAGACCTCGCGCAGCCTGGCGGACCTTGGCCAACGGTTGGGGCAGTTGGTCGGTCAATTCAGGATCTGAGGTTCTACAAATCGCGCATCAGTAGGCCAAAACGCAGGTCCATCTCGGTCGGCAAGGGCACATACACCGTGTGCCCGTCCCCCGGCGCCACCTCAATGGCTTGCCCCTTGGCGTTGTGCAAGGTGGCCAAGTCAAAGTGAAAGTTGCCGGCGGGCGTCATCAATTCCAGGTGATCGCCCACGGCAAAGCGATTCTTTACCTTGACCTCGGCCAACTCCCCGCGACGTTCGCCGGTCAATTCCCCAACAAACTGCTGGCGCTCGGACACCGAGCTGCCGTTCTGGTAGTTCTGGTATTCGTCGTGCACATGTCGACGCAGGAAACCTTCGGTGTAGCCGCGCTGGGCCAGGGACTCCAGATTGGTCATCAAGCCGCGATCAAACGCGCGCCCGGCCACTGCGTCGTCGATCGCCTGGCGATACACCTGGGTGGTGCGTGCGCAATAGAAATGGGATTTGGTGCGGCCCTCGATCTTCAATGAGTGCACGCCCATCTGCGCCAGGCGCTCCACGTGTTGCACGGCGCGCAAGTCTTTGGCGTTCATGATGTACGTGCCATGTTCGTCTTCAAAGGCCGGCATTTGCTCATCGGGACGGTTGGCTTCCTGTAACAGGAATACCTGGTCGGTGGGTGTACCGACCCCCAGCGTCGGCTGATGGTGCTGGACGATGTCGCCGGTCGCGTTCTCCACTGCCGGCGTGGCCTGGTATTTCCAGCGGCAGGCATTGGTGCAGGTGCCCTGGTTGGCGTCGCGCTTGTTCATGTAGCCCGACAGCAGGCAGCGCCCGGAATAGGCCATGCACAGGGCGCCATGTACGAACACCTCCAGTTCCATGGTGGGTACGTGCTGGCGGATCTCGCCGATTTCTTCCAGGGACAGTTCCCGCGACAGGATCACCCGGCCAATGCCTTGTTGCTGCCAGAATTGCACGCTGGCCCAGTTCACCGTGTTGGCCTGTACCGACAGATGAATCGGCATCTGCGCGAAATGCTGGCGCACCAGCATGATCAGCCCAGGGTCGGACATGATCAGCGCATCCGGGCCCATGGCGATCACCGGCGCCAGGTCCTTGAGGAAGGTCTTGAGCTTGGCGTTGTGCGGCGCGATGTTCACCACTACATAAAAACGCTTGCCCTGCGCATGTGCTTCCTGGATGCCGAGGGCGAGGTTGGCGTGGTCGAATTCGTTGTTGCGCACGCGCAGGCTGTAGCGCGGCTGGCCGGCGTAAACCGCATCGGCACCGTAGGCGAAGGCGTAGCGCATGTTTTTCAGGGTGCCGGCGGGAGCGAGCAGTTCGGGGGCAATCATCGGAGGCATGGGCGTGGGTCGCAAAAAGGCGCGAGGGTAGTGCACGGGCGGTCACGGTTTATTGACCCAGGTCTAAACAAGCCGATCTATGCTTGTTCGATAAACAAGGGCACTCCCAGGTTTCGCCGCGGACTAAGCAACAGGGCTGACACCGGCCCGGCTTTTCTCATATGGACCGGACATGAATCAAACCAACCTGCAATTCAAAACCCTGCTGCTATTGCTGGCGCTGGTGACCATCGCCTTTATCTGGATATTGCTGCCGTTCTATGGTGCGGTGTTCTGGGCAGTGATCCTCGGCATCATCTTCGCGCCGATGCAGCGCCGCCTGCAGCAACGCTTCAGTTGGAACCGCAACCTGACCTCCCTGACCACCTTGATGGTGTGCCTGGTGATCGCGATTCTGCCCGTGATCATTACCAGTGCGTTGCTGGTTCAAGAGGGGGCCACGCTGTATAAAAACGTCGAAAGCGGCAAGCTCGACGTGGCCGGTTATATCGAGCAGTTCAAGAACTTCCTGCCGCCGTACTTCCAGCAACTGCTCGATCGCTTTGGCATGGGCAACCTGGAAGGGCTACGTGAAAAGGTAGTCAAGGGCGCGATGCAGGGCAGTCAGTTCTTCGCTTCCCAGGCGTTCAGCTTCGGCCAGGGCACCTTTGATTTCCTGGTGAGCTTTTTCATCATGCTGTACCTGCTGTTTTTCCTGCTGCGCGATGGCCCCGAGCTGGTGCGCAAGGTGCGCACGGCGGTGCCATTGGCCGAGCCGCAAAAGCGCCGCCTGCAACTCAAGTTCAACCGGGTGGTGCGGGCCACGGTCAAGGGCAACGTACTGGTGGCCGTGACCCAGGGTGCGCTGGGTGGTTTGATCTTCTGGTTCCTGGATATCCCCAGTGCGTTGCTCTGGGCGGTACTGATGGCGTTCCTGTCCTTGCTGCCGGCGGTGGGCGCAGGGATTGTCTGGGCGCCAGTGGCCGTTTATTTCCTGTTGAGCGGCGCCATCTGGCAGGGCGTGGTGCTGGGGCTTTTTGGCGTCTTCGTGATTGGCCTGGTGGACAACGTGCTGCGCCCGGTCCTGGTGGGCAAAGACACCAAGATGCCGGACTACCTGATCCTGATCTCGACCCTGGGCGGCTTGTCGGTGTTTGGCCTCAACGGCTTCGTGATCGGGCCGCTGGTGGCGGCCTTGTTCATGTCGTGCTGGGCGTTGTTCGCCGAAACCAAGCCGCGGGTCAAGTTGCCCTTGCCTTAGGTCTCAGGCCTGGAGCCTGAAGTCGGCTGCCAGCCGGCGTTGTGTTTCGGCGTCAGACAACGAAGTGAGCGGGCCGCTGATAGGCTCGCCATCACGTACCACGTACCAGCAGGCAAGCAAGCCGAGCTTGCGCAGAGGGGTGGGAACGGCGCTACCGATGACAGACATGATTTGAACAGTGGGCATAAGGACCTCCAATCGCTATGGAGGTCACCTTAAGGGGTGTCGCTATCCAGGAAAAATCACCTGGCTCGATAGTCGACATCAACGCCAGGCGTTAATCCACCACCTGGTCGAGCATGTTCACCACTTCGTGCTCACTGAGCAGCCCCTTGCGCACCAGGTTTTCAGCCAACAGCGCCAGGAACTTCGCGCTGCGATGGCCTTCAAGGTGCTTGAGCTCGGTCAAGGCGCTGTAGACCTTGCTGGACGTGCAGAGGCCGGCGGTGCGGTGCGGATTCTGGGTGGGCATGTTCGTTCGTCCTTAATTGTTATTGGTGGACCGGGTCGATAGTGAGACTGTTTTATGACGCAACCATGACAGCGCACGCCTGGGCCGATCAAGAGGATATGCGACTCTTGTACTGTGGGATTGTCGTCATAGCGACATTGGCAGGATAAAACCGGACGTTCCAGGCAAAAAAAGGCCCCGTATGTGGGCGGGGCCTGTTCCACTCAACTCAATTGAAAATTACCAACCGTGGCGGTAGTAGCCCTGGGGAGGGCCGTAGTAGCCGCGAGGCGGGCCATAATAGCCGCGGGGAGGCCCGTAGTAGACCGGCGCCGGGCGGTAGTAAACCTGCTGCTGCACGTACACCGGTGGTGGTGGCGCGTAATAGACCGGGGGTGGGGCGGCATACACCGGCTGCGGTTGCACATACACCGGCTGTTGCACATAGACCTCACGAGGTTGGCTGGCAACCACGGAGCCGACGACAGCTGCGCCCA
Source organism: Pseudomonas synxantha BG33R (assembly GCF_000263715.2). Taxonomy (NCBI): domain Bacteria; kingdom Pseudomonadati; phylum Pseudomonadota; class Gammaproteobacteria; order Pseudomonadales; family Pseudomonadaceae; genus Pseudomonas; species Pseudomonas synxantha. The sequence goes on from NZ_CM001514.1 coordinate 2,241,745, forward strand.
CAAGTGCACCCAACACTGCCGGACCACCCCAACCACCACCGTGGGCGGAGGCTTGGCCGGCCATCGCAAGTGCGCCGATAAGCAAGGCGATTCTGGGGATTTTACGCATCATGGTCATTCCTCGGTTAGCCCCTGCGCTTGTGGTCTGCAATCAATAGACCCAAGGATTGTCGCGGGGATACTTTTAAGACAACGTATTTCAAAAAAACAGCACGGCCATTAGGTAAAGGTTGTGTAAGGTCTGTACCGATTTGCTTACTTCAAGGAGTTACCCATGCAGATGCACCCCAACAAGGACACCCAACTGTGCATGTCGCTGTCGGCGCGGCCCGGGAACTTTGGCCTGCGTTTTCATAACCATTTGTATGAGCAGCTTGGGCTGAATTTCTACTATAAAGCCTTCAGCAGCCAGGATTTACCCGGCGCGATCGGTGGCATCCGAGCCTTGGGCGTGCGGGGTTGTGGGGTTTCCATGCCGTTCAAGGAGGCGGCCATCGCGTTGGTGGACGAACTCGACGATTCGGTTCAAGCCATTGACTCGCTGAACACCATCGTCAACACCAACGGTCATCTCAAGGCTTACAACACCGATTACATTGCTGTCGAGCAACTGCTGAAGAAGCACGCCGTGCCAAAAGATTCCACCTTCGCCCTGCGTGGCAGCGGCGGCATGGCCAAGGCGGTGGCCAGCGCCTTGCGTGATGGCGGTTATGCCAACGGTGTGATCGTAGCGCGCAATGAGGTGGCGGGCCGGGCATTGGCCAGCAACCTGGGGTATGAGTGGCAGGCGGACCTGGGCGACCTGCGCCCACAAATGCTGATCAATGTGACGCCCATTGGTATGACAGGCGGGGCCGAGGCGGATGCATTGGCGTTCGATGCCGACGCGATTGATCAGGCAGAAACTGTTTTTGATGTGGTGGCAATTCCGGCTGAAACACCATTGATCGTGCGTGGCCGTGCCAAGGGCAAGCGGGTGATTACCGGGCTGGAGGTCATCGCGATCCAGGCACTGGAGCAGTTTGTGCTTTATACAGGCGTGCGCCCAACGCAGGAGCAGTTCGAGGCGGCAGTAGCCTTCGCCCGAAGCTAATGGTGGGAGGGGGCAAGCCCTAATGCCTGTAGGAGCGAGCAAGCCAGCTCCTACAGATTATTATCTGTGTCAGGTCTGCTCCAACTGCGCCAGCCGTTCTTCCAGTGCGGCAATCCGCGCCTCCAGCTCTTCGATCCGTTCCACCGAAACAGCCCCCGCGCTACGCTCTACTGGATTGCCTCGTGCGGTCATGATCGCTTCAATATCCGCCGGATCCCCCAGCGCGTGGGTATACCGATCTTCCCGCTGGCCCGCCTGGCGCGGCACCAATACCGCCAACCCCCGGGCAATCAGGCGTTCCAACTGGTGAACGACCTGCTCGGCATCTTCAAAGTCATGCATACGCCCGCTACGGGTCAGCAACTCGTTGACCGTCTGCGGCCCCCGCAGAAACAGCAACCCGGTCAAGATCACTTGGGCCGGCACCAGTTCCAACGCCTTGTCCACACGGTGTTCCCAGCGGTCGGCACGGCTACCCATCACCAGGCGGGTAAAGCCTTGGCCCTCCAGCGCGCGCAGGCTTTGGCCGACCTGGCCCTGGCTGAGGTTCATCACTGGCTCACGGCTGGTTTTCTGATTGCAGGCCAGCACCAGGGCGTTGAGTGTCAGGGGATAGGTTTCCGGGTGGGTCGCCTGTTTTTCGATCAGGCAGCCGAGGATGCGGATTTCCGTGCTGTTCAGGCGCGGCTCAGGGGTGTCGGTGTCATGTTCGGCGGTCATCGCGCGTTCCCTATGCAGTGAAGGTCACCAGCGTAATCCTCAAAAAATAAAAGACAAGCGCCGGGCATGGCTATAATCGCCGCTGGTTCCAACCCTGCCATTATCGTGAGACTGACATGACTATTTCCCTGTACGCCGCTTCTATCCCAGTCTTCAAGCAAATGCTCAACGCATTGAGCGATGTGCTGAACAAAGCCGAAGCCCACGCTACTGCAAAGAACATCGAGCCCAATGCCCTGCTGCAAGCGCGCCTGTTTCCGGATATGTTCCCACTGGTGCGCCAGGTACAGATCGCCGTCGACTTCGCCAAAGGCGTGTCGGCACGCCTGGCCGAGATCGAAGTGCCCAAGTACGAAGACACTGAAGTCACCTTCGCCGACCTGCAAGCGTTGATCGCCAAGGTCCTGGCGTTTGTCGACACCATCAAGCCCGAGCAGATTGACGGCAAGGAAGGTATCGAGATCGTCACCCGCCCAGGCACCCCGAAAGAGAAGCGCTTCAGCGGCCAGTCCTACCTGTTGACCTACGGCCTGCCGCAGTTCTTCTTCCACGTCACCACCGCTTACGCCCTGCTGCGTCATAACGGTGTTGAAGTGGGCAAGCGCGATTACATGGGCGCGTTCTAAGCTCTAAACACAGCCCGGGGTTGTTCTTGAATGAACAGCCCCGGTTTTTTTTATGTGTGGGTTTTTACATCAGTCTGATGTTTCGTTACATATTTCTGTGCAACGCGTTTTCGAATATTCCCCACTTAGGAGCGCCTAAACAACCTTCAATTGAAGTGCCTAGAGATTACAAACGATATGAATATTTCTTCCACCGCGGTAATTAAACCTCTCGGAAACGCTCATTTCGACTCGGCACTGGAGGCGTCCAACAGTCAAACCCTGTCTTCTTCAAAGTCCAATGCTGTGACCCGAACCAAGCGTGAGGTGCCGGGCGATGGCGCATTCTCTCAAACTTCTCAGCGTGAACAAGCCAACAGTGACCTGGCAGCCAGTTATGCCGACGTTTTGATGGAGCGTACCCGTGATGAGGACGCTGTTATCGCGAACATTCCACACGCTTCATCTTTCGGCCAGTGGCGTACACAGTTGCGTAATGCACTTAAGGACAAGGGGTTTTTAGATTGGCTTAAGTCGGATGGCTTGGATCCATCTTCCCTCAAGATTACTGAGGACGGGTTCCTGAGTGTCAGGAACAAACAGGGGGTGCTTACGCTGTTTACTTTGCAAGATAACTCCCCTTGGGCGACTTTCGCTGGGCCGATTCTGGCGGCGGTAAAAGCCTATGCCCCCGATGGGATCACCTGGTCGGCGCTGTATGAGGAGAGTGCGCCGCTCAAGTGGGTCGCCCAGTTCTATGGCGAAACGATCCATAACGAATCATTCAAAGATCGACAACGCGCCCAAGCGTTGCAAGAAAACAAAGCATTCTCAACGGCGGGAGCTGGTAAGGAGCGCAGTGAAGAAGCGCTGGTGGAGCAAAAACGACAATTGGCTAATAAACGCGACCTGCAAACCTTCAGGGATGCCCTGCTCGTGGCGCATGTGGAGGCGGACGATTATCTGAATAAGCAAGAAGCATTGCAGGCCTTCAATAGCTTACCCCATGACGCTGCAGCTTATGACCGTAGTGCCGAGCTGAAAATTTTTCTGCAAACGCGACACATCACACTTGATCCTGACTCTGGCTTCCATCTGGATAATCAACCAATGGCAGGTAAGCAAGTGAACCTCTTGCAGTTCATGACTGGCACTGGTTTGGATCACCCGCTTGATCAAGCGCAGGTCAAGAACATGATCATGGAGTTGCTCCGTCCAACCGAGTACCGGCAACTGCATGGCGATCTCGGGGGCGGGTTATCGTGGCCAACTGCGCTTGATTCACAGCAACAGCAGGCCATCTATGATGCCGTCAGTTATAACTCGATGAAGTTGCCTGAGTTCGACAAGTTGAAGCTGAGCCAAAGCGCCTTTGGGTATCTGACGCAAACCATCGAGTGGTCCGAAGCAGAGCTCAAAGATCCCCGGCAAGCGATCCTCAGGCTTTTGAAAGGCCCCACTGCGCAGGCTATAGGCGAAGCCTTGCGCAGCAAGTTCGAGGGCGCGGGCAGTACCGAAGATTGGGCGCTTGCGGCGCTTCAGATAGGCCTCAATCAGGACGCACTGTGGAAGCCAGAAGAAAAGAACAAGGTGGCCGGGTTTGATTTGTCGGCGCGCGAAAATTGGGGTAAGCCGTTGTCTTTTGTCCTTGAGGGGCTAACCGAGCATTTGCGCAAGTCATATGGCAACAACGCTGCGGTGGCAGCCTACCTGCTGTTGTCGCATCACGCTCCGGAGTTATTGGTCAAAAACATCCCTGACAGTGTGACTTACGGCTCTGCGGCCTGGGTCAGCTTGAAAGCCATCGTTGCCAAATCCGAGATGCGCAATCCAGGGGCGGCGGCGACTAAAACTTATGAGCCACTGCTCAAAGACGATCTGGCCCCGATTACCGATGCCGAAAAAAAAGTGGAAGCGCTGGCTGGGAAGGAGGGCCTGATTCACTGGGCTGTGGCGGATGAAGCCGTTGAAAAACGGGCAGATAACAATTACACGGAAGAAGAAGTTGAACGTGCTACGACCCTCGCCAGTGAGCGTTTCGACACCTTGATGCAAGCTTCAGAAGCTCAACGCACCGAGTTGGCCACCCGTAAAGCACTGGCGCTCAATGCGCTGAAGGAGAAGTGTCCCGTAAAAGAATACGGGGTGATAGATTTTGAGAAGCAAGCAATCTATCCAAAAGTACGGGATCGTGGTTTACAAGGCCCTTACTCGATACTGGATATCTTTTTGCAGCCGCAGCAGCATGTGGAGTGGTATTCCAATGACCCTGCCGTTCCTATCGAAAAGATATTCCATGAGCTCAAGTTTATGCCGTCGCCCAATGAGCTGTTTGAAAAGCACGTTGTTGATTATTACGACGGGCTTAAAGGCGCTATGAAGGTTACCGTACAACACCAAATGTCACTGCTGCCTGCGGAGGATAAGGAGGCGTTGCAGTATGGTGAGCTGAAAATTTATGGGGCAGGGATGATCACTCGGACCATTGCCGATACAGGCACTGGTATTCAGCGCCGTATCAAAAAAGTTGAGGACGTCAAAAGCAGCTCCGTATTTTTCGAAACCCTGCATAAAGGCAGTAAGCGAATTTATGAATTCAATCCATCGGCAGGGGGGCTGCGGCATCGAGCTGATTTGACCGATGGCCTGAAGGTTGGTCTACAGGGCGATTGGGCTGACATTGCTACGGGTGAGGAAGGGGTGAGAGCTATTTCAAACACCACACTTAGAGAAATGAAAGCCGACAACTCGACAGACACTAAGGAACGAGAACCCAAGCCTCAAACCTCAACACCCACACACACGTTTACCTCGGCGAGAACACAGCACATAGCCGATGCAGTTACGAGCCATTTTTTCAGTACTAAAGAGCGTGAACAGTTGGCTAGCGGAGCCAGAGGCGTGACCACATTCGATACTGAAGTGACGGAGTTCGAAAAAATACAAGCTGTTACCCGTGCGCTGATACCAGGTGCAGCGGCGCTTCATAGTTTTCAGCAGGGCAGAGTGGGTGAAGGGCTTGCGTTTCTTGCATTCGATATATTCGGCTTCGTTGTCGCCGGTGCCGGGGCGCTCGGTAAAGTTTCCAAGATAGTGAAGGTGGGCGAGAAGCTAGGAAAAGGAGGCGTTGGAGGCAGGTTGGGTCGGGCATTTATCAGTGCGGCCAACCCGTTTGCAGGGGGGGCTGCCATTGGAACCAGAGGCCTCACAGCTTTCTCCTCGTTCGCGGGCAAAGGGAGTCTTATCTGGAAAGTGTATGCGGCTACTGCCAGTGTGGATAGGGTGTATCAGAACAAGCCCAAAGACGTGATAGCAGGCATTTATCAGGGCGTTGATACATCAAAGATCTTGGCTCAGTTAGATGAAATCACCGGTAAGTGGTACCGAGTCGATCCGAAAACTAACAAGCGATATGGGACACCTCTTCAGGGATTCACTCCGGAAAACTCCCCGTCTTAAGCTCAATACTTTCAACCCTCGTTAGAAAAGGCTCGAGTCGGCTCAGCAATGAGCCGCTCGGGCTTTTCTTTTTTCATTCAAGCGGTTTGTTCTTCCTTGCCCAGGCACGCCGCCGCAGTAAACAGCACATCGGTAGACGAATTGAGCGCGGTTTCGGCTGAATCCTGCAGGACGCCAATGATGAAACCGACGGCCACTACCTGCATGGCGATTTCACTTGGAATGCCGAACAGGCTGCACGCCAATGGGATGAGCAGCAGCGAGCCGCCTGCCACTCCCGATGCACCACAGGCACAAATCGCGGCGACCACACTCAACAGAACGGCGGTCGGCAGGTCCACGGCAATCCCGAGGGTGTGCACAGCCGCCAGGGTCAGCACGGTGATGGTGATTGCCGCACCGGCCATATTAATGGTGGCACCGAGCGGGATCGACACCGAGTAGGTGTCTTCATGCAGGCCCAGGCGCTTGCTCAACGCCAGGTTGACCGGAATGTTGGCCGCCGAGCTGCGGGTGAAAAAAGCAGTGATGCCGCTTTCACGCAGGCACATCAGCACCAGCGGGTAAGGGTTGCGGCGCAGTTTCCAGAACACGATGGCAGGGTTGATCACCAGCGCCACGAACACCATGCAGCCGATCAGTACCACCAGCAGGTGCGCATAGCCGAGCAGGGCGCCGAAACCGGAGGTGGCCAGGGTTGAGGCCACCAGGCCGAAGATGCCCAGCGGGGCGAAGCGGATGACCACGCGTACGATCAGGGTCACGCCGTTGGACAGGTCGTCCAGCACCGTGCGGGTGGTTTCACCGGCATGGCGAATGGCAACGCCCATGCCGATGGCCCAGGCCAGGATACCGATGAAGTTGGCATTCATCAGTGCGCTGACCGGGTTATCCACCACGCTGAGCAACAGGCTTTGCAGCACCTCGCCAATGCCGCCGGGAGCGCTCACCGTGGCGTCATGGGTGGCCAGTACCAGAGAGGAGGGGAACAACGTGCTGGCGACCACTGCGACCACGGCGGCGGAAAAGGTGCCGAGCAGGTACAGGAACAGGATCGGGCGGATATGGGTTTCCTGGCCATGCTTATGGTTGGCAATCGAGGCCATGACCAGCACAAACACCAGGATCGGTGCGACGGCCTTCAGCGCCGTGACAAACACCTTGCCGATAAAGCCCGTGGCGCGCGCGGCCTCGGGGAACAGCAGGGCCAACACGATCCCGGCAATCAGGCCGATGACAATTTGGGTGACCAGGCTGACGCGCATTAAACGTTGTAATAGGGAAGGGGCAGCAGTCATAAAGAGTTGTCTCTAGTTTTTTTAGTAGGGCACAGCATTGCAGGCAGAAGTACTGTAGGAAGCAGGCGCGAAGTCTAGCATGCTGTAGGACGCGTCTCGTTCGCTGCGGCATTCCGTCACCTGTATACGTGGGATTAGGTCAAATCCGGACATGTTCTGTTAAGATTCACCCCTCTCATCTTTCCTCTCTATCAGCGAGCCCTTCGGGCTGTCGTTGATGTCGCTGTTTCTGGAGTTTGCATGTTGTTCCCTATCTTGCTGCTGTCGGCAGCCGGTTTTACCGTGCTGACCACAGAATTCGTGATCGTCGGCTTGTTGCCCTCGATCGCCCGGGACCTGAATGTCAGTGTGTCCCAGGCCGGGCTGCTGGTGACGCTCTTCGCGTTTACCGTGGCGGCGTTCGGCCCCTTCCTGACCGCCTACTGCGCGCGGTTCCAGCGCAAGCGTCTGTTTATCAGCATCCTGATCATGTTTGCGGTGGCCAATACCGTGGCGGCATTGGCGCCCAATATTTGGATAATGTCCCTGGCTCGCTTGATTCCGGCGTTGGGCTTGCCGGTGTTTTGGGCCTTGGCCAGCGAAACGGCGGTGGACATTGTCGGCCCTGAATTCGCCGGGCGTGCAATTGAAAAAATCGGCTTCGGCATCGTCTGCGCCACCGTGTTCGGGATTCCGGTAGGCACGCTGATTTCCGATATGTTCGGTTGGCGCACCGCCTTTGCAGTGCTTGCGGTGATTGCCCTGGCCAAGGCGTTATTGCTGTTCATTTACCTGCCGGTGACCCAGGCAAAGAACGAGCAAGTCACCTTGCGCTCGCAATTCAAGATCCTGCGCAGCCCGGTGATGCAGGGCCACATCCTGTTGTCGATCCTGGTCTTCAGCGGCATGTTCACCGCCTATACCTACCTGGCGGATATCCTTGAGCGCTTGGCAGGGTTCGACGGCACGCTGGTGGGGTGGTGCCTGATGGGCTTCGGCGCGGTCGGGCTGATCGGCAATTCCCTTGGCGGGCGCGCGGTGGATCGTCATCCCTTGATTGCGTCCATGGTGTTCTGCGGGTTTATGATCGCGGGCATGATGGCAGTGGTGCCGGCGATTCATTCGACCATTGGCCTGGCGGCGGCGATGGCGGTATGGGGCGTGACCCAGGCGGCGATGTTCCTGGTCAGCCATGTGCGATTGATGAAGGCGGCGCCCCACGCGCCGGCGTTTGCCGCCTCGCTGAATATCGCCGGGGCCAATCTCGGCATTGGCCTGGGTGCAATGGTGGGTGGGCATGTGATTGACACCCTGGGCCTGGGCAGCCTTGGCTTTGCCGCATCGGGGTTTATCCTGGTGTCGATCCTGCTCGCACTGTGGTTGATGACCGCCAAACCTACCGCGGCCAACGCCTGATCAAAGGGGGCGCGCAGTTTTTTCAGGGCAGGGCGGTAAACAACTCGCGCCTTGCCCCTTCGGTAATCGCCACGATACCGGGGTGCTTGACCTTGCGCTCCACCGAGATCGCATAGAACGACTCGGTCACCGCGTCGGTCTGGCCGATCAGCACCACGCCGTAGTGGCGCACCACCTCATCGGCGATCACGCTGGGGGCGATGAAGATTCCGCTGCCGGATTGCCCAAACGCTTGCATCAACGCACTGTCGTCGAACTCACCGATGATCCGCGGTTGAATCTGCTGCTCGGCAAACCAGCGCTGCAATCGGCTGCGCACTACGGTCTCTGCCCCCGGAATCAATAACGGCGCACCGTGCAAACACTGTGGGAAATCGCCGCCATGCTGGTCAGCCAACGCCTGGGTGGCGAAAAAACTGATGCCGCATTCCCCCAGCTTCTGGCTGTAGCCCTTGATGTCCAGATGGCTCGGCATCGGGCTGTCGGAAATCACCAGGTCCAGACGCTGGATCGCCAGGTCGGCGAGTAAACGTTCGAGTTTGTCTTCGCGGCAAGTGATGCGCAGCGGTTCGCTCAGCTCCATGGTGGGGGCGATCAGGCGGTAGACGATGGATTTTGGCACCACATCCGCCACGCCGACCCTGAACGGGATCTGTTGCTCATCGGGCTGGGCGCGCAACATCGCCTCAAGTTCGTTGCCGGTCTGGAACATCTGCTCGGCGTAGGGTAGCGCCTGGCGCCCGGCTTCGGTCAGCTCAAGCTGGCGCCCCACCCGCTGAAACAGAGCAATGCCAAAGGTCTGTTCCAACAGGCTGATCTGCCCGCTGATAGTCTGGGGCGTGAGGTTCAGTTGTTCGCAGGCACGCACGATGCTCCCAGTCTTGGCTACCACCCAGAAGTAATGCAGTTGTCGATAATTGAGCATCGCGGTCTACACTTCGTAAAAATCGAAGTATACGCGAGAAAAATACGAATTTTCCTGAACTGTTCACCTGCATAGAATGCATCGCTATCGCGGGGCCACTATTTGGACCCAATGGTTCTAATGAGGAATACAGCATGAAACTCAATTCCCTGGGCGCGGCGTCGCTGCTTGCGCTTTCATTGGTGATGATCGGCGGTTGTGATCAGGTCGAGAAAAGCGCGCAGCAAGTGTTGGGCAAAGCCAGCGAATCGGCCAAGCAAGCGATCGATGACACCCAGAAGGCTGCCGAGCAGGCATTGAGTGAAGCGACCCAGGGCTTGATCAATCCGCAGAAGAAAGATGATCAGGAAGAAAAAGACGCCGAATCGAACACCCAAGAAACCTAATTTCCCAGCACTACCACGTCAGGACTGACCTATGGATTACCTTTTACAACTGGCCGCCAGCCCCACCGCCTGGGTCGCACTGGCTACCTTGATCGTCATGGAAATCGTGCTGGGCATCGATAACCTGATCTTTATCTCGATCCTCACCAACAAACTACCCGAGCAGCACCGGGCCAAGGCGCGGCGCATCGGTATCAGCATGGCGCTGGTATTGCGCCTGGGCCTGTTGAGCACCATCGCCTTCATCGTGCAGTTGACGGCGCCGGTGTTTGAAGTGTTCGGCCAGGCGTTCTCCTGGAAGGACATGATCCTGATCGCCGGTGGCCTGTTCCTGGTGTGGAAGGCAACCACCGAAATCCATCACAGCATGGACCCGGAGCCTGAAGAGAAAGCAACGGTTGGCAACACCGTGGCCATCGGCTTCGCGGCGGCCATCGGGCAGATCCTGTTGCTCGACCTGGTGTTCTCCATCGACAGCATCATCACGGCCGTGGGCATGACCGAGCACTTGCCGATCATGATCATTGCCGTGGTGACCTCGGTGATCGTGATGCTGGTGGCGGCCGAGCCGTTGGCCAAGTTCATCAACGACAACCCGACCGTGGTGATGCTGGCCCTGGGCTTTTTGATCATGATCGGCATGACGCTGATCGCCGAAGGCTTCGGCGCCCACGTGCCAAAAGGCTACGTGTATGCGGCCATGGCGTTCTCGGCGGCTATCGAATGCCTGAACATCGCACGGCGTAACCGCCACAAGCGTTTGCTCGCTGCCCGCGAGTAACCCCTGACCCAAACAGGCCGGCTGCGCTCACAAGAGCCCTGCCGGCCTTTTGCTGTCTGCTAGAATCGGCCCACTTGATAGCTTGAGGTCTTCCATGAACGAGCCGATTCGCCTTACCCAGTACAGCCACGGTGCGGGTTGCGGCTGCAAGATTTCGCCCCAGGTGTTGGAGGTGATCCTTGCCGGCAGCGGCGCACAGAACCTGGACCCCAACCTGTGGGTGGGCAACGCCTCACGTGATGATGCGGCGGTTTACGCCATTGACGACGAGCGCGGCGTGGTCTCCACCACGGACTTTTTCATGCCGATAGTCGACGATCCCTTCGACTTCGGCCGCATCGCCGCCACCAATGCGATCAGCGACATTTATGCCATGGGCGGCGACCCCTTGATGGCCATCGCTATTCTTGGCTGGCCGGTCAACGTGCTGGCGCCGGAGATTGCCCGCGAAGTGATCCGCGGGGGCCGTTCAGTGTGCGACGCCGCCGGTATCCCGCTGGCGGGTGGGCATTCCATTGACGCCCCGGAGCCGATCTTTGGCCTGGCCGTTACCGGGATCGTGCAAAAGCGCCACATGAAGCGCAACGACACTGCCACTGCCGGCTGCAAGCTGTACCTGACCAAGCCTTTGGGCATCGGTATCCTCACCACCGCCGAAAAGAAGGGCAAGTTGCGCGAGGCCGACGTCGGCCTGGCCCGTGACTGGATGTGCACCCTCAACAAGCCTGGCAGCCGTTTCGGCAAGTTGGCCGGTGTCACTGCGATGACAGACGTTACCGGTTTCGGCCTGCTCGGCCACCTGGTGGAAATGGCTGATGGCAGTGGCCTGACGGCCCGCATTGAATATGCAAAAGTCCCACGCCTGCCAGGGGTTGAGTACTACCTGGACCAGGGCTGCGTACCGGGCGGCACCTTGCGCAACTTCGACAGCTACGCCAGCAAGCTCGGGCGCGTGCAGGAGTTGCACAAGCGCGTACTGTGCGACCCACAGACCAGCGGTGGCCTGCTGATCGCCGTCACCCCCGAAGGCGATGCCGAGTTTCATGCGGTAGCCGCCGAACTGGGCCTGAACCTTGAGCCAATCGGCGAACTGCTTGAGCGACAGACCAACGCGGTAGAGGTGATTTGATGGCAACTGACATCACCGATTACCGCGACATCTTCCTCAATGACCGGCCGATGATGGATACCCGCGCGCCGGTCGAATTTGTCAAGGGCGCGTTCCCCGGCGTGGTCAACCTGCCGCTGATGACCGACGACGAGCGCCAGCGGGTGGGCACCTGCTACAAGCAACAAGGCCAGCAAGCTGCAATTGTCCTGGGCCATGAGCTGGTCTCTGGAGCGATCAAGACCAAGCGCATCGAGCAATGGGCGCAGTTTGCCCAGGCTAATCCGGATGGCTACCTCTACTGCTTTCGCGGTGGGCTGCGCTCGCAAATCGTGCAGCAATGGTTGAAAGCCGAAGCGGGGATCGAATATCCCCGGGTCGGCGGTGGTTACAAGGCCATGCGTACCTTCCTGCTGGATACTTTGGAGCAGGCGACCGCCCAGTGTGATTTCGTGCTGCTTGGCGGTATGACCGGTACCGGCAAGACCGAGGTATTGGGTCAACTGCGCAACGCCCTGGACCTGGAGGGCCATGCCAATCATCGCGGTTCCAGCTTCGGCAAGCGTGCCACCGCGCAACCGTCCAATATCGACTTCGAGAATCGCCTGGCGGTGGACCTGTTGAAGAAACGCGCAGCGGGCATTGGCCAGTTCGTGGTCGAAGACGAGAGCCGCATGATCGGCAGCTGTGCGCTGCCATTGCCATTGCACAAGGGGATGCAGACGTTTCCGATGGTGTGGCTGGAAGACAGCGTTGAGGGCCGCGTCGAGCGCATCCTGAAGGATTACGTGGTCGACCTGTGCGCCGAGTTCATTGACGTGTTTGGTGAAGGCGGCCAGCTATTATTTGCCGAGCGCCTGACCCAAAGCCTGGTCAATATTCACAAGCGTCTGGGCGGCGAACGTTTCCAGCGGCTGCAGGCGATTTTGCAGGACGCCCTGGCGGAACAGGCGCGCAGCGGTGCAGTGGAGCTGCACTGCGTGTGGATCGAAGGCTTGTTGCGCGAGTATTACGACCCGATGTATGCGTTCCAGCGCGAGAGCAAAGGCGCACGGATCGAGTTTGCCGGGGAGCAAGAGGCGGTGGTGGAATATTTGCGTGAACGAGCATCTCGGGTGGGGTGATCTTTCGGACGCCATCGCAGGCAAGCCAGCTCCCACCTTTTGAAGTGTGAATACATACAAAGGTGGGAGCTGGCTTGCCTGCGATGAGGCCATCAGCCCCACTGAAAATCTAAAGAATCACCGCCCCAATCAACCCACACACCACCCCCACCAGCATGGTCAACCCGGCCACTGTCACCAGCACCCGCGCATCGAAATCCTTGCGCAGCATCAACAGCGACGGCAGGCTCACGCTCGGCAGGGTCATCAGCAGGGCCACGGCCGGGCCGGTGCCCATGCCCAGGGTCATCATGGTTTGTACGATGGGTATTTCTGCCGCCGTAGGAATCACGAACAACGTACCGACGATCGCCAGCGGCACCAGCCATACCAGGCTGTTGGCCATCGCCCCGTCCACATGGGGGAACAGCCACACCCTTGCTGCACCGAGGATTAACACCGCCAGGATGTACACCGGGATGGTGCTCCAGAACAGTTGCCACAAGGTGCGCAACCAACGGCTCAGGAAGGGTTGCGACTCCAGGGTGCTGACTTCGGCGACAGCCTCCAGCGCCGCTTCCGGCACTTGATCAGGGCGCGCGATACGCTGCGCTACCAGAGACACCCCCACCACCAGCACAATCCCGGCCACCAGCCGCAGCGCGGTAAAGTCCCAGCCCAGCACAAACCCCATGAACACCAGCGTGGCCGGGTTCAAGACCGGGTTGGCAATCCAGAACGCCAGCGCCGCGCCCACCGACACCTGCTGACGGCGCATGCCCGCCGCCACTGGCGCTGCACAGCAACTGCACATCATCCCCGGCAAGGCAAACAGCCCGCCGCGCAGGGTCGAGCCCAGCCCGGCACGGCCAAACAGGCGCAGCAGCCAGTCGCGAGGGATCAGTACTTGCAGTAATGAACCGAGGATCACCGCCAGCACAGCGGCTTTCCAGATCGCCAGGAAATACACTTGGGCGTAGGCCAGCGCCGCCGCCAGGGGCGAGCTTTGCTGGTCATTGAGAATCGAGGCGCCAATGCTGTGGTTGTCCGCCGCTACAAACGCCTTGAGGTAGTAGGGCGACCATTTCACATAGTAGAGGCCGATGCAGGCCACCAGCAGAAACAGGGCAGGCTTGCACCAGAACGACCAGCCCCGATTGGGCTGGGAGGACGCGAGGTTGGACATGAAGAGGATCCGCAGGTGAGTCGATAGCCGGGCATCATACGCCCCTGCGGCTCACGCTTCAGATATCTGCACTGACCTGGGTCGGATCCGGGCAGGTTTCATCGCCGTTATTCAGCCCCTGCTTATAGTTGCGACTGAGCAGCGAGGCCTTGCCGTTGTGCCAGGTCAGCGTCAATACGTACAGGGAGTCATAGTCATTGCCAGACCAGTCATCGGTGAGGGTGTGCTTTTCGCCGGACGCTTCGCTGGCGACTTTGTTGATCAGTTCCGGCAAGTAACCATGGGACCAGGCCGTGTAGATCGTCGCGTTGCGGTACTTGTCCTCGACCAGTTCTTCGGCCAGGGCGCTGGTGTCATTCGCTGAGAATTCGATGTTCACCGGCAGGCCAAGCTTGATCGCGCTGGGACTGATGGTAATCAGTGGGCGAATGTAGCTGTAGGAATTGTCCAGTTCACCTTCCTCGACATTGCGTGTCGGGTTGGCGGCAAACACGTAATTGGCCTTGCCAAACTTCTCCGGCAGGACAGTAGCCAGGTTCATGGCACGGTTCAGGCCCTGGCAATTGAGCTGGCCCAGGCCACCGGCCGGTTTTTCGCCGTGGCGCAGGAATACCAGGGTTTGCACGCCGTCCACGGGTTGGGCACGGCTTTCACGGGCGTCGAGAGCGGTGACGATGGCCGCGCTGACCAGCAGCAGCGGCAACATCATGTATGAATAACGTTTGAATCGTTGCACAAGGCGCAGAGGCTTGATCTTCATTATAGGTTCGAGTCTTCGTGCGTCGGGTTAAGGCGGACAGGCCCGGCCCCAGTGACGCGGCAAGCGTCCTGGGGTATTCCCTGTCGATATAGCAAGGTGCTTCCATTTACCCTTCGGGCGCTCTTAAGAGTGCAATCAGGCGCTTTGGTTCGCCCAGAGGGGATACTAGCGGGCAAATGTTGCGCAACGATGACCCATGCACGGTGGCGGGCAGATGACTATCATGAGGGCTTTCCGTCCAGGGGGTTCTCGATGAACGCACTCGCCGCTTTCCCGATCAACAGCAAATGGCCTGCCCAGCACCCGGATCGCCTGCAGTTGTATTCGTTGCCCACGCCCAACGGCGTCAAGGTGTCGATCATGCTCGAAGAACTGGGGCTGCCCTATGAAGCGCACAAGGTCAGTTTTGACACTCAGGACCAGATGTCCCCGGAGTTCATGTCCCTGAACCCCAACAACAAAATCCCTGCGATCATTGATCCTAACGGCCCGAGCGGGCAACCGCTGGCGCTGTTCGAGTCCGGCGCGATCCTGATCTACCTGGCGGAAAAGACCAGCCAGTTGCTTTCCGAAGACCCGGCCACCCGCTATGAAACCCTGCAGTGGCTGATGTTCCAGATGGCCGGGATCGGCCCGATGTTCGGCCAGGTGGGGTTCTTCAACAAGTTCGCCGGCAAGGCTTATGAAGACAAGCGCCCGCGTGACCGCTACGCCGCTGAAGCCCGGCGGTTGCTGGGCGTTCTGGAAAAACGCCTGCTGGGCCGCACCTGGATCATGGGCGATGACTACAGCATCGCCGACATCGCCACTTTCCCCTGGATTCGCAACCTGATCGGTTTCTACGAATCCGGCGACCTGGTGGGCATTGCCGATTTCCCTAACGTACTGCGCGCATTGGACGGCTTTGTCGCACGTCCGGCGGTCATCCGTGGCCTGAATATTCCGAGCTGAAGCATGCCGACTTTCGAGTTCCAACAACTGGATGTATTCAGCCGCGTACCGCTTAAAGGCAACCCGTTGGCCGTGGTGCTCAGCGCCGATAGCCTCACTGACCAACAGATGGCGGACTTTGCCAACTGGACCAATCTCAGCGAAACCACGTTTTTGCTCACACCCAGGGATCCACGGGCCGACTACCGCGTACGCATTTTCACCACCCTCACGGAGCTGCCGTTTGCCGGCCACCCGACGTTGGGCAGTTGCCACGCCTGGTTGCAGGCCGGTGGCGTACCCCGAGGCGAGGAGATTGTTCAGGAGTGCGAAATCGGTCTGGTGCGCATCCGCCGCCAAGGTGACGAACTGGCGTTTATCGCGCCGCCGTTGTTGCGTGCAGGGGCCGTGGAGGCGCCGTTGCTGGAACGCGTGCGTCTGGCATTGAAGCTGGCGCCCGAGGCGATTGTGCGCAGCCAGTGGGTCGACAATGGTGCCGGGTGGCTGGCAGTGATGCTGGCTGATCGTGACGCGGTGCTCGCGTTGCAACCGGACTATGCGCAACTGCAGGGCCTGGCCGTGGGGGTGATCGCCCCCTGTGATCCGTTGCGTGACGCGGTAGACGCACAATTTGAAGTGCGCGCCTTTATCGCTGGCGAAGGCGCCCCTGAAGACCCGGCCACCGGCAGTTTGAACGCAGGTGTTGCCCAATGGCTGCTTGCCGAGGGCTTGGCGCCCAGCCGTTATGTGGTCAGCCAGGGCACGGCGATGGGGCGAGCAGGGCGTATTCACATCGAGCGCCAAGGCGATGAGGTGTGGGTCGGCGGCGTCGTAGCGCTGTGTATCCAAGGGCAGCTACAGCTCTAGATCAATAAATTGTTACGCGCCTGGCAATACACTATTGGCCCCTTGGCATTTGTGTTGCCGGGACTTGGGGGCATAAGCTTTGGCCCCAAAGATTTCAGCCATTTTTCAGGAAAGCCATGACCAGTCAGTTCCCCCAAGCCCGCCCACGTCGCCTGCGCCGCTCCCCGCAGCTGCGCGGCTTGTTCCAGGAAAGCGAATTCACCCTTAACGATCTGGTGTTGCCGATCTTCGTTGAAGAAGAAATTGACGATTTCGTGCCGATTACCAGTATGCCGGGCGTGCTGCGTATCCCGGAGAAGAAACTGGCCGGCGAGATCGAGCGTTACGCCCGTGCCGGCATCAAGTCGGTAATGACCTTCGGCGTGTCCCACCACCTCGACGCCAACGGCAGCGATACCTGGAAAGAGCGCGGCCTGGTTTCGCGCATGTCCTCGATCATCAAGGACGCGGTGCCGGAAATGATTGTGATGTCCGACACCTGCTTCTGCGAATACACCGACCACGGCCATTGCGGCGTGATGCACGGTGCCCATGTCGACAACGACGCAACCCTGGTCAACCTCGGCAAACAAGCTGTGGCCGCTGCCCGCGCCGGCGCCGACGTGATCGCTCCGTCCGCCGCCATGGACGGCCAGGTCCAGGCCATCCGCCGCGCCCTCGACGACGCCGGTTTCACCCATATCCCGATCATGGCCTACTCGACCAAATTCGCCTCGGCCCTTTACGGCCCCTTCCGCGAAGCAGGCGGCAGCGCCCTCAAGGGCGACCGCAAAAGCTACCAGATGAACCCGATGAACCGCCGCGAAGCCGTGCGCGAATCGCTGCTGGACGAACAGGAAGGTGCCGATGCGCTGATGGTCAAGCCAGCCGGCGCTTACCTCGACATCATCCGCGACATCCGCGAGGCGTCACGCCTGCCGGTGGCGGCATATCAGGTGAGCGGTGAGTACGCAATGATCAAGTTCGGCGCCCAGGCCGGGGCGATTGATGAGGACCGGGTGGTGCGCGAGACCTTGGGGTCGATCAAGCGGGCGGGGGCGGATTTGATTTTTACGTATTTTGCGATGGATTTGGCGTTGGCGGGGATCTAACGGCGCCGTTTATCCCCTGTGGTGAGTGGGTTTGCTTTTCACAGGGGCGAGCTTGCGCAGATACACTTCGTTAGACGTTATCAAGCGATCAACGAAGTGGTGGTTTTTTGAAGTTTTGTATTAATCGAGTCTTGAGCGAGCAGCAGCAGCTCGCTTAGTGTGCTAATTGATTGTGCGGTAAGTTTTAAAGTGGGAGAGTCCCATTCGTAGTCTTTAATCACCTTTATTTGAAAATGCCCTTTTGCATCGAATGAAGGATACCAACCTACATCAATAAGAAAGCCGTCTGGATATTCAACCTGAAGCATGTCCTCCTTTAGGTTATGGGCTTGGTGCTCAATCCCGGAATTCTGCAGTATTGATAGCTCATCGTAAGTGATTTTGCCTTTCAGGAAATCTAACGAGATCATTTAGTTAACCTCCGAAATTCTCTTTCTGAAATAGGGTGGCCGTGAATGGTTTTTGCACTCAACTCTATGCGTATCCAGCGGCTGGATGCTCCTTCGCTGGCCCCAATGCTCTCAGAGTACTCCATCACTTTCCAAGGTTTTCCATTAGTAGTCGCTCTGCCATTTTTATAGGCTTCTCTTTCCAGATTTTCAATATTTATACCCGGTTTGTACTTTGCCGGGCCGGACTTTGTTGTTGCCAAAATATCTTTCCAAGGCATTTTCTTAGACGGGCTGTGCTTATAACCATGAGCGGTCCACTGAATTTCTTCAGGAGCAGGCAGCGTCGGCTGGCTGTCTTTGGTTTTTGCACTGGTTGCAGGATCTTCGACGCCTTCAGCGGGACCGCATTCACCAGGGCATCTACTCAGGCCAAGTGGATCAATCCAGCCAGTAGGGCTGGGCACGTACTGGTACCCATTGACCCCACCCGCCAACTTCACCGGGTCCGGCGTCAGGTAACGACCGATATCCGGATTGTAGTAGCGATGGCGGTTGTAGTGCAGGCCGCTTTCCCGGTCGAAATACTGACCTTGGAAGCGCAGCGGGTTGTCGATTTTGCCTACGTCGAGCCGCGCAATCTGGCCGTAGGCGCGGTAGTGGGCGGACCAGACGATTTCGCCCTCGGGGCTGGTCAGTTCCTGCGGTGTGCCGAGGTGGTCGAGTTGGTAGTGGTAGGGCGTTGTGGCTTGTGGTCCATAGCCTTCCAGCAGCGCCAGCGGGCGGAAGCTGTTGGGCTCGTAGAGGTAACTGCGATGGCGTTCCGCATGGTGCTCGGCAATCAGCTTGTCGCCTTGCCAGAAAAATTCCGTGGTCTTGCCATCGACGATTTTGCTGACACGTCGCCCAAACGGGTCATAGCGATAACTAGCGGTTTCGCCGTTCGGTTTTGTGATGCTGATTAACCGATGCTGGCAGTCGTAGCGGTACTCAGTAACGAGTTGCTGGCCTTTGCCGCGCCGTTCGCGGATCAGGTTGCCGAAGGCGTCGTAGTCGTAATGGCGGTCGCCCTGGATCATCAGGCGGTTGCCGGCAACGATGTCCGGGCCGGGGCGGTCTTGCATCAGCAGGTTGCCCGCTGGGTCGTGGGCAAAGCGCTCCTGGACGTCTTGGGAATGATCGGCGCGGGTCAGACGATTCAGTGGGTCGTAGCGGTAAAGGTGTTCGCCTTTGCGGGTGTCGAGCAGGCGGGTGAGGGTGCCGCTTTTGTCGTAGTCGTATTGGCGTTGGTAGAGGTAGTTTTGCTGCTGCGTAACGGCGTGGGCGTGTAGGCGGTTTTGCTCGTCGTAGTGATAGTGGCTGAGCAGTTGACCTTGTTGGCGTTGGTGTTCGCGGCCGCTCTTGAAGAGATGCGAGGTGAGCACTTCACCATTGAGTTCGACGGTGGCGAGGTGGCCGCCTTTGTCGTGGTTGAAGACGAGACGGTTGTTGTCCGGCAGGCGCAGGTTTTTCAGCTGGCCGCAGGCGTCGTAGCCATAGCGCAGGGTGCCCCAGCCTTGGTGCTCGGCAGTGAGGCGGTTTTGGCGGTCGTATTCGTAGGCCAACGCCCAGTGGCCGTCTTCGACGCTGAGGAGATTGCCTTGACGGTCGTAGCCATAGTCGACAACGCTGGCATCGGGCAGGGTTTTTCGTACGAGGCGACCGGCGTGGTCGCGCTCGTAGCGGGTGATGAGCTGACTGCCGTCGTCGCCGTGTTCGGTCTTTTCCAGCAGGTTGCCGTTGAGGTCGTAGACGTAGGCGGTGCGTTGGCCGTCGAAGCCGGTTTCCTGTTTGATCAGGCCATTGGGGTGGTAGGCGAGCTGGTAGGTTTCGCCGACTTCGTTTTCAATTTCGGTCAGCAGTAACCGAACATTGTCGTAGCGATACTTGACCTGGGTGCCGTCGGCGTTGATGCGGCGGCTGATCAGGTGCAGGCCATCGGCGTATTCGTAGCGGGTGACGTGACCGAGTTCATCGCGTTCAGCGATGATTTTGCCGTAGGGGTTGTAGCTGAATTCCCGGCAAGCGCCGCCGGGCTGGGTCAGTTTCAGCAGACGTCCTACGGCGTCCCATTCATAAAGAGTCCGCGCGCCATGCTCATCCTCACGTGCAACCTGCCGCCCTAGATCGTCATAGCGATAACGCTTGATCCCGCCATTGGGCAATTGCTCTTCCAGCAACTGCCCACGCTCATTCCACACCAGCCGATGGCAGCTGTGATCCGGGTACCAAACCCCGGTCAGTTGCCCGTGTTTGTTGTAGCTGTAATCGGTAACCTCGCCGTCAGGATCGGTCCTACGCGTAACATCGCCTTGCTCATTACGCTCGTATTTCCAGACTGCCTCCCCACGCCTCACAACCCGAACAAAACCGTTGTCATGCTCGTAGGACGTCGGCTCGTCATCTCCCGGAAACAACGCCACCAAGCGTCCGGCTTCGTCGTACTGATACGCCGTCACCGCGCCCAGCGGGTCTTGCTCGACGGTCAGCCGGCCCTTTTTATCGTAGGATTTGAAATGCTGCGCGCCGTCCGGATCGATGCGCTGCACCAACCGCGCCCGGTCGTCGTGGACATACACCTCCTGACTACCATCGACGTTATGCACGGTGACACGGCCGTCATCCCCCCAGGCATAGCGCGTGTCCATCTGCGAAAAGCTCGCCCAGTGCCGGACGCAACGCGCCGCCTTGCCGGAGCCTTCCCACTCCCAGAAGAAACTCGCCCCACCGGCCAGCTGCCGCTCAAGAATGACGTGCTGATCGTCGTACCGATAACGCTCGCTTTCACCGACGGCATTGGTCGCGCAAACCAGTCGTCCGTCTTCGTCATAGGCGTAGGAAACAACGTTCTGCTCGGTTTCCCAGACGTAGGGCTCACGCCCTTTGGCGCGATGCACCTGGTAGTCCACCGCCACGATTCGATCCAGCTCATAACGCAGCAGCAGCGAGCGACCAGCACCGTTATCCAGCCGCTCGATCCGCCCGGAAGGATCACGGCAAATGCGCAGGCGGTTGTCATACGCATCGCTGATCGCAGTCAGTACACCGTCGCGAAAGTGATAGAACCGCGACGCCTGGGCCAGCACTAACTCATCAGGAGCCGAGTCCAAGTAGATCGCCGCTTCCGCCAGGCTGTTGGTAATCGCAGGCCGAGCAGAAGTCGGCAAGGGCAGGGTAGTCGAGCGGTTCTCATGATCGGTCCACACCACCGAATCGCCCGACACACAAAGCCTGTGCGCCAGCGCATGACTCCAGCCAAACCCCAACCCGCAATCCAGTTCCACCGCACTGGTGCGATACAGCCGCGTCCAATCAAACGGCAAAATCCCGTCCAGCGCGCCATCGGTAAGGGTCAGCAATTCCTCGCCGGTGAACATCGACACCGGGCAACCATGAGTGACCGTCTTATCTGCTGTAGCCGCCGCATCTCCCTTCGGATTCGACGCCACGGCAGGCGCATCATCCACCGATTCCTGGCGGACCAACGTGGTGCGTTGGGTCTTGCTGCGCACCATCGACACCGGGTTCGAAACCAGCGTGTCGCCTGCCTTCAACGGCACCGCCGGCACTGCCTTGACCGGTGTCGCGGCACTGCTCAGTAACACCGGCTTGGCGACCTCGACATGCGGCCCCAACCCTGGCCCCACTACTTGCTTGGCCAGCAATTCCAACAACGCTCGTGCGCGCCCGGATTTGACGTGACTGAGCACACCAGCCCCCAATCGCACCACTACGCCCATCGCACCCAAGACGCGAATCAGCAGCAGATTGATCAGGACCTCACCGGTAATTTCGCCCCACAGTTCAGCCATCTCCGGCGGCGGGAGCATGCGCATCCAGCTGACCAGCGCCGATAGATAGATAAACAACAGCGGTTCATCACTGAGCACCAGCAAGCCCTGGGCGATCGCGTCACTGCTCAGTGTCAGCAGTTCATCGAGCTCAGTTTGAGAAAGGTATTGCAGCAGTTTTTCGCTGTTGGGCTTGAGGTCCGCCAGCAGCGCCGACAGCTCGCCAATGTTGTCCCACAGGCTGTAAAGCGCCTTGACCATGCCGCTGGCAAAGGCCGCCTCCAGCAGGCGGCGCCGCTCAAGCGGGCGAGCGTCTGCGTAACTTTTCCACTGGGCTTGGAAAGTGTCGGTCCACTCTTTGCGCAGCCGGGCTTCCAGCGCTGCGATCACCGACTGGTAGGAGGCATACAGCGCCTTGAGGTGATCCTGGGAAACGTTGGGGTAAAAGCTCACCCGATATTGCTGGTTGCGATCACACTCGGTGATCTCAAGGATGCCGCTCGGGCCGATGGTCTTGTGGATGGGCTCGCCCAACGGGCCGCCGTTTGGATCAACGCGTTGCAGCATCACCGCCGTGTCGCCGATCGGCACGAACCGCGTGCTCTGAAACATATGCACCAGGGTCAACGTACCGTTGGCCTGGCAGGTGGCGACGGTGCTGCTGGGAAACAGGGAGCGATTGATCGGGGCAACGAGCGTTACCTCATCGCCGACCTTGAACACCTGCTCAAGCTCCAGCGCCGAGAAGCTCCAGAAGCTATCGGCCCAATCGTCAAAGGTGTTCAGGCAATCGCGAAAGTCACGGAAGACGCTTTCAACGTCGACCGTTTTCACGTTCATTGGGGTTAGGGCCAGCCTGCCAATGACCGGGTTCAAGCGCCAACCCCATGAATCGGGGGCGTAACGAAAACAACCATCTGCAATCCCTCGCACTGTTTGATCAGGCGAGGGACTTTGCAGCGGTTCACAGGGCAGGGGAGTAGCGCTTATCCGGCAGTTATGTGGGATGTTTCAGCTAAGACCAGGCATCCGCTTCGGCTCACCGACGAACCCCGGTTAGACTTACCTGTCGATATCTGCACTGCCCGGCCTGTCGTTAACCAAGGAAGCCTCATGTATACAAGTCGTCTGCTCTTTTGCCTTATGCCTTTACTGGTGCTGGCCGGTTGTTCCACCTCCCGTGGCCCGCAGCAACCCGAGCGCAGTGAGGCCGAGGTGAAGGCGCAGATCGTGCGCCTGCTGCCGGCCAAGGTGTCGGACCGCAACGGTTGGGCCCAGGACATCTACACCGCCTTCGACACCCAGAAAATCTACCCCAGCACCGAAAACATCTGCGCCGTGCTGGCGGTGACCGAGCAGGAGTCTACCTATCAGGTCGACCCGCCTGTGCCGGGCATGGGCAAGATCGCCCAGGATGAAATCCTGCGTCGCGCCGGCAAGGTGCATGTGCCCGCGTTCGTGGTACGCAGCGCCCTGCAATTGCGTTCGCCCACCGGCAAAACCTACGCCGACCGCTTGAATGCCGCACGCACGGAGAAGGACTTGAGCGCGATCTTCGATGACTTCATCAGCATGGTGCCCCTGGGTAATACCTTGTTTGGCGGCTTCAACCCGGTGCACACCGCAGGCCCGATGCAGGTCAGTATCGACTTTGCACAAAAACAGGCGCGGGGTTATCCCTACACGGTGGACGGTACGATTCGCCGTGAAGTGTTCACCCGTCGCGGCGGTATGTACTTCGGCATCGCCCATTTGCTCGGCTACCCGGTGAGCTACGACCAGCCGTTGTACCGCTTTGCCGATTTCAATGCCGGTTGGTACGCCAGCCGCAATGCTGCGTTCCAGGCCGCGGTCAGCCGCGTGACGGGTAAAGAGTTGGCGCTGGATGGGGACTTGATCCGCTATGGCTCCCTGCTGCCCGGCACCACCGAACTGGCAGTGCGCTCACTGGGGGCGAAGCTGGACATGCGCAACCCGAGCATCCGCAGCCAGTTGGAGCAGGGCGACCAGTTGGATTTCGAGGACACTACGTTATACAAGCGCGTCTTCAGCCTGGCCGACCAGGCGGCCGGCAAACCGCTGCCACGGGCGATCCTGCCGGGCATTGTGCTCAAGAGCCCGAAGATCACCCGCAACCTGACCACGGCCTGGTTTGCCAAGCGTGTGGATGAGCGCTATCAGCGCTGTATCAAGCGCTGATCAGCTGCGGCGCTTGACGAAGCGGCGCCACAACCCAACCCACAGCCACACCACCGGGAACGCCAGGATCACAAATGGCAGCACATAGCTGGCACGCTCCAGGGCGTCGGCCGTGCCGTTCACCAGGTTGTCTCCCAGGTGGCTGAACATCCGGCTGAAACGTGACGCTTGGTTCGCACCGTCAGAAGAGCGGAAATTCAGGGTCACGCGATTGGTATCGAGGCGGCGTTGCTGGCCGGCGGCAACCTGGGCCAATGCCTGCAACTCATTTTCAATACTTGCTTGCTCCTTACTCAGAACGATCAAGTCACTGACGTTGATGTCCTTGCGCTTGGCCAGTTCGTCGAGGCGTTGCTGCTGGGCTTGCAGGCGCTGCTGGCGGCGGCGCACATCGTCGACCGCATCGGCCAGGTCTTCGGCGGTAGTGATGCGCTGGCCGAGTTTGCCGCCTTCAGCCGCGAGGGCGACCATCGGTTCCACACCCGTGGGTGCGATCCGCAGGATGACCTGGCCACCCTGGCCATCTTCGGTAATGCCAAGGATATTGCAGGCACCAAAGCGCGCCGTTTCACACGCCTCACGAGTGGCCTGCATACGCGGCGCGAGCAGAGCGCCGGGCAGGGCCAGGGTCAAGTCATGCTCATAGGCCAGTTGCGCCCCGGCCTTGCCCTGTTCGCCATTGATGACCGTGGCGCGAGAGTGGTCCTTGGGTGAGCAACCGGCCAAGGCCAGGCCAGCGAGCAAAATCAACAGCAGCGCGCGAAGCGGGTGGGAATTGCCGTCCAGGTGGCGCATTGCGTTTCCTTGAAATGTGCAGGAGAAATTGATCGCGATTAAAGCCGGTCTGGTCCATTAACGCAAAGCATTGCCCGGGATTTGCCTGGCTGATGGTGGTGGCTGCCGGGGCGGGCCTGGCGTACACCTCAAGCCTCACACCAGGGAAGCCTCCGCCATGACCGCTCACGTACCCCAGGGTTTTGTCCCATTGCCGCGCAGCAGCCCCTTGCTGGAATTGCTCGGCCCGGCGTATTGCCGCGGTGAAGGCTTGCAATTGGAAGTCGGCCTGCGCGCCGATCATCGTCACGCCAATGGGCGCGGTACGGTGCATGGCGGGGTGCTGGCGACGCTGGCCGATATTGGTATGGGATACGCCATGGCGTTTTCCAGTGAGCCACCGCTGCCGTTGATTACTGCCAGCATGACCGTGGACTACCTGGGCGCCGTGCAGGTGGGGGAGTGGATGGTGGTGCGTTTGGAAAGCCACAAGCGCGGGCGGCAGATGGCGTTTGCGACGCTGAGTTTGCAAGTGGAGGAGCGGGTGGTACTACGGGCGAGCGCGGTGTTCGCGGTGCCGCAAGCTGACAGGCAGTGAGATCAAATGTGGGAGCTGGCTGACCGAGTGCTTACAGGTAGGGAATCGATAAAAGAAAAGGCCTGGCTTTTCGTGGAACCGGGCCTTTTCTGTGTTGCTCTTATTGGCATGGGGCAACTACGCAGCCCAACGGGAGCAAGCTCCCTCGCCACAATAGCGATCCGATTCAGCTGCGCTCGAGCGCCAGGGCCACGCCTTGGCCGCCGCCGATGCACAGCGTCGCCAAACCTTTTTTGGCGTCGCGCTTGATCATTTCATGCAGCAGGGTCACCAGCACGCGGCAGCCTGAGGCGCCAATCGGGTGGCCGATGGCGATCGCGCCGCCGTTGACGTTGACTTTATCGGCGTCCCATTCCAGCTCTTTGCCCACTGCCAAAGATTGCGCAGCGAAGGCTTCGTTGGCTTCGATCAGGTCCAGGTCTGCCAACTGCCAGCCGGCCTTGTCCAGGCAGCGGCGAGTAGCCGATACCGGACCGATGCCCATGATGGCTGGGTCCACGCCCGCATTGGCGTAGCTGGCGATACGCGCCAGTACTGGCAAGCCGAGGGCGCGGGCCTTGTCGGCGCTCATCAGCAGCACGGCGGCGGCGCCGTCGTTGAGGCTGGAGGCGTTGCCGGCGGTGACGCTGCCGTCTTTCTTGAACGCCGGCTTGAGCTTGGCCAGGGACTCGGCCGTGGTACCGGCGCGGGGCTGTTCGTCCACCGCGAAAGCCACCGGGTCGCCTTTGCGCTGGGGAATCAGGATCGGGGTGATCTCGTCGGCAAAACGTCCGGCCTCAATGGCAGCGGCGGCTTTTTGCTGGGAGGCGGCGGCGAACGCATCCTGGGCTTCACGGCTGATGCCGTATTTGTCTACCAGGTTCTCGGCGGTGATGCCCATGTGGTAGTCGTTGAATGCGTCCCACAGGCCGTCGGTGATCATGCTGTCGATCATCTTCGCGTGGCCCATGCGCAAACCGGTGCGCGCGGCGGGTAGTACGTAGGGTGCCAGGCTCATGTTTTCCATGCCGCCGGCAATGATCACCTCGGCGTCGCCGCAACGAATGGCCTGTGCGCCCAAGTGCAGGGCCTTGAGGCCCGAGCCGCAAACCTTGTTCAGGGTCAGGCTCGGCACGGCGTGGGGCAGGCCGGCGAGAATCGAAGCCTGGCGCGCCGGGTTCTGGCCGCTGCCTGCAGTGAGCACCTGGCCGAGGATCACTTCATCGACTTGGGCCGGGTCCAGGCCAGTCTGCTCCAGCAGGCGACGGATCACGGCGGCACCCAGTTCCGGGGCCGGGATGTTCGCCAGCGAACCTTGGAAGCTGCCCACGGCGGTGCGGGTGGCAGCAACAATCACGACGTCTTGCATGGAATCTGTCCTCACTGGAAGTGCATTTCTGGAACGTGGTCCGGGACGATCAGTTTACCGGCGGTCTTGCTCACAATCTCTTCAACACTGACGCCAGGTGCGCGTTCCTTGAGGACAAAAGCGCCATTTTCGATTTCCAGGTACGCCAGGTCCGTGAGCACGCGCTTGATGCAGTTGGCGCCGGTCAGCGGCAGGCTGCATTGGCTGAGCAGTTTGGACTCACCGTCCTTGGATGCGTGGGTCATGATCACGATGATATTTTCCGCACCGGCCACCAGGTCCATCGCACCGCCCATGCCCTTGACCAGCTTGCCGGGGATCATCCACGAGGCAATGTTGCCTTGTACGTCCACTTCAAACGCGCCGAGTACCGTGAGGTCGACGTGGCCGCCGCGGATCATCGCGAACGACTCGGCGGAAGAAAAGATCGAGGCACCGATACGCGCGGTGACGGTTTGCTTGCCGGCGTTGATCATGTCGGCATCGATGGTTTCTTCGGTAGGAAACGGTCCCATGCCGAGCAGGCCGTTTTCCGATTGCAGCATCACTTCCATGCCGTCGGGGATGTAGTTGGCCACCAGGGTCGGAATGCCGATGCCCAGGTTCACGTAGTAACCGTCCTGCATTTCGCGGGCGACGCGTTGAGCCATTTGTTCGCGGGTAAGAGCCATGGTTGTTTCCTCTTATTGTTCTGGACGTGGATTATTTGCGGACGGTGCGCTGTTCGATGCGCTTCTCGAAGGTGCCGCAGATGATCCGGTCGACGTAGATACCAGGGGTGTGGATCTGCGCCGGGTCCAGCTCGCCCGGTTCGACGATTTCCTCGACTTCGACCACGGTGATCTTGCCCGCGGTGGCCGCCAGCGGGTTGAAGTTCTGGGCGGTATGGCGGTAGATGACGTTGCCGAAGTGGTCGGCTTTCCAGCCTTTGACGATAGCGAAATCGCCGGTGATCGATTCTTCCATCAAATACGGGCGGCCGTTGAATTCGCGGGTCTCCTTGCCTTCGGCAACTGGGGTGCCGACGCCGGTTGCGGTGAAGAAGGCCGGGATGCCGGCTCCGCCTGCGCGCATTTTTTCCGCGAGGGTGCCCTGAGGGGTGAGGACTACTTCGATTTCGCCGCTGAGCAGTTGCTTCTCGAACAAGGCGTTTTCACCCACATAAGAGGCGATCACCTTGCTGATCTGTTTTTCTTCGAGCAGCACGCCCAGGCCGAAGCCATCGACGCCGCAGTTGTTGGAAACCACCGTCAGGTCGCGGGTGCTTTTGCGCTTGATCTCGGCAATGAGGTTTTCCGGAATGCCACACAGGCCAAAACCGCCGGAGAGCACGGTCATGCCGTCTTCCAGGCCTGCCAGTGCTTCTTCATAGGACGCCACGCGTTTATCGAAACCTGCCATATGCACCTCTTTTATTGTTTGTGGTCCAGCCAGTGCGTTGAGTGTTGCGCCAGTGGATTGATTTGTTAAGTTGTTTTTTAAGGTTGATTGATTTAGAAAACAGCATAGTCCAACTGCTGTCTGGAGCTGCCTCATGACCGTCAAACAGATGCGTGCCTTTCTCGCCGTTGCTCAGAGTCTGAGTTTCGCTGCTGCCTGCGAGCGCCTGCACCTTTCTCAGTCGGCACTGAGCTTGACCATCAAGGGGTTGGAAGAAGGGTTGGGCGGGCGCCTGTTCAGCCGCAATACCCGTAACGTCGCGCTGACCCCCGAGGGCGAATCGCTGTTGCCCCTGGCGCGCCGGTTGATTGCAGATTGGGATAACGCCGAGGACGAACTGCGCCAGCGTTTTACCCTGCAACGCGGGCGCGTGACGGTGGCGGCCATGCCGTCGTTTGCCGGTAACCTGTTGCCGCCGATCCTGAAGATCTTCCGCGCACGTTACCCTCAGGTGAACGTGACGGTGCATGACCTGATCAACGAGCAAGTGCTGGAGATGGTGCGCGACCGTCAGGTGGAGTTGGGCGTGGCATTCGAGCCGTCCGAAGGGTCATCGTTGGCATTTACGCCGTTATATCTGGATCGCTTTATCGCCGTGGTGCCAGTGGATTCGCCGTTGGCTCAGCGTGCCGAGATCGATTGGAAAACCTTGCTGGAGCAGCCGTTTATCACGTTGCAACGCCCCTCCACGGTACGTGTGATGTTGGAAGAACACCTTGGCGCCTTGCAGATGAAATTGCCCGTAGCGTTGGAAAGCCATCAACTGGCGACCGTGGGGAAGATGGTCGCCAGCGGGCTGGGCGTCAGCGCCGTGCCAGCGTTATGTGCCCGGCAGATGGAGGAGGCGGGTGCTCATTGCATTACCTTGACCGGCCCGGTGATCGAGCGGCCAATTGGCGTGTTGACCAAACCGGGCCATGAGTTGTCGGCGGCGGCGCAAGTGTTGTTCGATATTTTTCGGGATGAGGCGGGGAAGGGCAGGTTTCCAACTTTCTAACGTTATAAAAAATGCGGGAGCTGGCAAGCCAGCTCCCGCATTGATTGAGTAATACTTAGTAGTAGCGGTCGATCACTTTAACTTGCGAGCTGTCTTTGAAAGATGCCCAGGCATTGTTGAGTGTATCGAACACCTGCTCGATAAAGTTGCGATCAGCCGCAGCCTTCTTTCCGACATAGCCCTGGCCACGGCGGTACATCTTCAGGCGCGCCGCCAGTTCGCGGTTATTGCGGTCGAACTCGGCTTCTTCGGTATGGGGCGCCAGGCAGTCAATTTGCACTTCGCCCGATTTGCCAATCCACAGGATATGGTCGTCGAGTGTGTCTTTCTGCGCTGCGAACATCTCAGCCAATTCATCGATAGTTGGTTGGTTGTTCAGATTCATGTGTAAGCCCCTTGACCAGTTGGCGATCTATCAATTGATTCGTTAAAACTGCGTAGTTGTCTCCGGTTCCGAAAACCGGGCGTCAGTGACGGTCTGCCGAATACGGGCAGGGTCTTGAACCTGATGCATGTAGTCTTGCTGATGAACTGCTACGCAACGCTTTCATAACGAAGACAAGCAGCGTTTTAGCTCCTTGTACCGGACCCTTTCGGGCCTGGTCAGCTTCATCAATCTGCCTTGTGGGCAGTGCACATCCGGAAAAACAGCTCGGCGGTCAGACGAGCCTGTTCAAAACGCTTGTTACCAACGCTCCCGATCCGGGAGACGTCTAGATCATGCAAGGACAAAAAGGTTACGTCAACGATTATGTAGTGATTATTTTTTATCACTACATAATTTGTTGTGGGGGCTGGGGAATGCGGGAAAACGTGACTTGGGCGTCATTTTTTGGAGGTGCAGGTCGGGCGTTTCAACCCTCCTGTAGGAGCCGGTCGACGAGCAACGGCAGTAGCTGCTCGCAGGAGGCCTGGATTTTAACCTGCAGCAGCTTATCCCCGCGTGTTTTGCCCAGATTGATCGCAATCACCGGCTTACCCCGCTCGACCATGGCCTTGCACAATCGGAACGCCGAATAGGCCATCAGTGACGACCCCACCACCAGCAGGCCCTCAGCGTGTTCTACCGCCGCCATCGCCTTTAGCGCCGTCGCCGGTGCGACATTCTCGCCAAAAAACACCACGTCAGGTTTGAGCCGCTCGCCGTTGCAATGGGGGCAGTGGGGCACCTGGAAGTGTTGTTCAAACGCCGGATCGAGCAAGGTGTCGCCATCCGGCGCTTGCACGGCGTGGACTTGCGCCATATGCGGGTTATCGACTTCCATCTGCCGCTGGATCACATCGCGTGCGCTGCGCAGTTGGCAATCCAGGCACAGCACCCGATGCAAGCTGCCATGCAGTTCGATCACGTCGTGGCTGCCGGCCTGGTCATGCAGGGTGTCGACGTTTTGTGTGATCAGCCCGCTGATATAGCCACGGTGTTGCAGTGTCGCCAGTGCCAGGTGAGCCTTGTTCGGCTGCGCAATGCGTACCCTTGGCCAGCCCAGCATCGCCCGCGCCCAATAACGACGCCGCGCCTCTGGGGTGGCAAGAAATTCCTGGTACATCATCGGTGCTTTGCCCCGGCGTACACCTTCACTGTCGCGGTAATCCGGGATGCCCGACGAGGTGCTGATGCCTGCGCCGGTCAAGGCTAAAAAGCGTCGTTCAGCCATAGCCCGGTGCAGGATTTCGAGGTGGTCTGCCTGATGTTCCAGCGTGTCGAGCATGGTGTCTCCTATTCGCCGCGGATGTATTGCTCCAGCTGTTTGATCAGATCAGCCTGTTCGGCGATGGCTTCCTTCACCAAGTCACCGATGGACAGCAGGCCCAACAGTTCGCCGTCTTCGACCACCGGTAGGTGGCGCAGGTGACTGTCCGTCATGATGTTCATGCATTCCTCGACACTTTTATGGGTGTCGACGGTGATGACGGGAGAGCTCATAACATCGTCGACCCGAGTGGTCACCGACGACAGGCCTTTGAGAATGAGTTTACGTGCGTAATCACGCTCGCTGATGATCCCTACGACCACACCTTCCTTGACGACTGGCAAGGCACCGACGTTTTTCTCAGACATCCGCACCAGAGCTTCGAACACCGTGTGGTCCCATTGAATGGTGTGGACGTCCTGGTTTTTCTGATCCTTGGCTTTGAGCAATTGTGCGACGGTTTTCATGGCGGCCACTCCGGTGTTGTTTTTAGGTAGTCAGGGTCCCCTAAAGAATCCTAGACGGCCTGCGGCAGGGCAAGACCCAAAGCGGCGTTAAACCTGTCGAAAAACGTCATTTGCCGGATTTTTACGTGTTCTAGCCCACAGTTGTCGGTTTCTTTGTGCGCTTTGGACTGGCCGCAGCCTTGCGTGGAGCGCTCTTGCGTTTCTTCTTCCAGGGCGTGGCACCTCGACCTGCCGGGCTGGCGGGGCCGGTGATGGTCATGCGCATACCGTTACAGCGCGCCACCTGCTTGCTCATCCACGCCGCCTGCTTGGCAACGAATTCTTCCAGGCTCATTTCGCCGCTTTGCACCATGTCCAGCGCTTGTTCCCAGATGGCGGTGGTGCCTGGGTCGGCAATGGCGCGGGGCACCGCGTCAATCAGGCTGAACGCGGCTGGAGTTGCCGACAGGGCTTTGCCGTTTTTCACCAGGTAACCGCGGTCCAGCAAGCCCTGAATGATCCCGGCGCGAGTGGCTTCGGTGCCGATGCCAGTGGTGTCCTTGAGCTTTTGCTTGAGCAGCGGGTCTTGCACCAGTTTGGCGACGTTTTTCATCGCCTTGATCAGGTCGCCTTCGGTAAAGGGCTTGGGCGGTTGGGTCCACAGGTCCTTGAGGTTGACCTTGGCCACGGCGTAGTCCTGGCCCTGTACCAGCGTCGGCAAGGCCTGGGGGGCGGGTGCTTCACGGCCTTTGGCGGGCGCCAGTGCCTCGGGCAAGGCGCGTTTCCAGCCCGCTTCGATGATGACCTTGCCCACCGCACGCAACGCCTGGCCGGCACAGTCGAAATCTGCCTGGGTGCGGTCGTATTCATGGTTGGGCAGGAACTGCGCCAGGTAACGCGCGCGTATCAAGGTGTAGACCGCACGGTGCTTACCGGTCAGTTGGCTTAAATCCTTGCCCGCCCCAGTTGGGATGATGCCGTGGTGGGCGCTGACCTTGGCGTCAT
This sequence comes from Pseudomonas synxantha BG33R, assembly GCF_000263715.2. NCBI lineage: Bacteria > Pseudomonadati > Pseudomonadota > Gammaproteobacteria > Pseudomonadales > Pseudomonadaceae > Pseudomonas > Pseudomonas synxantha. The sequence continues at coordinate 2,274,169 of NZ_CM001514.1, forward strand.
TCCAGACCCGCGAGCGGCGTTGCGGGTCGATGTGCGGCATCAATTCGTTGACCGCCGCATCCGCACGGCCTAGGGCCGCGAGAATCTTCGGCGCCTCACTGTGCTGGCTCAGCGGTAGGTAGCCGCAATCGCTGCGCGGGTAGGTGATGACCTTATGGGTTTCGTAAAGGGATTGGGCGATATCCAGGGTTTCCTGGGCGCCCAGGCCGAGCTTCTTGGAACAGATTTCCTGCAGTGTGCCAAGGTCGAAGGGCAGGGGGGCGACTTCGCGCATGCGTTCGGTGCGCAGCTTTACCAGCCGCGCCGCGTTCGCGTTGCCCATGGCGTCGGCCGCGTCCCGCGCCAGTTGCGGGTTGAGGCAGCGGCCCTGGTCGTCGCAGGCATCTTCATGGGCGCGCCACTGGGCGGTAAAGGTCATGCGCTCGTGGCGCAGGTCGACATCAATGGCCCAATACGCCACCGGTACGAAATCGGCGATGCTGCGATCACGGTCCACCACCAGGCGCAGGGTCGGGGTTTGCACCCGGCCTACCGGCAATACGCCCTGATAACCGGATTGGCGCCCCAGTAGGGTAAACAGGCGGCTCATGTTCATGCCGATCAGCCAGTCGGCGCGGGAGCGGCCCAGGGCCGAGTGATACAGGCTGAAGGTTTCGGCACCCGGCTTGAGCGCCGCCAGGGCCTTGCGAATGGAGGCCTCGTCCAGTGCCGACAGCCACAGCCGCTGGATCGGCCCACGGTAGCGGCAATGCTCCACCAGTTCACGGGCAATCATCTCGCCCTCACGGTCAGCATCGGTGGCGATCACCAGCTCCTGGGCTTCCCCCAGCAAGCGCTTGACCGCCTTGTACTGGCTGGCGGTCTTGGGCTTGACCAGCATCTTCCATTTGTCCGGCACGATCGGCAGGTCGGCCAGCACCCAGCGTTTGTATTTGGCGTCGTAGGCGTCGGGCGGGGCGGTTTCCAACAGGTGCCCGATGCACCAGGTGACAGTAACCCCGTTGCCCAGCCAGCAGCCGTCGCCGCGGCGCGTGGCGCCGAGCACGGCCGCGATATCCTTGGCCTGGGAGGGTTTTTCACAGAGGTACAGCCGCATGGTCATCACATCAGATCGGGTTGATGCCTTGCAGGATGCTTAGTCAGAAGGATTTGAGCAACCATTATCTGTATGGATGTACAGCAATATGTGTGAGCAACAACAACCAAAATGTGGGAGGGGGGCTTGCTCCCTCCCACAAGGGATCTTCGGTGTTCAAACGAACTCAGTTGTTATCGATATCCACATGCCGGGTTTCTTTGAGGCAGAACAACCCGACGATCAAGCTCACCCCAGTCACCACCACCGGATACCACAGGCCATAGAAGATATCGCCGGTGTACACCACCAGGGCAAAGGATACGGTCGGCAGGAACCCGCCAAACCAGCCGTTGCCGATATGGTAGGGCAGGGACATCGAGGTGTAGCGGATACGCGTCGGAAACAGCTCCACCATCAGCGCCGCCAATGGCCCGTAGCACATGGCCGCGATCAGGATCAGCACGACGATCAGCACCACCACCATCACCTTGTTGACCTGGGCCACGTCCGCCGAAGACGGGTAGCCGGCCAGGGTCACGGCACCACGCAGTGCCGCCTCGTCAAAGCCGTCGATGCGCACATCGCCCACGCTCACCTGCACCGGGCTGCCTGCCGGAGCGGCGGCGCTACTGTAGGGCAGGCCCTGCTTGACCAGGAAGGTCTTGACCTTGTCGCATGGGCTGTCAAAACGCGCCTTGCCCACCGGGTCGAACTGGAAAGTACAGGTGGCCGGGTCGGCCAGCACGGTAATCGGCGCCTGTCGGCTGGCCTGGTCCATCGCTGGGTTGGTGTAGTGCGCCAGGCCCTTGAAGATCGGGAAGTACAGCGCGGTCGCCAGCAGCAGGCCGAGCATCAGCACCGGCTTGCGCCCGACCTTGTCCGACAGCCAGCCAAACAGGATAAAGAACGGCGCGCCAATCACCACGCTGATGATCAGCAACATATTGGCCAGGGCCGGGTCCATGCGCAGGAACTGGGTCAGGAAGAACAGCACATAGAACTGCGCCGCGTAAAAGGTCACGGCCTGCCCGCCGTTGATACTGAACAGCGCGATCAATACGACCTTGAGGTTTTCCCATTTACCGAACGATTCGCGGATCGGCGCCTTGCTGGCCTTGCCTTCCTCTTTCATTTTCAGGAAGGCCGGCGACTCGTGCAGACTCATGCGGATCCAGGTCGAGATGCCCAGCAGCACGATGGAAAACAGGAACGGGATGCGCCAGCCCCACACTTCGAACTGATCGCCTGTGAAGTAACGGCAGGCCAGCACCACCAGCAACGACAGCAGCAGGCCGAGGGTGGCGGTGGATTGAATCCAGCTGGTATGCAGGCCGCGCTTGCCGGGTGGCGCATGTTCGGCCACATAGGTGGCGGCGCCGCCGTACTCGCCGCCCAGCGCCAGGCCCTGCAACATACGCAGTACGATCAGGATGATCGGTGCGGCAATGCCGATGCTGGCGTAGGTCGGCAGCAGCCCGACGCAGAAGGTTGCCACGCCCATCAAAATGATGGTGACCAGGAAGGTGTACTTGCGCCCGATCATGTCGCCCAGGCGGCCGAACACCAATGCTCCGAACGGGCGCACCACGAAGCCTGCGGCGAAGGCCATCAAGGCAAAGATAAACGCAGTGGTGTCGTTGACCCCGGCAAAGAACTGCTTGCTGATCACCGCCGCCAGGGCGCCGTAGAGGAAAAAGTCATACCACTCGAACACCGTCCCCAGGGACGAGGCGAAGATGACTTTTCTTGATTCGTTGGCAGTGCTTGCACTGGCCGCCGAGCCCAGGGGTTGAGCATGTTCTGACATTGGGTGTCCCTCACAGTGATTATTTATTGTTGTCCCACTGTCGGCGCCAACCTCAGCGCCGCTGTTTTTCAACTTCATATACCGTTAACGATTACGCGGGGTGCCCTGCGGTGCGCGGTGCGGGTGGGTTTTTCGCGAGCAAGCTCGCGCCTACAGTGTTCGGTGAAAGGATCAACTGCGCGGCCTTCTCCGCGATCATCAGCGTCGGTGAGCAGGTATTGCCGGAGGTGATGCGCGGCATGATCGACGCATCGGCAATGCGCAGCCCGGGAATGCCATGCACACGCAGTTGGCTGTCGACCACGGCGTCCTTGTCATCGCCCATGCGGCAGGTGCCCACCGGGTGGAAAATGGTGGTGCCGATGCGTGCCGCGGCTTCGTGCAGTTGTGCTTCGGTTTGCAGCGCATCGCCAGGCAGGTATTCCACCGGTTTGAACTGGCTCAAGGCGGGCGCGGCGACGATGCGCCGGGTCAGGCGGATGGCGTCGGCGGCCACGCGCAAGTCCTCGGGGTGGCTGAGGTAGTTGGGTTGTATCAGCGGGGCATCTGCCGGGTTGGCCGAGCGAATATCCACGCGGCCGCGGCTTTGCGGGCGCAGGTCGCAGACCGATGCGGTAAACGCCGGGAAGCCGTGCAACGGTTCGCCAAAGCGCTCCAGGGACAGCGGCTGCACATGGTATTCAAGGTTGGCCGACGTCTGCTCCGGCCCGGAGCGGGCAAATGCGCCAAGCTGGCTTGGCGCCATCGACAGCGGACCGCTGCGGTCGTACAGGTAGCGCAGGCCCATGCCCATCTTGCCCCACAGCGTGCCGGCGATCTGGTTCAGGGTACGTGCATTTTCCAGTTTGTAGATCAGGCGCAGTTGCAGGTGATCTTGCAGGTTGCCGCCCACGCCCGGCAGTTCATGCACCACATCAATGCCCAACGGTTTGAGCACGTTGGTGGGGCCGATCCCGGAACGCTGCAGAATGCCCGGTGAGCCGACGGCACCGGCGCACAATATGATCTCCTTGCGCGCTTTCCAGCTGAGCTGTCGGCCGTGTTGGCGCCCGACAACCTGGGAGGCTCGGCCATTTTCCAGCAGCACACGGTCGACCTCCACCTCCGTCAACACAGTCAGGTTGGGGCGTTGGCGGATCGGCTTGAGAAATGCCTTCGCCGCATTCCAGCGCACCCCGGCCTTCTGGTTGACCTGGAAGTAGCCGCAGCCCTCGTTGTCGCCCTGGTTGAAATCGTTGATGTTGGCGATGCCGCTCTGGGCTGCCGCCTCACGAAACGCATCGAGGATTGGCCACGACAGGCGCTGCTGCTCGACGCGCCACTCGCCACCATCGCTGTGGAATTCCGAGCCACCGGCAAAGTGGTTTTCGCTGTGTTTGAACAGCGGTAACACATCGTTCCAGGCCCAGCCCGGGTTGCCAGCTGCCGCCCAGCCGTCGTAGTCCTGAGCCTGGCCGCGCATATAGATCATGCCGTTGATCGACGAGCAGCCGCCGAGCACTTTGCCCCGTGGGTAGCTCAGGGCGCGACCTTGCAGGCCGGCCTGCGCCTCGGTTTTGAAGCACCAGTCGGTGCGCGGGTTGCCGATGCAGAACAGGTAGCCGACGGGGATATGGATCCAGGGGTAATTGTCGCGGCCACCGGCTTCCAGCAGCAGGACGCGGTGGGCCGGGTTGGCGGACAAACGATTGGCCAGCAGGCAACCGGCGGGGCCGGCGCCGACCACGATGTAATCGTATTCAGCAGTTGCAATGGGCATCTGGGGGCTCGCTTGTTTTTCTTGTTGGCCCCATCCTAGTTGTTAGTTTTCGTCTTAAAAATGTTAGTTTTTACCCAGCTGCTGTGCGTTTTTAAACAGCGCGGTCCGGGCTCAGGCAATGGAGGCGATATGTTCGACTGGAATGACCTGCGGTTTTTTCTCGAGTTGCAGCGCAGTGGCCGCCTGCTCACCGCCGCGCAACGCTTGAAAACCACGCATGCCACCGTGGCCCGGCATATCGAGGCCATCGAGAAAAGCCTCGGCACCGCGCTGTTTGTGCAACACGCCCAAGGCTACGAACTGACACCCGCGGGCGAGGCGCTGCTCAAACATGCCGAAGTCATGGAGAACGTGGCGCTGCTGGCCGAAGACGAACTCACCCACTCAGCCGCGCCCTTGGGCAAGATCCGACTGGGGGTGGCCGAAGGTCTGGGCGTGATGTTCCTCGCCGGGCGCATGGGCGGGTTGTTCGAGCGTTACCCAGGTCTGGAAGTGGAGCTGGTGGCCGTACCGCGTTTTGTCAGCATCCTCAATCGCGAAGCGGAGATCAGCATCCACCTGGAACGCCCCAGCGTCGATCAATTGGTGACACGCAAACTCACCGACTACCGCCTGGCGCTGTATGCCAGCCGCGCTTATCTTGCGTGCAACCCGCCGATCGAAAAGCGCGAAGACCTCGCCGCCCATGCCTGGATCGATTACGTCGATGACCTGCTGTTCAGCCAGGAACTGAAGTTCCTCAACAGCTTCTGTCGCAACCCCAAGGTGGTGTTCCACAGCACTAGTGTGATCGCCCAGCACCAGGCGGCGCGGTCGGGGTTGGGCATTGCCGTGTTGCCATGCTTTATGGCGGCGGGCGATAAGGATTTGGTGCCGTTGCTGCCGGCAGAGAGCATCCAGCGCAGCTACTGGATCAGCTCGCGCCGGGAGTTGCACAAGTCTGTGCGGTTGCGGGTGTTGTGGGATTATGTGGTGGAGTTGTGTGCACGGGAGCAGCGTTTGCTACTCGGCGAATCCCGCTGACACACACGGACTAAAAGGTGGGAGCTGGCTTGCCTGCGATGGCGGTGTATCAGTCACTCATGTGCAAGCTGACCCGCCGCCATCGCAGGCAAGCCAGCTCCCACATTTGATCTGAGTTTGATTTTAGAGCTTGACTACCTGATGCACCTGCTCGGCACACGCCCGAGCCTCGTCAATCATCTTGCCGAACGCATCACTGGCCACTTCAGCATGGGTCAGCCAGCGTTTCTTCTGGCTCAGGCGATAGTGGTAGCGCAGCGAGCCATCCTGCAGTTTTCCGTCCAGGTCCAGGTCGTACCAGGGCGAGCGCACTGTGCAGCCGGGGATGGCTTTTTCCATCTTCCCGCCTGTCAGGGTGTAGGTGTAGTCGTAGGTTTCCGGGTTGCCCAGGTAAAGGTCGGCCTTTTGCCCCTGACGGCGATAGTTGATGTAGCCCTCCCAACGGTCTTTCAACGACGGGTCGGTGTAGACATAGTCATTGGCCAGTTTTTCCAGGGCGCGCTGATCATTCATGCGCGCGGTGACGCTATAACCGTCATGCACCACAAAGCCGGTAGGTTCACGGGTGATCTGGCAGTCGCTGATGTCGTTGCCGAAGTTGGCGCAGATATTCTGGTCGGTGGCGGTGGTGCCTTGCTGGCGGTCGGCGACGCTCATTTGCATCAGCGGCAGGCGGCTGAAGGTGATAGTCGCCTTCACCGCGCCATCTCCCTCTTTGCCGTACTGCACCTGTTTGTCCAGGCGGATCGAGACTTCGGGGCGTTCCAGCGGGATGCGCTCTTCGCGCACCTGGCCGTGGGCGTCGTTGACCAGCACCCAGCGGTCCTGAATGTCGGGCATGATCTGGCCGGGGGCGAAGACCGGATTGGTCGGGTCAAGCCACCACACCTGGTCATTCACTTCGGCACGCACGATGGCGTGGTTAGGCGCCTGGGTACCCGGAATCAGCAAGGCATCGACCACATCGCCACGGCTCACCCAGGCGGTCTCGGCCTTGATGCCACTGGCCTTGAGCATGGCCGTCAGCAGTGTCGCCAGGTCCTTGCAGTCGCCGTAGCCATGCTGCTCGATTTCCGCCAGGCTGAATGGCACATAACCACGCTCGCTGGCCCGCCAGTCACCCAGGTAGCGGTAGTGATCATTGATGTGCTGCATCAGCGCGGCCACTTGCTCGGCCGGTGCCAGGCTGCGTGCGGCGGCCACGGCGGCGGCGGCTTGCGCCGGCAGGTTGGCGCCGAGAATCTGGTTGTAACGCTGGGCGAAATCACCGAAGTAAGCCTGGCGTTCCACGGCGCTACCGACTTCCAGGCGTGGGATGCGCAGCAGGGCGGCAGCGGAGGACTCATTGATGTAGTTGAGGTAGATCGGGGCTTTAAGCGCCACGTCCAGGGTCTTGCCGTTGCTCGAAGGGGTCACGTTGAACGCGTCGAACATTTCACTGCGCCACTGGATCGGGCGTTCGGCGGTGAAGCGCGCCTTGAAGCGGTCACGGCGGGCCGCGCCGGGGCCGAACTTGAGCACGTAATGGAACTGGGTCATCAGCGGTTTGGCCGGGTAGTGCTGGCGTACGGTGTAGCGGATCTTTGTGCCCACGCGCAAGTTGGAGAAGGCCAGGGAGGTTTGTTTGTCGCGGCTGAAGCCCTGGTCCGGGTTGGGCGCGCTGCGCGTGTCGATTTGCGTGGCCGCCAGGGGGACCGGCTTGGCGCCAGGCTGGGTGGACTGTGCGCTGATCACCTCAAAGGTATCGCCTTCGGAGTAATCGAAGTCGATGCGCGAAAGTATTTCGCGGCCGTTGGGCTTGAGGATCGTGTAGCGGTAAGTGGTGGTGCAGTCGGTACTGGCGTCGCGGTTGAAGTGGCAGTGCAATTCGGTGTCGTTGGCCAACGGCGCTTCGGCAATAGGTTGCAGGGCAGCGCTGACGGAATGGGAAACAAGCCCCAGACTGATGGCAATCAAAGGGCGGTGAAACGAAAAACGGTACATGGGCGCCTCGGGTGACACATTGAAACAGCTACCCGGCGGGTAGCGAGAAGGCGCCGGATGATAATGGGTCTCAACGGCAAAAGCCAGGATTGTTCGACAATTTATCCGTCTGAAAGGCCCGTGCTAGAGCCTTTGTTTGATTTAAGTCAGGTTTTTTGCCAGTCGGTTTCGGCAGTTTTTAAAGAAACCAGCGATATTCCCGCGCATGAATCTCTTGCTGGAAAGCCAAGTGATCCTGGCGCTTGTTCTCGCAATACACATCGACAAATTCCGCGCCCAGCTTGTCGCGCACTACCGGTTGCTGCTGCATGGCGCGCACGGCGTCGAGCATCTCCACCGGGAAATCGGTGCCGCTGTTACGGTCTTCGTTCAGCGATGTGATCGGCTCGCGCTTGGCCTCAAGCCCATGCTCCAGGCCCATCAGGATTGCCGCCAGCACCAGGTAGGGGTTGGCGTCGGCGCTGGCCAGGCGGTGCTCGATCCGCAGGTTGCGCGGGTCGGACTCGGGGATGCGCACGCACGCGTCCCGGTCTTCAAAGCCCCAGCTGGCGCGGGTGGCGGCGTTGACGGTGCCACCCAGGCGGCGCAAGGCATTGTGGTTGGGCGCGAAGATCGGCATACAGTGGGGCAGCAGTTCCAGGCAGCCGGCCACGGCGTGGCGCAGCGGTTGCTGTTGATGGGCGGCAAGCAGGTTATTGCCCGCCGCGTCGTAGAGGCTGACATGCACATGCATGCCGCTGCCGGGAAATTGCAGGTAGGGCTTGGCCATGAAACTGGCGCGGTAACCGTGCTTGAGTGCCACGCCCCGGGTGCTGCGGCAGAACAGCGCGGCCCAGTCGGCGGCGCGCAAGCCGTCGTCGCAGTGGCCAAAGTTGATCTCGAACTGGCCGGGGCCGATTTCGGCGGTGATCACGGTGATGTCGATACCCTGTTCCTGGGCGGTTTGCGCCATGTCGTCCAGCACTTCGCTGAAGCGCGAGAGCCGCTCGATATGCAGGTTGGGCTGGTCGTCGGCGTCACCACTGAGCGGGTCTCGGGCAAATTGCGGCAGGCCTTTGTCGAGCTTTTTATCGAACAGGTAGAACTCCAGCTCAAACGCTACCACCGGGTGAATGCCCTTGTGCTGCAAGCGTTCCAGCACCTTGGCCAATACTTCGCGGGGCTCGAATTCGATCGGCGCTGCGGTGCCGTCCGAGGTGATGAGCATTTGCCCCAAGGGCTGCGATTCCCAGCTCACCGGCTTCAATGTGCCCGGTACCAGGCGGCGATTGGCATCCGGGTCACCGTCGTTGAAGCAGTAGTCACCAATCTTGAACAACCCGCCCTGAGCCCCCAGCAATACCGCGTTCTGCGGCAACTTCAACGGGCTGCCGGCGGCGACTTTTTCAAGCATCTCCACCGGGTAGCGCTTGCCGTAGAAATGCCCGGGAATGTCCAGGGCGATCAGGTCGACATAACGCACGTCGGGGTGGTTCTGGCGAAAGGTCCGTACTTCGGCCAGCAACGTTGCAGATGGGCTTTTCACGGGTGCAGCTCCTAGTTGTAAACCCACAGGACGCGGGCGGGCAGGTCGGTCAGGTTGGCGTAGCGGCAGTGGGCGAAACTGGCCAGGTGGAAACTGTCGCCTTCGTAGAGGGTGACTGCATCGGGCTCACCCTCAACCCATAGGGTCAGCTCGCCTTCCAGCACAAAGCCAGCCTGCTCGGCGCGATCGCTCATGCTTTGCTCGCCGCTGTTGGCACCGGGGGCCAACAAGCTGTCGAGCATCGAGAAAGCACCGTTCATGCTCGGCGACACCAGGATATCGGTGATGCCATTGGCGTAATACACCGTGCGCCGCTCGTTGGGGCGTGTCACCCAGTCCACCGCTTTGGGTTTGGGCAGGCTGTAGAAATAGGTGGTGGGCACATCGAGGGCGTGGCTGATGGCGGTCAGGTCGGCGACGGTGGGTTGCGACAACCCGCGTTCCACTTGGGACAGAAAACCCACCGAGCGCTCGATCTTTTGCGCCAATTGCGCCAGGGTGAGTTTCTTGTGCTTGCGCAGGTCATGGATCAGGGTCGCGAGAGTGGCGAGTTCTTGTTGCTGGTTCATGAAATTTAGTTCGAATAATTTCATGAAAAATTACAGGATTAATTTCATGGAGGCAATCGGGGTGGAACTCAAAGCGCATTTATTCTCGCTGGGACAGGAGCTGCAGGGCTGTACTACGCGATCGGATGCGGATCGATTGGGACAATTGTTGGCCGGACTGTATGGGTCAGCAAGGCCGAGCTGGCCACAGGGGAAACTGAGCGGGCTGAATGATTCTGCGCCGCCGCGGTCGGAACCTGGGTACGCACCATTAATTGAAGGAGCACCCATGAAGTCGAAAACCTTAGCCGCTTGCCTGCTGGTCGCTGCCAGCTTTTCCACCGCCAGCGCTGTAGTGCAAGCCGGCGATACCCCTCAGGAAACCGTGCAACCTTCAAACATCAACGCCCGTGATTTGAAAGAGGGTGATCGCGCCCCGGACATGTTGATGCGCGAGGAATCAGCGATTAAAGACTGGAAAAAGCGCGGCCTCAAACAGCCTGAGGATGAGAGCCAATGGGCGCGTGTAGGCGACAAGTACGTCCTGCTCAAGACCACCAACGGCACTATCCTTGAGATTACGCCGGTCAAGAAATAATTCTGCCGGGCCACCTGCTCGTTTCGTGGTTCATGCGTTAAGGTAACCGACCGCAATGGTCGCGTTACCTTCACAGGAAAGAAGCAGGATGCTTGCCACAATAAGAACCTACCCGCGCACCGTGAACCTGCTGCTGTGCGCCACCTTGCTGCTGACGTTGGCCAAGGCCATCACCTTTCCCTACCTGGTGATCTACCTCACCAGCCACTTCGCCCTGGACATTAGCCAGGTTGGCCTGGTGATCGGCAGTTCGCTGATCGTCGGCTCGCTGCTCAGCGTATACGGCGGTTTCCTGGTCGACCGCATCAACAGTTATCGGCTGTTGCTCGCATTGAGCCTGGTGTTTGTACTGGGATTTATCGGCACGCTGTTGGCGCAGGATATCTGGGCGTTCTATGGCTGCCTGATCCTGATCAACCTGGCCTACGCGGTCATCGACATTGCGGTGAAAGCCGGTTTCGCCAGCCTGCTGCCCGAAGACGCACGCAGTGAAGTGTTTTCCATCAAATACACCCTCACCAATATCGGTTATGCCGTGGGGCCGGCCTTCGGGGCGATGGTGGCCAAGCTGGATATCAGCCTGCCGTTTATTCTGTCGGCACTGCTGGGGCTCGGTTTTTTCCTGCTGTATTGGCGGTGGGGCGACCGCACCTTGGCCACTGTGGATGCCACGCAAAAACCGGTGCCGTTTCTGGCCGTCGCCCGCGTGCTGCTGCAAGATCGTCGCCTGGTGTGTTTCACCCTCGGCGGTTTGCTCAGTGCGGTGGTGTTCGGCCAGTTCACGGCCTACCTGTCTCAATACCTGGTTACCACCACCACCGCCGAATACACCTACACCGTGATCAGCGCAGTGCTGACCACCAACGCCGTGCTGGTGATTGCCTTGCAGTACCTGATTGGTCGGCGCATCTCGCATCGCTATCTCAGCCAGTGGCTGATCGCGGGCTTGAGCATGTTCATGCTGGGGTTGATCGGGTTCGCGCTGTCCACCAGCGTGTTGTGGTGGGTATTGGCAATGGCGGTGTTTACCGTGGGAGAAATCATTGTGTTCCCGGCCGAGTACATGTTTATCGACCGAATCGCCCCGGACCACCTGCGGGGCATGTATTACGGGGCGCAGAACTTGTCCAATCTTGGTGCCGCGCTGGGGCCGGTGCTGTGTGGTCTGGTGCTGGCCAGCCTGCCGGCCCACTACATGTTCTACATGCTGGGGGCGTTTATCGTTGGCGGCGGGGTGTTCTATTTCATGGGAGCGGCGATGAAGGCAAATCATCCAGTGTGAGCTTGCCGACGTTGTTGCTTTGCAGTTCGTAGCGCAACTCATCCACCATCTTCGCCACTTCCTGGGGGGTTTGCAGGCGGTTGGTGCTGATGCCGGTAACCACCAGGTCGACACGGCCGGTTTCTGCGTCGTAGACCTTGAGGGTCAGGGACGCATCCCGGCACAGGGTGAATTCGCACGTCAGCGGTGACAGGCCTTCTTCGATGCAGTTGCGCAGTTGAGAGAGGGTAAACATGCAGGTTCCTTCAAGGCATAAATACGATCCCTTGAAGGTTATGGCGTGCACCCTCGCGCCATAAGGCGAATTCGCACTAGGTGAACTAGTGCATTTGCAAGGGTCAGGGTTTGGTTTTAAGGCGCAATTCACCGGCGAACAGCCCACGTTCACGGGCCCACACGATGGCCGCGCTGCGGCTGTGCACCCCCAGCTTGGAATACACCGTGGCAACGTGGTTGCGTACGGTATTGGGCGCCAGTTTCAGGCGCGAGGCGATTTCCTTGTCTGCCAGGCCCTCGCAGATCAGGCCCAGCACATCACGCTCACGGGCGGTCAGGTCGGTGAATGAGACATTCGGCAGGTTGGGGCTGTTGACGCTCTTGGCGTTGGCCAGTTTCTCGATCAGGGTCTGGCTGAACCAGGACGCGTCCTGCATGACTTCCTCGATGGCCGCCACCAGTTCCAGCTCCGAACGTTTGCGTTCGGTGATGTTCATCAGCACCATCAGGTAGCAGGGCACGTCCTGGATGATCACCGTATCGGCTGACACCACGCAGTCGATCACCTCGTTGCCTTTCTTGCGCACCTTGAGGTCCTGGCCGTCCAGGTTGCCGGCTTTTTCCAGGGTGGCGAACAACTGCGCGCCGGCCTGGGGGCTGTCGATAAAGTTGATGTCTTCGATGGATTTGCCGATCAACTCCTCGCTGATGTAGCCGGTGATGGTCATGAAGGCTTCGTTGACATCCACCACCTGGCGGTTGTCGGCGCTGCACACCAGGGTCGGCACCGGCGTCAGGCGGAAGGATTTGGCGAAGCGCTCTTCACTCTGGCGCAGGGCAACTTCCGCTTTGCGTCGCGGCTCAAGGTCAGTGAAGGAAAACAACATGCAGTCTTCCTCGTTCATGTCCAACGGTTGGCCGGCGACAATCACCAGTTTGCTGCCACCTTCGGGCAATCTCAGTTCGGCCTGCATTTGCGGAATAGTTGCGCCTTCGCCCAGGCGCTGGATCGCCAGGTCTTTGCGCTCGGCCTGTTCCAGCACGTCCAGTTCATACACGGATTTGCCGATGACCTGGTCGCGGTTGTAGCCGGTCATCTCCAGGAAACCCTGGTTGACCTTGATGTAGCGCAGGTCGCTGAGGCGGCAGATCACGGCGGGTGCGGGGTTGGCGTTGAAGGTTTTTTCAAAGCGTTGCTCGGCGCTCGCCCATTCGGTGGCGTCGCTGAGGATCAGCACCAGCAACTCCGGCTCACCCTGCGCGTCGGACAGTATCAGGCTGCGCAAGCGGTGCACCCAGTAGCGACTCTCGTCGGCGGCAGGGGTGACTTCCACCACCACATCGCTGAAATCTTCACCAGCGGCCACGCGGCTTAACGGGTAGCTGTCCAGCTGTAAAGGATGGTTATTGCGATAGCGCAAGGCGAAACGCTCGGCGTAGGCCTCGGTATTGGCGCCCAGGTCTTCGACGGCGCTGACCCCGTGCATGGTCAAGGCAGCGTCATTGGCCCAGAGGATGGTCTGGTCGACCTCGGCCAGAATCACACCGTCGGACAACCCGGAAATGATCTGCTGCAACTGGCGGCGATTGGTTTCTTTGGCGAGAACATCCTGGGTCATAACGTCTCCGAGGGGGCGAGGCTTGAGTGCATTCGAGTACGACATCCCGGCTTCAGGATAGTGCAGAGAATTTGCCTCGGGGGGAGTGCGAATGCACCAGCCGGTCTGGTGCATATGGGCCAGGACTGAACGTATGTCGTTTCGCCACACTCACACTCAACAAGGCGTATTGCCTTGCTCCCAAATTTGAAAAGGACCTTTGTATGACCACTGTCTATGAAACCAATCGATCGCTATTTCGTGTGTCATGGAGCTCGGTATTGGCCGGTAGTGCAATCGCACTGGTGACCTACCTGGTGTTGAGTGTGTTGGGGACGGCTATCGGCGCCAGCGCCGTTGACCCGATGGAAGCAGGCAACCCGTTGAGCGGCTTCGGCACGGGTGCGGGTATCTGGTTGTTTGTCTCGACCTTGGTCGCCATCGCATTGGGTGCGTTTGTGGCTGGACGTACGGCGCCGGATCGCGGCGGCCTGCACGGGGTGCTGACCTGGACCCTGACCACCTTGTTGACCACCTGGCTGTTGGCAGGCTTGGCTTCCAGCGTCGTCGGCACTGCCGGCAACGTCGTGGGTAAAGGCTTGTCTGCTGCCGGCAGTGGCATTGCGGCCGCAGCGCCGGGGATCGGCAACAGCATCAAGCAGCAGCTGAACGAGCAGGGGATCGAGCTGGACTGGAACAGCCTGCAAGGCCAACTCGATACCTTGCTCAAGCAAAGCGGCAAGGCGGAATTGGACCCGGCCAACGTTGAGCAAAAAGCCGACCAGGCGGCTGCCGATGGCAAACAGTCGGCCACCGATGCAGCGACCAACCCTGCTCAGGCCGGTGACGAGCTCAAGCAGTGGTTTGAACGCGTGAAAGCGTCCGGCGAGCCAGCCTTGAATGCAGCGGATAAAGAGGCCCTGGTCAACATCGTTGCGGCCCGTACCGGCAAGAGCAAAGAAGAAGCCACCCAGATTGTCGACAACTATGCCCAGGCTTATCAGCAAGCCATGCAGAAGGTCGATGAGCTGAAAAAACAGGCCGAACAAAAAGCCCGTGAAGCCGGTGAAGTGGCGGCCAAGCAATTGTCCCGCGCTGCCTGGAGCACCTTGGCCATGCTGCTGTTGGGCGCGGCCTTGAGCTTCTTTATCGGTCGTATCGCGTTGACTACCCGTCGCGTGCCTTTGGCGTAAAACTGTCTGCGGCAAGGACGCCGCCTGTGGGAACGGGTAAAATGCTGGCCTTTTACCCGTATCCCGCAAAGGTGCCCCTTGAGCGCAGGCAAAGCCGTTGGACTGTTATTACTCACTTCTCTGTTGGCGGCGTGCGGCACCTCGCCGCCACGCACGCCCAACGACCTGTGCGGCATCTTTCGCGAAAAAGATGACTGGTACGACGCCGCCAAGGTCACGCAAAAGCGCTGGGGCGTGCCGATCCAGGTGCCGTTTGCGATCATGTATCAGGAGTCGGGCTTTCGCTACGACGCCAAGACCCCGCGTAAATACCTGTTGTGGATCATCCCCTGGGGCCGAGTGTCCACCGCTGCGGGCTACGCCCAGGCCAAGGATGAAGTGTGGAACGACTACCGCAAAGCCACCGGCCGCAGTGGTGCTGATCGCGAAGACTTCGACGACGCCATCGACTTTATCGGCTGGTACATGGACAAGACGTACACCATCAACGGTGTCTACAAATACGACGCCTACGGCCAATACCTGAACTACCACGAAGGCTGGGGCGGCTATCGCCAGCGCACCTACGCCAGCAAAGCCTGGCTGCCGCCGGTAGCGAGCAAGGTACAGGCGCGCTCGCAGATGTATGCGCGGCAATATGCCGGGTGCAAGGATGAGTTGGGGCGAGGCTTCTGGAGCCGGTTCTGGCATTGGTTGTAGAAACCGGGGCTGCACGCAAATCAAAATGTGGGAGGGGGCTTGCTCCCGATAGCAGGGTGTCAGTCAATGATGCAGGGGCTGATGCACCGCCATCGGGAGCAAGCCCCCTCCCACAGTAGATTGCGGTACGGCGCTGGTTCTGTGGCGAGGCTGTTGGCAGCCTGACAGCGGACGGCTATCTAATTGGCAGTGACCAACGAAGACTAGCCACGTGATTCGAACGGCGCAAGCGGTTGGGATTCTCTCGCAAGGGTCCTTCAAGTTAAAGGGAAATGTCATTGTTCCGACTGTTCCTACGCTTGCCAAACCCAGCCGAATCTGGGAAAACCCAGCCTTTCACCCTTCAATGAGACCCCCATGAGCAACGACGAACTGCAAGTCACCGACATCCGCCTGGGCACTGGCAAAACCGTGGTCAAGGGCGCGCTGATCACCACCCAGTACACCGGCACCCTGGAAGATGGCACGGTGTTCGATTCGTCTTGGGAGCGGGGCAAACCGTTCCAGTGTGTGATCGGTACCGGTCGCGTGATCAAGGGTTGGGACCAGGGCTTGATGGGCATGCGGGTTGGTGGCCTGCGCGCCTTGTACGTACCGGCGCACCTGGCCTATGGCGAGCGCTCGATGGGCGCGCATATCAAACCCAACAGTAACCTGCGTTTCGAGATTGAACTGCTGGAAGTGCTGACGCGGGATGATTGAAGAGATTGAATATGGCCTCATATGGAGGCGGCGCTTGATTTCTCCAGCTCCTTGCTTTCAACCGTGATCCCAAATCTGCCGTACAGCTCCTTTCGCCCCTTGGGCGTCAAGGCCAATGCTCGACTATCAAGGTCCTGGATCACCCATTTGCGGCTTATAACGGCTTGTAGAACAGCGGCCCCCAGTGCGCCGCCGAGGTGAGGGCGGCGCATGCTCCAATCCAGGCATGAGCAAGCGAAACGACGTCGCTGTGCCCTTACGGTTTCTATCTCGACACCGAGCCCTGTCATCGCTTTTTCGCCCTCTGCGGTGAGCTGATACGTACCGTCACCAGCGACTGGCATGCTCAACCAGCCGGCGTCGATGAAATAGTCGTGCAGTTGTACAGCCAGGGATCCTGCCATGTGGTCATAACAGGTCCGCGCCAACTGCAATCGACTGGGGGCCGGCGAAACGAACTGGGTCTGCGCGTTTCGGCTGATCACCATGAGAGCTTCAATAGCTTGGGCCACGTGCGCGTCTGCCAGGCTGAAGTAGCGGTGCCTGCCCTGCGTGTTCAGTTTTATCAAACCGTCCTCTTTGAGCCTTGCCAAGTGCGCGCTCGCCGTGGATGCGCTGACGTCGGCGATGACTGCCAATTCGGTGCTGGTACGGGCGTGACCGTCCATCAGCGAACAAAGCATTTTCGTCCTCGCGGGCTCCGCAATGGCGCCTGCGACACGGGAAACAGCAGTGTCATTGCTTTGGGAATCCATATTTCGTTCCTGAGCGAATTGTGGGGGTGACGATTGCTCGATAGTAGCCGTTCTTTGTGAAAAGGACTGCCAAAATGACGCCGTTTGAAGCCGCTACTCATGTCGATCCCTACGTTTATTACTCATGCCTCAGGCAGCAAAGGGAACTGTTGTTCGATGCAGATCTTGGTGTATGGATTGCCAGTGGCGCCGGCGTTGTCCAGGCCATTCTGGAACATCCCGACTGCCTTGTACGTCCACTGCACGAGCCGATTCCGGCTGCCCTTGGGCAAGGCGCCGCAGGCCATATTTTCGGTCGTTTGATGCGCATGAACGAGGGGGCGCAACATCAGTGCCCGCGCGGGGTTATCGAGCCCATCCTGGCCTCGATGGGCACGCAAAATATCGCAGGCCTCGTGGCGCAGGTTGTCGAGACATTTGATATCTCGGGCGATAACCCGAATGAGTGGATGTTCACGTTACCGGTTTCGGTCATTGCGACTTTGATAGGTTTCACATCCAGCCAGTTACAGGAAGTCGCGCAGCTGACACGGGATTTTGTTGCCTGTCTGTCGCCGTTAAGTGACGAGGCTCAACTCGGTAAAGCCCATTGCGCGGCGGCACGGCTGAGCCAGATGCTCCAGGCGCTGCTGAATAACGATGATAAAGGTAGTGGTGTGTTGGGCCGTCTTTATAGCGATTACGACGCTTCAGCCTGGGAAGACGATGATGCATTGATAGCGAATCTGATCGGGCTATTGTCACAGACCTGCGAAGCCACCGCCGGGCTGATCGGCAACAGCCTCATAGCGCTCCAACGTAAGCCTGAGCTGTTTGAAGGCATGCAAGCCACACCGACGCTTGTCGCTGAGTGGGTGGCAGAGGTCGCGCGCCACGATTCACCGGTACAAAACACTCGGCGGTTTGTTGCCAGGCGATGCAAGATTGGCGACAGCGTTTTAGAGGCGGGCGATACCATTTTATTATTGCTCGCTGCTGCCAACCGAGACCCCTGCGCCAACCCAGACCCCGACAGCTTCTTGCTCAAGCGAGCGCAACGACGAACCTTCAGCTTCGGCTCAGGCAGACATCAATGTCCAGGCCAACCCTTGGCATTGGCTATTGCCTCAGAAGTGATTTCGGCATTCTTGCATCGAAAGCCCAACGCTTCTGCCCGTGATTATCGCTGGCGTTATTTGCCTTCCCTGAATGGCCGTATCCCGCAGTTCTGCCGTGATGAGGAGACTCAACAATGATCGCTGTTATTTTTGAAGCCTGGCCGCACGAGGAGCACTACCAGCGTTATCTCGACCTCGCTGCCGAACTCAAGCCGCTGCTTGCTCAAATCGATGGTTTCATTTCAGTTGAGCGTTTCCAGAGCCTCAGTGAACCTGGAAAACTGCTCTCGCTATCATTCTGGCGTGACGAGGAAGCAATCCAGCAGTGGCGCCGCCTTGAGCTACATCGAGCAGCTCAATCAGCAGGCCGTCGGCAGGTTTTTGCTGACTACCACCTGCGTATTGCTCAGGTAGTGCGCGATTACAGTCTCGAGGATCGTGTCCAAGCGCCGGCCGATAGCAGGCAAGCTCATGAATGAAAGCAGCACACCGCCTGTTCTAGGAGCGAGCAAGCTCGCTCCTACAGTCATTACCTGAACCCATCCTGAAGAATTTTCGTATTCTCCACGCTGGCACTTTCCTACAGTTTACTCGGCCACCATCGGGGCGTAAGCTTCGCGCGTTTTCATTAATAGCGGAGACCCTCAGTGGGTACTTGTTCGAGTGACAGTCGTCGGCCGGTTTCGGTAACCGGCATCTACTTGGCAAGGTAACGCGCATTTTCCAGATGCCGTTGTCTCGCCTCACAAAGCGAGAAGCGGTATCCCGGCAGTGGCCCGTCCTGGCGCCTGCCTGAATCCCTCTCATCGACGCTGACCAGCACCGGGGTAACGCCTGGATGCTACGGACGCGCCTGCCTTTTACGGTGGGCGGGCCAGGTTCGGCTGTGCCTGTGTGACGGGCGCGGTGTGGACGGGCCGTACCTGCACGGCGGTTTTCCTCGCGCAGGAGCTACACCATGAACCTCACGCTGCTTAAAGAGTTCTTCGCCGGTTTCCTGCGGACCCGGCATATCGCTCGGCATTTTCGCCGTCTGGCGATGCTTGAGACTGTGACCGACGCCAGTGTCAGCCGCGAAGTACCGCCCAGCCTGGCGCACACCCTGGTGGCGTCGGCCAACCGCAGCGCCGTGCAATTGCTGGGTGTGCTGGGCAGCCACGCCGAGGGCTTGAGCACCCAGGATGCCGACGCGCTGCGCGTGCAATACGGCCTTAATGAAGTCGAACACGAGCAGCCGCTACCGTGGTGGGTGCACCTGTGGCACTGCTACAAAAACCCGTTCAACTTGCTGCTGACCTTGCTGGCGGTGATCTCCTGGCTGACCGAAGACATGAAGGCCGCCACGGTGATTTTCTCCATGGTGGTGCTCTCGACCCTGTTGCGCTTCTGGCAGGAAGCCAAGTCGAACAAGGCCGCCGACGCCTTGAAGGCCATGGTGAGCAACACCGCGACGGTGCTGCGCCGCGACGCTGCCAAACGCATTGAGCTGCCGATCAAGCAACTGGTGCCGGGCGACCTGATTGTGTTGTCGGCCGGCGACATGATCCCAGCCGACTGTCGCGTGCTCAGCGCCAAGGACTTGTTTGTCAGCCAGGCGGCGATGACCGGTGAGTCCATGCCAGTGGAGAAGTTCGCCCATCAGCAGGACGCCCAAACCCGTAACCCGCTGGAGCTGGAAAACATTCTGTTCATGGGTACCAACGTGGTGTCCGGCGCGGCCACGGCGGTGATCCTGGCCACCGGCAACAGCACTTATTTCGGGGCCTTGGCGCAACGGGTCACGGCGACTGACCGTGGGGCTACCTCGTTCCAGCAGGGTGTCAACAAGGTCAGTTGGCTGCTGATTCGTTTTATGTTCGTGATGGCGCCGCTGGTGTTGTTCATCAACGGGTTTACAAAGGGCGACTGGACTGAGGCGCTGCTCTTCGCGTTGTCGATTGCCGTGGGCCTTACCCCTGAAATGCTGCCGATGATCGTCACCTCGACGTTGGCCAAGGGCGCGGTGTTTTTGTCGCGCAAGAAGGTCATCGTCAAGCGCCTGGACGCGATCCAGAACTTCGGCGCCATGGACGTGCTGTGCACCGACAAGACCGGCACGCTCACCCAGGACAGGATTTTCCTGGCGCGTCATGTGGATGTGTGGGGCCAGGAGTCCGAAGACGTACTGGAAATGGCCTACCTCAACAGCTACTACCAGACCGGCCTGAAAAACCTGCTGGATGTTGCGGTGCTGGAGCATGTGGAAATCCATCGCGAGCTGAAGGTCGGCACCGCGTTTCACAAAGTGGATGAGATCCCCTTCGACTTTAATCGCCGCCGTATGTCGGTGGTGGTGGCCGAGCGGGATCAGCCGCACCTGCTGATCTGCAAAGGGGCGGTGGAAGAGATTTTGTCGGTGTGCACCAGCGTGCGCCATGGCGACGTCAATGAAGCATTGAGCGAAGAGCTGCTGGCGCGCATTCGCCAAGTGACCGCCGCCTTTAACGAAGAAGGGCTGCGTGTGGTGGCAGTAGCCGCGCAGCCGATGCCGGCCGGGCGTGATACCTACAGCCTGGCGGATGAAAACAAGCTGACGTTGATCGGTTATGTGGCGTTTCTCGATCCACCCAAGGAAAGCACTGCTCCGGCTCTCAAGGCACTGAAGGCCCATGGCGTGGCGGTGAAAGTCTTGACCGGCGACAACGAACTGGTCACGGCGAAGATCTGCCGCGAAGTGGGCCTTGCGCAACAAGGCTTGCTGATGGGCAACGACATCGAAGCCATGACCGACGCCGAGCTGGCCCAGGCCGTGGAAACCACCAATGTGTTTGCCAAACTCACACCCAGCCACAAGGAGCGCATCGTGCGCCTGCTCAAGGCCAATGGGCACGTCGTGGGATTTATGGGCGACGGTATCAACGACGCGCCGGCGCTGCGCACGGCGGATATCGGTATTTCCGTGGACAGCGCCGTGGACATTGCCAAGGAAGCGGCCGACATCATCCTGCTGGAAAAAAGCCTGATGATCCTGGAGGAGGGCGTGCTGGAAGGCCGGCGCACCTTCGCCAACATGCTCAAGTACATCAAGATGACGGCCAGCTCCAACTTCGGCAACGTGTTCTCGGTGCTGGTGGCCAGTGCGTTTATCCCGTTTCTGCCGATGTTGCCGATGCACCTGCTGGTGCAGAACCTGCTGTACGACATCTCGCAGATTGCAATTCCGTTCGACAACGTCGATGACGAAATGCTCGCCACGCCGCAACGCTGGCAGCCGGGGGAGGTGGGGCGCTTCATGCTGTTTTTCGGGCCGATCAGTTCGATCTTCGACATCACCACGTTCGCACTCATGTGGTATGTGTTCGATGCCAACACCCCGGACCACCAGACCCTGTTCCAGTCCGGCTGGTTCGTGGTGGGGCTGCTGACCCAGACCCTGATCGTGCACATGATCCGTACGCCGAAAATTCCATTCCTGCAAAGCCGCGCTGCACTGCCGTTGATGCTGATGACGGGCGTGATCATGGCGGTGGGGATCTTTCTGCCGATGGGGCCGCTGGCGCACTACTTCAAATTGCAGGCGCTGCCGTCGCTGTACTTCGTATTTTTGCCAGTGATTTTGCTGGCGTACATGGCGCTGACCCAAGCGGTGAAGGGCTACTACATCCGCAAGTTTGGCTGGCAGTAATACGTTTTATGCAACACCGCAAAAAACTGTGGGAGCCGGGCTTGCCCGCGATGACGGTGCATCAGTCGCCTGATTCATTGGCTGGCGCGCCGCTATCGCAGGCAAGCCAGCTCCCACAGGGACCTGCGGTGCTTCCAATTTGCCGCTGCATTCATGGAGATTTTTTTATGCAGGCAATCAACAACATCAACCTCAACTCCCTGATCGATACCGTGGTCAGCCTCAGCGCGGCGTTTATTCTGGGTGGTTTGATCGGCTTCGAGCGCCAGTACCGCCAGCGCACCGCGGGCTTGCGTACCAATGTGCTGGTGGCGGTGGGCGCGGCGATTTTTGTCGACATGGCCAACCGCCTCGGTGGTGCGGAAGGCGCTGTGCGTGTAGTCGCTTACGTGGTGTCGGGCATCGGCTTCCTGGGGGCCGGTGTGATCATGCGTGAAGAAGGCAATGTGCGTGGTCTCAATACGGCGGCCACCCTGTGGGCTTCGGCGGCGGTGGGCGCCTGTGCCGGTGCCGACCTGATCCTTGAGGCATTGCTGGGCACGCTGTTTGTGCTGGCGGCCAATACCTTGCTGCGACCGATCGTCAACAACATCAACCGCCAGCCACTGGACGTGGTATCGGCAGAGGTCACCAACATCCTTTACGTGATTGCGCGGCGCAGCCAGCAACAGGCTGTGATGGTCCTGTTGGAAGCCGAGCTGGCGCGCTGTAACTACCCGGCCAGCGATGTCGACGTGCGACCATTCGGCAGTGAAGAAGTGGAAATCGAGGCCACCCTGGCCGCAACGTCGGTCGATGGCGACGAACTGGATGCACTGGTGACGCGCATCTCCACCTCAACCCTGGTGGTACAGGCCTTCTGGAGCCCGAGTACTACCGACTGACCCCTCTGGGCACGCCAGGATTGGCTAAGCTTGGTTGTGGAAAAATCCTACATGTAGTCAGGAATATCCCTTCAATTGAAACATCTTGGCGTTGCTAAGGTTGCGCACTTGCGGCTGTTGGGTCGTTGTGGTCCTGCGTCCGTGGTTATGCTGAGTTAATTGAAGGGGGCCAGACACCGCCTGGTTATCGTCATGAGGGTGTGCAGTGCCGCTCGTCGGAACTGTCATTTCTCACAGGTATCCAGTCCCGGTGTGATGTGTAAGGGTATTTTGTCCACATAGGGAAGTTTTATGAGCAAAGCATTAATTGTGGATGACCATCCGTTTATCCGCGCGACGGTCAAACACCTTCTGAAATCGGAAGGGTTTACTGAAATCTACCAAGCAGGGGATGGGGCAGATGCAATGCAGTTGGCCAGGGAGCAACGTCCCGAGCTGATTATTCTCGACCTTGCGCTGCCAAAACTGGGTGGGTTGGAGGTCATCAGCCGGGTCAAGGCACTGGCCCTGCCGTGCAAGATTCTGGTGCTCACCTCCTACATGGCGATGTTCTTTTCTACCCGCTGTATGCGTGCCGGCGCCATGGGGTTCGTGGCCAAGACCGGGGAGTTGGACGAGTTGATTAAAGCCATCAGGGCGATCAGGTCGGGCTACAGCTGCTTCCCCAGTTTGCCGACCAGTTCGGTACGCCGTGATGACCTGCAGGAAACGGAACGGCAAATGATCGAGTCATTGTCGGACCGTGAATTGACCGTATTGCAGATGCTGGCCCTGGGGCTGGGCAACAAGGAAGTGGCCGAGAAAATGCTGCTGAGCCTCAAGACCATCAGCACCTACAAGACTCGACTCAAGGAGAAGTTACGTATGTCTTCGGTAGTGCACTTGTCCAAGTTTGCCCAGCGCAACCATCTCATCTGAGCTGCAAATGATCACCACCGCGTTGACCAGGTTCGTCGCGATCCTTTGGATGAGCCTATTACCATTGATCGCGGTGGCCTTTGAAGAGCCCCAGGCTTTGCAACTGTTGGGGCACTCCCACCTCGAAATCCCCAAAGTAGAGATGACCGAGGCTGATTGGCGCTGGCTACGCGAGCGGCGCACATTGGTCATGGGAATTTCTGCCCCCGATTACGTGCCTTTTGACCTGACCAATAACAACGATGAACTTGAAGGTATCACGGCCGACTTTGCCGCGCTGATTGGCCAGGCCCTGCATATCTCCATCGAGGTTCGGCGTTACGAAACCCGTGATGATGTGATCCAGGCCCTGAAGCAGGGTGGCGTGGATTTTCTCGGTTCCGCCAATGGTTATGAGGCTGCCGACAAGCAATTGCAGTTGTCTCGTTCCTACGCCAACGATCAACCGACCCTGGTGACTCGCAGCGGTGACAGCCAAGCGTTGAGTGACGACCTGGCAGGCAAGCGGGTGGCAATGCTGTATCACTATATGCAGCCCGACGCCGTCCGGGCATTTTACCCCCGTGCACAGCTGGAGCTTTTTGCCTCGACCTTCGAGGCCATTGGCGCCGTGGCGTTTGGTCGCGCCGATGTTTACCTGGGCGATGCCATCAGCAGCAACTACCTGATCAATCGCAACCACCTGAACAATGTACGCATGGCTGATTTTTCCGCCCTGGAGGTCAACCCGTTTGCGTTTGCCGTCACCCGCGACAATACGCGGCTGCTGCAGATCATCAATGCGGCGCTGGAGGCCATTCCCGCCAGTGAGCACATGGAGATCCTGCGCCGCTGGAGCGGTGGCAACCTGGGCATCGTGGGCATCGACCGGCTGCACTTGAGTGCCAATGAACAACGCTGGGTGCAGAAAAATCCACGGGTCAGAGTCGCGGTGCTAAACGACTTTCTGCCATTGTCTTTTATCGGTGACAAGGGGCAATTCGAAGGGCTGAGTGCGGAGGTGCTGTCGCGCATCAGCTTGCGCACCGGTTTGAAGTTCGATGTGGTCCCGGGCAGTTCGTTGCCGCGCCAGGTCAATATTGTCAGTGCGGGCACGGCGGATATGCTGGCGGTGGTCACCCCCAGTATGGAGCGTGCCGACAAAGTGCGCTTTACCCGGCCCTACCTGACCAACCCGTTTGTGCTGGTGACCCGCGACAGCCCTGATAGCCCGCTCACGCTGGAGGATATGGTCGGCAAACGCCTGGCCATGGTGACCGGCAATGGCCTGCATGATGAGATAGCGCGAAACTTTCCAGGGGTTGCGTTTATCGACGTGGAAAACCCGCTGCAAGCCATGGCGCTGGTGGCCAATGGCGACGCCGAGGGCGCCGTGAACTCGCTGATCAGTGCGCGCTATCTGATCACCCGGCATTACCGTGACCGCTTGCGTATCACCAGTACGGTCGGCACTGAACCGGCGCGCGTGACCTTCGGAGTCAACCGCAGTCAGTTGGAGCTGTATTCGATCCTGGACAAGGCACTGCTGAGCATCACACCGCAGGAAATGGATGAATTGATTGGCCAATGGCGCAGCGAAGTCATCATCGAGGACAGCTACTGGCTGCGTTATCGCAACGTGATCATTCAGGGCTTCGGGTTGGCCGCACTGTTGTTGGTGGTCACGCTGGGTTGGATCATCTACTTGCGCAGCTTGATTCGTAAGCGCGTGCAGGCCGAGCGGGCGCTCAGCGATCAGATGCGGTTCATGAGCGTATTGATCGACGGCACCCCGCATCCGATCTATGTGCGCGACCGCCAGGGTCGGTTGATGGCCTGTAACAATGCGTACCTCGATGTGTTTGGCTACAAACTTGAAGACGTGATCGGCAAGACGGTGATGGAAACCGACGTCGACAATCCTCCACAGGCCCAGTCGTTTCATGAGGATTACCTGCGCTTGATGGCCGCCGGCGAGCCGCAGATTCATGACCGGATACTCAAGGTGCCCAACGGCGATGTGCTGACCATCTACCAATGGATGCTGCCGTATCGCGACGGCGACGAGAAGGTGGTGGGTATGATTGCCGGTTGGGTGGACGTCAGCGAGCGTCATCGCTTGCTGGGCCAATTGCAGGAAGCCAAGGACGATGCCGACGCCGCTAACCGCGCCAAGACGACCTTCCTGGCGACCATGAGCCACGAAATCCGCACGCCGATGAACGCCGTGATCGGCATGATCGAGTTGGCCTTGAAAAATGCCGAACAGGGGCGGGCCGACCGTGATGCCTTGGAAGTGGCATCGGTGGCTTCGCGCGGCATGCTGGAGTTGATTGGCGACATTCTCGATATCGCGCGGATCGAGTCCGGGCATTTGTCGCTGACCCTGGAGCCGGCCAACCTGCGTGAGCTGCTGGCATCGGTGGCGCGCGTGTTCGAGGGATTGGCGCGAGCCAAGGGGGTGGCGCTGCAAGTCCAGCTGGAGCCGTTGGTTGAGCGGACGGTGCTGGTCGACCCGCTGCGCTTCAAACAGGTGGTGTCGAACCTGTTGAGCAATGCCATCAAGTTTACCGCCAGCGGCCAGGTAACCCTCGGGGCCCGGGCGGTAGTCGAGGGCGACCGGTTGAATGTGCAGCTATGGGTGCAAGACACCGGCATTGGGATCAGCGTCAAAGATCAGCAGCGATTGTTCAGCCTGTTTATCCAGGGCAGCAATAACCAGCAGTCGGCCCGCAGCGGTTCTGGCCTGGGGTTGGTGATCAGCCGCAGCTTGTGCGAAATGATGGGCGGCCAGCTGCACTTGAGCAGCGTGTTGGGGCAGGGCACCCGGGTGGATGTGACGCTGGCCCTGGCCCTGACGGACAGCTTGCCGGCCCACGCCGCACACACTGCTGATGCAGTGCCAGCGGGCCGTGCGCTGCGCATCCTGGTGGTGGATGACTACCCGGCCAACCGCTTGCTGCTGGCGCGCCAGTTGACCTTCCTGGGCCACCAGATCACTACGGCCGAAGATGGCGCCCAAGGGTTTGAGCAGTGGCGGACGGGACAATTCGACGGCGTGATCACCGATTGCAATATGCCCTTCAAGAATGGCTACCAGTTGGCGCGGGAGATTCGTGCGCAAGAACGTGAACGGGGTCAGGCACCTTGCCTGCTGTTGGGGTTCACCGCCAACGCCCAGCCGGAGGAAACCGAGCGCTGTCGGCAAGCCGGTATGGACGGCTGCCTGTTCAAACCCACCGGGCTGGACGACTTGCGCTCGGCATTGGCTTCGCGTTCCGCCGAGTTGGGCCCGCCACAAATGCAGGCGTTTGACTTGAGCACCCTGGTCGCATTGACGGGGGATGATCGCTCCGCGCTTATTGAGTTGTTGGCGCCGTTGCTCGACAGCCTGGAAACGGACCGTGCCTTGCTCTCACAGCTGTCAAACCAGGCCGACTTTGCCAAGCTGCACGACCTGGCCCATCGCGCCAAGGGTGGCGCACGGATGGTCAAGGCGCAGGGGGTGATCGCGTGTTGTGAAACATTGGAGGCGGTGTGTGAACAGCAGGACCGCCTGGCATTGGGCCCTGCGGTTGATGGCGTCAGTGAAGCGATCGGTATTTTGCAGCAAGGCTTGAACGCGTATTGCAATCAGCCTTGATCGCGGTTGATCGCCATTCAGGCGATTTGGGAAAACTCTTACGTAAACGGGGAACATGCCTGATTTTGTCGTCGGCATATGTCTGGAAAATGGGCGACGCTCACTGCCGAGCACTGCCTGCCCAGGGGTTTGCCATGCCAAACAAAGCACTGACCATCCTGATTGCCGATGAACAGCATCTGCAACGCCTGTACATCGAGAAAATGCTCAACCAGTTGGGGTATTACCGGATCGTGCCGGTGCAAACGCTCGAAGAAGTCCAGATTCTGACCTCCATTCCAGCCGAACCCTTCGATGCGCTCATCATCAATGCCGGGTTGCTGGACCATGCCATTGGGCTCCAGCAGTCAGTGCACCACGTGTTGATATACGAGCACATCGACCTGGGTGAGCCTGCCGGTGCAACGTCAGCGGTGCGGGTGCGTCTGCCGGGCGTGCCGGACAGCGTCAGCCTCGAACACTTCATGGACATCGTCGACCCATCCGAGGCTGCCCATGGCCTGCGGGTACTGCCGTGGCTACGGGAGTTGTCCCGGGCGCGGGTGGCCCGGGCCTAGCTTCGTTTCAACGCTGCTGCCGCATGTTGTTCCGCACCCCTCAGTTGGTTTTGTGAGATTCGCGCAGGCGTTCGGCCGCACTGCGCAACAACTGCTCGGTCGCGTCCCAACCCAGGCAACCATCGGTTACCGACACGCCGTACTGCATTGACGCGCTCAGCGGCTGGCAGCCTTCGAACAAGTGGCTCTCAAGCATCATGCCGATCAGCGACGTATCACCCTGCAAGCGCTGCTCCAGTACGTCATTGAATACTGCCGGTTGGCGCAGTGGGTCCTTGCCGCTGTTGGCGTGGCTGCAATCGACCATGATCCGCGCCGCCACTTTGGCCTTGGCCAGGTCATGTTTCACCTGGGCCACGCTCTGTGCATCGTAGTTTGGCCCGCGGTGACCGCCGCGCAGTACCAGGTGCGTGTCGGGGTTGCCTGGCGTCTGGATGATGGCGGGATGGCCTTGGCTGTCGACACCGAAATGGCGATGCGGGTGGGACGCTGAGCGCATGGCATCACAGGCAATCGCGACGCCGCCGTCGGTGCCGTTCTTGAAACCTACGGGCATGCCCAGGCCGCTGGCCATCTCGCGGTGGATTTGCGACTCGGTGGTGCGTGCACCGATGGCGACCCAACTGAGCAGGTCATCGAAGTAGCCGGCAGCCATGGGCTGCAACAGCTCGGTGGCGACCGGCAGGCCCAGGCGCAGCATTTCACGCATCAGTTCGCGGGACAGGGTCAGGCCGGCGGCCATGTCATCGCTGCCGTCCAGGTGCGGGTCGTAGGCCAGGCCTTTCCAGCCGATGGTAGTGCGCGGTTTTTCGACGTAGGCGCGGATCACCAGCAGCATCTGGTCGCTGACTTCAAGCGCGAGTTTCTTCAGGTTGCGTGCGTATTCCATGGCCGATTGCGGATCGTGGATCGAACACGGGCCGACAATCACCAGTAAGCGCGAGTCTTCGCCATTGAGGATGGCGCGTATGGCCTGGCGATGGGCGTGGATCTGTTCATGGAGGAACGGGCTGAGGGGCAACTGGTGTTTCAGCTCAAGGGAGCTGGGCAGGCGCTGGGTCAGGGCTTCATTGGCGCTGTTGAGGGTGCAGACGGGCAAAGCGGCGACGGAGGAGTTCATATTCAAGGCTTCCTGGGCAAGCGGCGGGTTGTTCCCGCGCGCTTGGCCTACTGGGGTGTTCGACAATTGGCCGTACTGGCGAGGTGTGTTGGTTTGCCACCAATAGGTGACCGATCGGAGGCGGCAGGCTGTCCCGAACGGAGCTGGCTAAATCGCCATGCAGTGCAAGTGTCGAAGCGGTAATAAGTGGCGTAGTTCATGGTGTGATTCCTTTAAGTGTTCTTGAACAAACAAAATGGTTAGCGGCTGAAAAACAAAACCCCCGGTCGGGGAGCCGACCGGGGGTTTAGATTTCTCTGGTAGGCGACCCCTTGAGTAGTGGGCGCCGATTTCAGGTATCAGGCGCGCCAGTGGCTAAACCAATACCCAAAATAAAAGCCGGCCAGTGCGCTCGAACCGTTCACGCGGGTAACCGACACCGAGCGCAAGGCGCTGGCAGCAGGGCAAACCTGAGTGTGGGTGAGTTGCAACATGGTGGCTCTCCAAATGATGGGGGGAGCTTACTAGAGGCGTACGGGTGGATTCAATCAGTAATTTCTATTGCTTGAGGGTACTTACGGCTATGGCATGAGTGTCGCTATGCTGGTGACTCATTAATAATGTTTGCCAGGACGCGACCATGACTGCCTTGACCCTTGCTACGGCGCAAACCCTTTCCATTGCTGGCGATGTTGAAGCCAATATCGCACGGCACCGGGTGTTCATGCAGGCTGCGGCAGAGCAGGGTGTGCAATTGCTGGTGTTTCCGGAGCTGTCTTTGACCGGTTATGAACCCACGCTGGCCGCTGACTTGGCCATCGCTCCCGATGCGCCAGTGTTGGCGCCCCTGCGCGAGATGGCGCGCGAGTTGCAGCTGACGGCAGTGGTGGGTATGCCGATCCGCCTGGCCCCGCAAACGGATGTTTTGATTGGCGCCCTGGTGCTGGGTGCCGACGGCTCACTGGCGGTGTACACCAAGCAGCATCTGCATCCAGGCGAAGACGTGGCGTTTGCGGCCGGGCAGGGTGGTGGTGCTCTCCAATGGGGGAATGATCGTGTTGCCCTGGCGGTTTGCGCCGACTTCTCCCACGCCAGTCATCCGCGCCAGGCGGCGCAAGCGGGCGCCAATGTCTACGCAGCAGGCGTGCTGATCAGCGAAGGCGGCTACGCAAAAGACAGCGCGCTGCTGCAGGGCTATGCCGCGGAGCATCGTCTGCTGGTGCTGATGGCTAACCACGGTGGCCCATCGGGTGGCTGGGCCTGTGCAGGTCGCAGCGCGATCTGGGCCGCGGATGGCCGTTTGCTTGCAGCGGTACCCGGTGTCGGCGAAGCGCTGGTGATTGCCCGTCGCGACGACGAGCATTGGGTGGGCCAAGTGGTGGCCGTATAAATGGCTTTTCACCTGCGTGCTGCCACAGAACAGGATCTGCCGTTTGCGCGGGCCCTGACCCACGAGGCGATGAACCGCTACTACGTGCAAAACCAGCTGATTTGGTCCAATGCCGGCTTCGACACGGCCTGGGCCGGTCGGGAAAACTGGCTGATTTGCCGAGATGACCACACGTTGGGATTTATCAGCCTCAGTCGCGACGGTGGCGCTCTATACATCCGTGAGTTGCATTTGCTCCAGGCGTATCGCGGGCAGGGCGCAGGCACTTGGGTGCTGGAGCAGATAGCGCTGAAGGCGCAGGCGCAGGCGCTTGGGCTGTTGCGGTTGACCGTGTTCAAGACCAATCCGGCCAGAAGGCTCTATCAGCGCATGGGGTTCAGCATTGTTGGCGAAGAGGATGGCTTCTGGCGGATGGAGCGTGACTGTCGCGCACGCTAAACCCTGTGCAAAATCCTAATAAGCGCATACTGATTCAGGAGCCGACTTCCCTTGATGTTCCAGCCAGGCCTTGGCTTGTGCAGCCGTGCGGATTCCGGGCATAGTTCAAAACCGCTCAAGTTCGTTCAACGAAGAGATGAGTGTGTCACCTCTTGATGTGTGCAAAATGGGATCATGCATCCAAATGAGTGGAATCGGTTCGCGTTTAAGGCAAGAAAGAGAGCGACTCGGCCTGCCGCATAAAGTTTTTGGTGAAATCGGAGGCGTTGAAGCCAACGCTCAAGGCAAATATGAAAACGGCGGGCGTGCGCCCCAGGATTTCTGACCTTTTGCCCAATAAATTCGGTCGTCCGCCACCCGTTGGACGACTACCGGGCAGGCAAACTCCATATATATGACGCTTGCGGCTAGGTCTGTGCCCAGCTTTTTTGCTAAGGTGTTCAGCAATCTATAAGACCATATCGCGAGGTGTCTGCTTGATTAGGGTGCTAGTAGTCGATGATCATGATCTCGTTCGTACAGGCATTACACGAATGCTGGCTGACATCGACGGCCTGCAAGTAGTCGGCCAGGCTGAGTCAGGGGAGGAGTCTCTGATCAAGGCTCGGGAATTGAAACCCGATGTGGTGTTGATGGACGTCAAGATGCCCGGGATCGGCGGTCTTGGTGCCACGACCAAGCTGTTGCGCAGCCACCCGGACATCAAGGTCGTGGTGGTGACGGTGTGCGAGGAAGACCCGTTTCCGACGCGGCTCCTGCAGGCCGGTGCTGCGGGCTACCTGACCAAAGGCGCGGGCTTGGCGGAGATGGTGCAGGCCATTCGCCTGGTCTTTGCCGGCCAGCGTTACATCAGCCCGCAGATCGCCCAACAGTTGGCGATCAAATCCTTCCAGCCCACCAGCGATTCGCCGTTTGATACGCTGTCGGAGCGGGAAATCCAGATCGCCTTGATGATCGTCGGTTGCCAGAAAGTGCAGTCGATCTCCGACAAGCTCTGCCTGTCGCCCAAGACCGTCAATACCTACCGCTATCGCATCTTCGAGAAGCTCGCCATCAGCAGTGATGTTGAATTGACCCTGCTCGCGGTGCGCCACGGCATGGTGGACGCCAGCGCCTGACATGACTACGCCGTTTGATCCAAGTGCCTTTCTCTCGACCTGCAGTGGCCGCCCCGGCGTGTACCGCATGTTCGACAGCGAGGCGCGCCTGCTGTATGTGGGCAAAGCCAAGAACCTGAAGAACCGGCTGGCGAGTTATTTTCGCAAGACCGGCCTTGCGCCGAAAACCGCCGCCCTGGTGGCGCGTATCGCCCAGGTCGAAACCACCATCACCGCCAATGAAACCGAGGCGCTGCTGCTTGAGCAGACGCTGATCAAGGAATGGCGGCCGCCCTACAACATCTTGTTGCGTGACGATAAATCCTACCCTTACGTGTTTTTATCGGATGGCAACTTCCCGCGCCTGAGCATTCACCGTGGGGCGAAAAAGCAAAAGGGCAAGTACTTCGGGCCTTATCCCAGCGCCGGGGCGATTCGTGAAAGCCTGAGCCTGCTGCAAAAAACCTTTTTTGTGCGCCAGTGCGAAGACAGCTTCTACAAGAACCGCACGCGGCCGTGCCTGCAATACCAGATCAAGCGCTGCAAAGCGCCCTGTGTGGGCCTGGTTGAGCCGGCAGAGTACGCCGAGGATGTGCGCCACTCGGTGATGTTCCTCGAGGGGCGCAGCAACGCGCTCACCGATGAGCTGTCCGGGGCCATGGAGCAGGCGGCCAGCACCCTGGATTTCGAAAAGGCTGCCGAGCTACGCGACCAGATCTCCCTGCTGCGTCGCGTCCAGGACCAGCAAAGCATGGAAGGCGGCACCGGTGACGTCGACGTGATCGCCGCGTTCGTCAACCCGGGCGGCGCCTGTGTGCACCTGATCAGCGTGCGTGGCGGGCGGGTGCTGGGCAGCAAGAACTTCTTCCCGCAGACCGGTATCGACGAAGACGTTGCCGAGGTGATGGCCGCATTCCTTGGCCAGTACTACGTGAGCAGCCCAGAGCGCGACCTGCCCTCGGAGCTGATCGTCAATGTGGTACACGAAGACTTCCCCACCTTGATCGAAGCGATCCACGAGCTGCGGGGCCGCGAGCTGGACATCAGCCACCGCGTACGCGGCACCCGTGCCCGCTGGCAGCAACTGGCCGTGACCAACGCCGAACAGGCCCTGAGCGCGCGCCTGGCCAATCGACAGCACGTTGCCACACGCTTCGACGCTCTGGCCGAAGTCCTCAACCTGGACGAGCCGCCCCAGCGCCTGGAGTGCTACGACATCAGCCACTCCAGCGGTGAGGCCACGGTGGCCTCCTGCGTGGTGTTCGGGCCGGAAGGGCCGATCAAGTCCGACTACCGGCGCTACAACATCGAAGGCGTTACCGCCGGCGATGACTACGCCGCGATGCACCAGGCGCTCACGCGGCGTTTCAGCAAGTTGAAGGACGGGGAGGGCAAGCTGCCCGATATCCTGCTGGTAGACGGCGGCAAGGGCCAGCTGTCCATGGCGCGAGACGTGCTCAACGAGCTGGCCGTGCCCGACCTGATCCTGCTCGGCGTCGCCAAGGGCACCACGCGCAAGGCCGGTTTCGAGACGTTGTACTTGAATGATGCCGCCCATGAGTTCACGTTGAAGGGCGACTCGCCTGCGCTGCACCTGATTCAACAAATCCGTGACGAAGCCCACCGTTTCGCCATTACCGGCCACCGCGCGCGCCGTGGCAAAACCCGGCGAACCTCAACCCTGGAAGGGGTGGCAGGGGTTGGCCCGACGCGGCGTCGCGACTTGCTTAAACATTTTGGTGGCTTGCAGGAGCTCTCCCGTGCCAGCATTGACGAAATAGCCAAAGCACCCGGTATCAGTAAAAAGCTCGCTGAATTGATTTATGCCAATCTGCACAGCGAATAGAATGCCTTCTCACCTCGTAGCCAGTTGTGCCGATGAATATCCCTAATCTGATCACCGTACTACGCGTCCTGCTTATCCCGATTTTCATTTTGTTGTTCTATTTGCCGTATGAATGGAGCTACGTCGCGTCCAGTTCGGTATTTGCCTTCGCAGCCGCCACCGACTGGCTCGACGGCTACCTGGCCCGCCGCCTGGAACAGAGCACGCCGTTCGGCGCGTTCCTCGACCCCGTGGCCGACAAACTCATGGTCGCCGTCGCCCTGGTGCTGCTGGTGCAGGAACACGGCAACCTGTGGCTGACCCTGCCGGCTGCCGTCATCATCGGCCGCGAGATCGTCGTCTCGGCCCTGCGCGAATGGATGGCCGAAATCGGCGCCCGCGCCCACGTCGCCGTATCGAACATGGGCAAATGGAAAACCGCGGCGCAGATGCTCGCGCTGGTCATCCTGCTGGCCAACCCGTCGGACTTCTCGTTCTGGGTGCTTACCGGCTACGCCTTGCTGCTCGTTGCCGCTGGCCTGACCCTGTGGTCCATGCTGCAATATCTGCGTGCGGCCTGGCCCCATCTGCGAACCACCGTTGAAAAGAAATAAAACTTTTTTGAATCAAGGGGTTGACGGGTGCTGAGGATCCTATAGAATGCGCATCACCAAGCGGGAATAGCTCAGTTGGTAGAGCACGACCTTGCCAAGGTCGGGGTCGCGAGTTCGAGTCTCGTTTCCCGCTCCAAATATTGCACTACAGAGTTCCACTGAATTCTGTAAGTGATTGAAAAAAGGGCCTTTAGGCCCTTTTTTCGTTCCAGCGGGAACCACTGAAGTCCAGCTCCATCCAGTGCTTTTAAGTCCCGATTTAAGTCCCGAATGAGGATCTTGAATTTGGATGTACACTGAATCGGTTTTTTGCTGGAGCAGCTTGGATAGCGAGACGAGCATCTGGCCCTGACTCTGTTCAGGAGCTCGCTATGGCACTCTCGGATACGACCGTTCGGCAAGCCCGAATCACCGGCAATGACTATACGATAGGCGACACGGATGGGCTGGCGCTCAACGTGACCGCCCGCGGCGGAAAAATCTGGCGTTTCAGATACTACTGGGCGGGCGTGCAGAAGCGCATGTCTCTGGGTAGTTATCCGCAAATCAGCCTCAAAGAAGCCCGTGCGCGACGTGATGAGGCGCGCGCCTTGGTCGCCCAAGGCATCAATCCCTATGAGCACCGTAAACAGCAGCGTCGTGCTGTTCGTTTTGCGGCAGAGCACACCTTCGAGGCCGTGTTCAATCAGTGGGTGGAGTTCCGCAGGCTAAGCCTGAAGGAGGGCCGCCAGAGTACGCTCTCGCAAATCTTGCGAATCTTCAATAAAGACGTCCTGCCCACTCTGGGCGGGCGGTCCGTCTACGATATCAATCGTCACGATCTGCTGGATTTATTAAGCAGGATCGAACAGCGCAAGGCCTTAACGACCGCCGAAAAATGCCGGACCTGGTTCAACCAATTGTTCCGCTATGCGCTGGTGAAAATCGAGGGGCTGGAATACAACCCGGCTTCGGACCTTGATGTGGTCGCACTTCCCAAACCTCCCGTGACGCACAATCCGTTTCTCCGCATGGACGAGCTCCCGGGGTTGATGGCTGCGCTTCGAAACTACGGCGGTGCCGACCAAACTCGGCTTGGCCTTCGGTTGTTGTTGCTGGCCGGTGTCCGCACGGGCGAATTGCGCTTGGCAACACCCGACCAGTTCGATCTGGAGAAGCGCTTGTGGGTCATACCGGCGGAAATGGTGAAACAACTCCAGCTAGCGATGCGGAAGCCAGGTA
The DNA here is from genome assembly GCF_000263715.2 of Pseudomonas synxantha BG33R. NCBI lineage: Bacteria > Pseudomonadati > Pseudomonadota > Gammaproteobacteria > Pseudomonadales > Pseudomonadaceae > Pseudomonas > Pseudomonas synxantha. The sequence goes on from NZ_CM001514.1 coordinate 2,309,361, forward strand.
AGCAGACCCAAAATGTACCGCCTTATATCGTGCCGCTGTCGGTTCAGGCGCTGGAGATCGTGCGCCACATGCTGGACCAAGTTGTCCCCGCACAGCGCTACCTATTTGCGCATCGAAGCGATCTAAGCAAACGCATCAGCGAGAATACGCTGAATGGCGCGTTACGTCGGATGGGGTATGCCGATCAACTTACTGGTCACGGGATGAGGGCAACGATCTCGACGGCGCTGAACGAGATTGGATATCCAAAGGTATGGGTGGACGCTCAGCTTTCTCATGCTGATCCGGATAAGGTTAGTGCGGCCTACAATCATGCTGAATATGTCGAGCAGCGTCGGACCATGATGCAGGATTGGGCGAACCGTCTGGACCTTTGGGGGCAGGGCCATTTAAAGGCAGCAAGCTCTCCGCTTACCATCCGATTGGAGGGCGCCGCTTCGTTGCCATCGCTCGAAAACGCGAGCGCAAATTCCGTTCAGTTCAGCGGCACCTTTCCAACGACAATTGTCTCGGTGCCCAAGGCTTCAGTTAGCAACGAACCAGCTCTTATCGCGTCGCACCAGTCGCCTGTCGTACCGCTTTTGGTGCCGAGTGAAAAACTGCATCAATCTCATGTGTCTGACATCCAGCGCGAACGCGCCGAGATGCTTGCCATCTATGAGGCCGCAAGTAATTTGCCATTATTGGTTTTTGCTAAATTGGCTGGCAAATCCCGAGATCAGATCAACCGTGACATTAAGGCTCGGCGTCTGCTGTCCCTTAGCCTGGGGAATCGTGGTCAGCGCATTCCGGATTGGCAGCTTGATCCATTGCGGCACAAGTTGGTGCTTGCTGCGTTAGCGCTGTTTCCGGATGTCGATGCATGGAGGCTTTATCGGACGGTCTGTGAGCCTCATGAGCGATTTAAGGGCCGTTCGCCGATCGATGCGCTCACTCTGGAGAATTTCGACGTGGCTGTACGAATCGTTTGTAGCGCCCTTGGCTCAAGCTGAAGTGCTGTCTCGTGCGGTGATAACGAATGTCGCTGCTTTCTTGGGCCCATCTAGAGCTACTCTTGAATGTGTGGACTACGCAAGTCGCCTGACGTTTCGGAGCTGGTCGGCTAGAGGATTCTATTGCGCAGGAAGACGCCATTTGGCAATATCCCGCTCCCGCACTCTCTTGTCAGCCCTCCATCCCTCTCATTTGGGGGCTGAGTTTTTGAGGGGCGGGTAATCACCCGGTCTCGTGCCGGGTTTTTATGCGTTCGGCAGATACGGCTGGCGGATAAACATGGAATTCAGCTACCCCTCGTATGGGGTGCTAGGGGTCGAGTGTTCGAATCACTCCGTCCCGACCATATTTTTCAATGACTTAGCCCAATCATCACCGGTTGGGCTTTTTCATGTCTGAAAAAATACTCCCACATTTACTCCCACGGATATTCTGGATCTAGTTGGCTTCGACGTCTAAGGGAGTCTAATGGGGGCACCGCCTTGTCTCTGCTGATCTACACCTGTCAGTGCTACAGGTGGGAGCCCGCTTGTGGCCGAGCTACCGGTCGCGACAGGATGCTAACTACCAAATGTAGCCTTTAGTCCTCACTGCAACCGAACATGCAGGTGATTCACAAGCTGGTCCGCGGTACCGAGTACCGACAGTTATGGGGTAATGCGTTCACGTGGCGGTTTTCGGGGTTTTCTAGTTCTAAGCGGCGTGAGCTAAGGAGGGCTTTGGCAATCGGCTCCACTCAAGCAAGCTCGATGTGTTTCATTGAATGGCAATATGGCATAGTGGTAGCACAAGTCTGTTGCATGCCCGCAACGTGGCCGCAACGCCGAAATAGAATATTGCCGAAGCTCCTCATGCCCAAGAAACCGGCCCCAAATCAACTTGTCGTCAAGCGCGGAGCAATCCCCCCCTCTGTGTATCTGATGCATATATCGGATAAAGAATGGGAGCTTTTTATCGAGGATGCTTGCCGGCATGGCGGAAGGTATTTTCAGGTTAAGCGGCTGGGCAATGCCAATGATAAAGGGCGGGATGTGGAAGCGCGCTTCCAGGGTGCGCTTGTGGCTGATGGTTGGGACCTTTTTCAAGCGAAACACTATAAAGACCGATTGACGCCCAGTGATGCCTTCCCGGAAATAGCTAAATTTATTGGTCATTTACTGTCGAAAAGTTACCCGGTTCCTCGTAAGTATTATTTTTGTGCCCCTCTTAATGCAGGGCCTGATCTTCATGATTTGCTGGCTGACCCTCAAAAACTTCGCGAAACATTTCTTGCCGCATGGAGGTCGGGTTCCCAAGGCCTAGGGCCTGAGAAGGCGAAGTTGACTCCAGAGATGGAGGCGTTTGTGATCGCGTTCGATTTCAGCCGTTTCGAAGAGTACTTGGTTCATGACCTCCTCGCATGGCACGAGCAAGATTCCTCCGCCCACTACAAGCTATTCGGCATCGAGCCTGAGCGCGGTGACGATCCCGAAGTGCCGAATGAAGCTCAAGCATACGAGATGGTGTATGTGACTGAGCTCCTTAATGTGTATGGTGAGCTCGATGGTACGCCAATAGCATTGAAGGATGTTCTCGACTCAGAAATTTACAACGACCATTTTGCTGCTGCTCGCGAGGCTTTTTACTCTGCGGAAGGGCTAAAACGGTTTAGCCGCGATATTTACCTTGAGGACGAGTTCGCAAAACTTCTCGATATGGTTAGAAAAGGGATCAAGCTAAAGGTGTACAGCCCAAGTTTAAAAACGGGGATGGAGCGCCATGATGCAGCCATAGGTGCAGTTAGTAGCGTCGCTCTCACAGATAGTGCTCTGCATCCTCGACTTCGGGGCGGAGATTTGCCGGGCACATGCCATCACCTAGTTAATGACAAGCACTTAAAATGGGTTCGATAAAATCAAGGAAGCAACCCGAACTGTTCAATACCCCTTTTGAACTCGGGCTAAGGATGGTTTACCTGCTGTCAGCGCTTCGACCTGAAGGCGCTGATCTTCAAAAATTGGTGTTATTGGATTATGCAATTGTGTACTCGAGCGACGTCGGAGGGCCCAATAGTCTTCATACTCCAGTACCCTTTCGTAACGCCGAGTTGTTCAGCAGACGTGAGCGAATCGAGCAGGGTTTGTACCTGATGAGCACACGTGGCTTGGTCGATGTTGTACTGGATGATCGAGGTATGACCTATGTGGCTGGGCCAAGCAGCTTCACGATGGTTGGCTCCCTATCATCAAAGTACTGGCGAGAGCTCGAGACTAGATGCAGATGGGTTGCAACTCGATTCGGAGCAAAAGAGTCAAGCGCGTTGCAGAGTGAGTTCGCTGAAAAAGGGCACCTGTGGGGTGCCGAACTTGATACCGTAAGGAGGCTATTGTAGACATGGCTGTCGCGCTTATTCAGCTGAAGGCATCCGGACCGGGAAAGCCAGACGCGCTCATTGATTTTAAGTTTCCAGCAACACTCGTTCGCGGGCCAAGCGACACGGGTAAGTCCTACATTCGCGACTGTTTATGGGTACTCCTTGGTGGCGAGAAAAACCCCAAGAAAATCCCTCAGGCAACCGGATACGACACCCTTACCTTGCAGCTGGACGGTGATGGGCAGTTGTATGAAATTCGCCGCGCATTAGCTGGAGGGGAGACAAGGCTGAGCTCACTTACATTAGCGGTGGACGGTGCGCATGCTCGTGAGGAGCTTGAAGAAGACATAGGTGATTTTCTTGTAAAAATGTCGGGTGCTGCTGGCAAGCTTTTACTTCGATCTCGTGCAAAAAAGGGATTTGTAACGGGCGGGGATTTACGTCACTGGTTTCTTCTATCGCAGCCGAACATGATCAGTGAAGACCCGACTAGTGGCCAGGTGGTATCGGCGACTCAGCGTATTGCAGCATTCCACATGTTCATCACTGGCAGCGATGACGCTGCGATTGAGCTGACCAAGTCAAATGCGGAAAAACAACAGATTGTTGGGAAAGTATTAGGAGCGGAAGAAAGCCTAAAACGAGTGCGATCGGAACTGCCATCCGATCAGAGCCGTGACGAGATAGTCGATGCTCTTGAAAGGGTAGATAGCGTTTTAGGTGCCATGACACAACGTTATGATGAGCGGGCGTCGCATCTGCGTGATGTTCGTGAGCAGATTTATCGTGTCGAAAGACAACTGATCGATGCTCGATCCAAACGTGAGCACAGTCGAGCCATGGCCGACCGTTTTGAGTTGCTCGATGAAAAGTATCGTAGTGATAGTGAGCGGCTAGGCGCAACCTGGGAGGGTGTGTCTATGTTTCAAGCGCTAACTGAGGTGCCATGCCCCTTGTGCTGCGCTCCGCCTGGAGTGCAAACCGATCAACGACAGCTTATTCAAGGCAATCAAGATCTCTACAGACGAGCCCTGAAGGTGGAGCTGGAAAAGATCTCTGTTTTACGTCACGGATTGGCTGATGCCCTGAAACGGGAGCTCCAACGCGTTTCGGAGATTGATGCCCAAAGCCGAGAGTGGAGCGAAAGCCTTAAACAGTTGGAACAAGAAGAGCGTAAACGTTCAGCATCAACGCATCAGGAGTTCAGCGGGGATCCTAAGTCTCTAGCCTTACGTCGCAGTGAACTTTCTGAGTATCTAGCTAGATTCGAAGAGGAAAGCCACCTAGTCGCCGAAATTGAACGCCTGTCAAAATTCAAAGGCGGCAAGCAAACGCGTCTCGAGCGTAATGTCGGCGATGCCGCCAGAGATGTAGCTTCGCTTGCAAAGGAGTATTTGCATGCCTGGGGTTTTGAACTGATCGATTCTGTATTGCTAGATGCGAATGTATGCGACCTCACCATTAACGGTCGTGCACGCCTTGATTTTGGTGCAGGTAAACGATCCATTTTCTTGGCAGCGCTAACCGTTGCCGTAATGGCTCATGCTATAGAAAAGGGGTACCCGCATCTCGGATTCGTCGTCATTGACTCGCCTTTAAAGTCTTATGCAGACCCCAAAAGTAAGGAGCAGCGAGATGTTGCAGTCCTCACGGTAACTGACCGCTTCTATAGCTGGCTTGCAAATTGGTCCGGCCCGGGCCAGATCATCATTCTTGAAAATCAGGATCTGAAGCAGATCGCGCGTGAATTGCTTAAACCTATTGAGTTTGTTGGAGATGCAGGGGACGAGGGACGTACTGGTTTTTACCCGTAGGGTCAAACAGGTATTGAAATTATGCAGGTCGAGAAAACAAAGGGATTAATGACAGCCATTGAGCACCACGGAAATTAATCTGTTTCGATTTTAAGAAAAGGGTTATCGGGTGGTATCAATTCAAAAAATTGCTTCGGATCCTCAATCAAGTACCCCTTCAAGGTGGTTCTCTTCCTAGGGCCCTGCACTTGGCATGCCCAGATGTTCAGGCCGTTGTCTCGCTTCCTGTGGACCTTCAGTTTCTCGAACTGCTTCTGTACCCAACGCCATTCGTTAATCTCTTGATCGACCCTCTTGGCGATGCCAGGAAACTCCTGGACATAACGTTGGAAGAGACCAGGCGTGACCAGAAATACGCTGCCACTCACCGTGTGGATTTTGGCCTTGCTGTCATTGATGATCAACTTATGGCTCAGGATGCCTTCCTTGACCCAATTCAGGAATGCCTGGCCTGGCTTATCCGATGGAGGCGTTGAGGTTTCGAGAGTACTTTCTGCCGGCGCATTGCTGGTCTCAGGGTCTATCAATTCGAACATGTCCAGCAGCGTGCCGAGGTAATCGACATCCTCTAGTACCATGGGATCCGGCTGCGGTTGGCTTTGAGCTGATCCTGCACTGGCTGCCTCAGGCACTGGTGTTGGTATCTGGGTGTCAGTTGAGTGGTCATGGGCTGCAATGCTCACCGTTCCACTGAAAGCCTCGGGCCGGTCTTCGTTCCCCCAAATCAGTGCGGGTTGAAGGCGCAGAAAGGTGAAACTCTGCTGCCAATTTCCCTGAACCACTAGCGCAGTCCAGATGGCTTTGCCTTCCGGCGTAGACTCAACCAATCCATGCGATTGCAGCTCGTCGAACACCGCGAGGTTGGATGAAGGAATGCCCTCAATCGATTGCGACAGCAAATAGGCTCGCAGCTTGTCCGTGACCGTCTTACTGACCAGCCACAGTGCGTCCTGGGTCAGCCATGCCGCGGCACCCGGCTGGTTGAGTTTCAGCTCGTGTTGAACCAGATGACGCAGTCCGCTGATCAAATGGTGTTGCAACGAATGAATCGGCGCTTGTAGCGCCTTGTTTGGGTTGCCCCCGATGTTTTGTGCTGTGGAGACGCGGTCGGCTTGAATGACCAACTCACCGAGCACGCCGGCACGTTCGTACTGGCCGGCCAGGACATACAGCAGGCTGGCCCAGAGTTGAGGAAATCCACTGAGCCAGTCTAAGATCGGGCGGTCCAGAATCTGGGTGTAGAGTAAGCCAGCGGCGGCACCGTGCAGGTGGTAGTCACGACCCTTGATGTAACGAAAACGGTAGGGCTGATCCAGGGAGCCCTGCCAAGGATGCCAAACACGGCCATCCTGGCGTTCGACCAGCACGTCCACGGCGATCTTGCCGATGTCATGCAGCAGGGCGCCATAAGCGATTCCAGCCGACCAGGCATCGGTCTGGGCAGCTTGTTCTTCAGGCGCGGCGCCGGTGGGCAGTAGATACGACTGACGTAGTTTCAAACTGCAAGCGACCAGCTCCAGGCCATGGTCGAGCATGCCACCGAGATACGCATGGTGGTGCGTCTCGCTGGCCGGGAGTTGCTGGACCTGTTCGGCGTAGCGATGGATCGGATTTAAGTAGAGCTGGGTGAATTGGACGTGGGAGAGGGCGGTGTATTGCCAGATGCGATCGAGCAACTGACGGCGGTGCTCCACTGCTAAGAGGGTATGGGCTGACTCGATGGACAGGTAACCTTCGGCGACGTTGACGGTCGGTGGCGGAGGGGGCTTCTGCCTTTTGTGGCGAAACAGACTGAGCATCGTGACCTCCGGGAAGTGGCTGGGTCATTGGCCTTTTAGCCTTTTCGGATAGCGCTCTTACCCTTGAGTGCCCATTCCCTTCCAACCCTTACCCGTCCTTTTGGCTCGTGTCCCTTTGTGCGGCAATCGGAATATGGATACTCCTAGGCATCATTTTTTTGGGGGCTAGTACGGAAAAGAAAAGAGTCGGTACACTGCGGTGCGAATTTTCTCGGGGTTTGCCATGAATCTGACTGACGCCACGCTGGTGCTGCTGCTTGCGGCACGTATCCATGGGACAGACGAAGCCGTCAGAGCCTCGGCGAAGAGCGTGGTCAAGAAGTTGCCGCGCAGTAAGCGCGATCTGATCTACAAGGTGATCGACAGCCGGAGTCCCCTCGAACTAGTGGATTTTCTGGCGCAGAACCTGGATACGGAATGACAAGCTGCTGGTGTGCGCGCCTCTCTTGTTCTTTGCGTCAGGGTCCCGCGGCATGGAGCCTTTCTTCTGAGCATAAAAAGGGCTCAACTCGCGTTGGGCCCTGTGAAGCGTTTGCAGTGGTGAGATAACGATCAAGCTCCATCGTTCATGCAAGGCGAGTCATCCAAGACCGCCTGCTTCAGTTGCTGCTCCAGGTTGAGTACATACTCCGAGGCGCTGCGGGCGTGGCCACTTGCGCGGAAGATCGCACGTTTGTCAGCCTTGAGCAGGCCGAGCCAGGAGTCGATGTAGCCCTCGTGCCGAAGCTCTCCCTGTATGCCGGTATAGGCACATAAAAACGCAGCGCCCATTTCGGCGATCAACTCTTCAAACGCGTAGCCTGGTGAGCCGTAGGGACAGGCTGACGTCACGCCTTCGCGCTGTAACCGAGCGTGATGCCCGGTCCAGTGCGTCAGCTCATGCAGTGCGGTGGCGTAGTACCCACCTTCATCGTGAAATTGTGCTTTTGTCGGCAGTTGGATGAGATCCCTGATCGGGTGGTAAAAGGCTTCGTCGGCAGATCGATGAACGATCTGTGCACCCGAACTTAACAGCAGATTTTCCGCAGCGCCGTTGGGGAGGAAGGGATCGCTCGGCTCCGTCTCGAGCACGGTTTCGTTGAGCGTTTCGAGCCCTTCCGTTTGCTCGATGTTGAACAGAAGATGCGTCCTGAGAATGCCAAAGTGAGCGACCTTGGGCTGACCGTTCTCATCAAGTACGGGTTGGCCTGATTCGGTCTGTTCCTCGTGTTCCATCGGTTTGTAGAGCACTGCCAGGGTGCTGTGCTCACCCTTCCGGATGTGCCCGCCGGCTTTTTTGGCTTGGTTGAAGGTTAGCCAACGGTCTTGAGTGAACCCCTGCAATCGGGCCTCGGCCCAGAGCAACGGTAAATTGATGCCCGAATAGGGGCGCTGCGTGATGGCGTTGATGGGATAGGGCTGGTGATGAGCGACGTCAGTTGAGCCATTTGAGGACCAGGGTTTGATCCAGGGCGCTACGCCTTGGTCTAACGCGGCAACAATTTTGTCAGTCACGTCTTGGTAGATATTACGCATGGCATTTTCCTCGAGAGAAAGCGGAGGAACGCCTTGCCCGTCGGGGAGGGTTCCCTGGTGGGTGTTGATTGGATTGGTGCAGGACTGCGTATAGCCTGAGTTGGATCGGTGGCCGGGTATGGCCGTTTGCGTTTAGCGTTGCTGCTCTTCCGCAAGCGCTATCAGCAAGGCGTTAGGTTGGTCTGATGCCTGAAGCAGGCTGAGGCTCAGTCGCAGTAATGGCTCATGATCTGCATCACTCGCTGAGCCGAACTTGGCTACCTCGAACACCACGTAGGGTGTGTTTGGATCGGCCAGGTGAGCTTTGAAGGCTGCGCGTACGACGTTGCTCAGCCTATCGAGCTGCAGCTTTTCAGGATGACTTGAACCATCGAGCAATACTGCGTGTTGCCACGCGTCTGGAGTGAACACAACGGGCAAGCGCAGGGTGTTCAGTGCTTCGCTTGTGAGTGAGTCGGACATGGTGTGCCTCCGTTGGTAGCGCGAAGAAACCTGTCCCATAGGGGAAAGAATTCCCCGTGGTGGGTTGAAGAAAAACAAAAGGGTTTGGGACGAGCCGAGCTCGAAAGACGCTCGGGAGAGCAGTAGACGTTCATCACCGTGTAGCGTGACCGTGCGAGCCACCGAACGCTAATCGCACTTGGGGGGAGCCATCACCGGAGTGACGTAGCTTTGAAGGCTCTGGCTACCTGGGAAGGTGCTGTCGATAACAGCGATCCGTACCCTCTATGTAGCTGGATTATATGGATGGGTCAACGGCCATAGAGGCACAGGTGCACGAGCTGCGTCTTCTGTCTTCCAGTGAAGAGTTTTCGCCCGAGCAAGCTGATAAACGGTTAAGCATGGGCGATTTTCAGTAGTAGTCTGTAATCTCGATTTCCACAGGAACACGCTCAGAAGAGGGCGCAACCATGCCGGCTCAGCAGCCACTTCAAATCTCCCGCGCACACCGCTGGGCATATGCATGCGGTATGTTCGCCAAACGTGGTTATCGCAGGTTGAAAGGGTTTGAGTCTCGTGTGGCCAAGCGTGCAGTGACGGCAGGTTTGCCTGCGGGTAATTTACTCGTTCGCGGGATCTTTCTGCTTGCCCAGGTGGCCCTGTTCGGAGCACTTCTTTTTGTTAGCTTTTGGTTGTTTCTGCTGGTATGCACATTCGTCGCATTAGCAGCTATCCCAGTTCAAGATTCAGACACTCCAGATATTGATGATATCGATGATCCGATTCACAGAGCGTCTTGGCCTGAGCGGTACGATAAATGGGGTTCACTGAAGTAGCCTCCCTGGTTATTTTGAGCCCGATTTACCTGAAACCATTCTTGCTCCGCTCATCAACTGAGAGGTTCCGTTAGAACTCGCTGTCTGCGCAGCCTGGGTTCCCCGGCTGAGCATTCCTTCTACACCCGAACCTACGCTATACCCAGCCCAGCTCATTGCGGCTAGAAAGACCATCGGCAGTACGATGAACATCGCCCCCATCACATACTCTATCACCTGCGCCGTGACGGTTCCGTCCATAAAGCCGGATGTGGGCAGCGACAGCAGCACCTGATTGGACGCCGACACTTGGTTGTACAAGGTATCGAGCATGCTGGAGTCGACCCAGCGGCCTAACTCCCACCAGAAGGTCAGCATGTGCAGCGTGAACAGCGTGAACGTGACCGTCATGACGGTTTTTAGCTGGTAGGCACTGACGAGTAGGATCAGTGGCAGGCTGATGATGACGCCCATGATCAGGAAAGCCTGCACCATCGGCAGGGCAGCGCGTAGTGCATTCATTGCCGGGAAGTTGCTGAACGAGCCAAGGGCCAGCCCAGTGTTGGTGGCCAGGTTATTGAGCCCCTGATTGATCGACCCACCGCGAGCACTGGAGCCATAGTCCTGGTACACCTGTCCGGGCGACATGGACATCGATTGTTGGCGTGGGCTGACCAGTTCGCGCAGGGTGGCATCCTCGATCTCGTTGCTTGAGCGGCCAGTCAACCAGCCTTTCAGCTGGGTCAGCAGCGAAGGATCGACTTGCTCGATCAAGCGCGCTCGCAACCCGATACCGCTATCACTCCACCACTGTTTGCAAGTGGGGTAGCCTGCGCCATTCTCCAGCCGTGGCAATGAAACATCGCGGGTTTCATCATAGGGCCAGCTGACACGCGGTGTCCGTGAGCGATCGGTGTCGTAGTAGCCCGGAGTGTCGAGAAAATAGCTTGAGCCGACCCAGGACGCATCATGACTTTGTGCCTTGTCCAACTGCGGGCGATTGGTGAACAGCCGAGAGCGGGAATAGCCGTAGCAGTCGCGAGTAAAATCGGCGACTTCCTGTAGCAACACTTGGTTATCAATGCGAGAACTGTCGATCTCCATGCGCATCTGTCGGATGTCCGGTGCGCAGGGAATGGAGGCGGTGGCCGCTGCGGTCACTCCTTTACTCAAGGCGTGCACCAGAAACCACCAGATTGGCACATTGGCAGAGCGTTCTCCGATGGTGTTGAAAGTGGTACCCCAGGCGGTTTCCGCTGGCTTGGCCACGCTGACACCGCAGCGTTGGCTCGCTGCATCGTCGAACGCCATTGAAGCGAGGTTTAGCGGAAAGACCGGCGCGCAGCCGAACAATACGATAATGTAGGCCAGCCAAAGCCGGTTCTCGATTCGAGGTACCGAGAGCAATCCTTTGTTTCCTTCATCCGCGCCTTGCTGACGGGCCGACAACCATTCTTGCAAGATGATTGCACCAAAGGGGGCGGCGAACAGGCCAGTATCGGACAGGACGTTCCAGATACCGTTGTTGATGATCCATGCCAGCAGGGAGAGGTAAAACTCCAGGTAGCTGTTGGTGCTCATGAGCATGGTGGTGACCTCACAATCGAGTGAGCTCGACGCAGGTAAAGAGCAAGAGCCCGAATGTCCCGGCGCGTTTCACGCGCAGTCGGTCCTGTGGTCGATGTCGGTAGCGCCTCAGCAGGTCGCACCAGAGTGCAAAGAGGACGCCGTAGAGCAGGGCGCGCCACAACCGCAGATAAGGCCGTATCGATTCCAAGGCTTGCTGCCAGACCTCGAAACTGCCCAGCGCAGTGCGGCCGATCCAGGCGAGCAGTGCGGCGGTCAGGATCATCACTGCTGCAACCCAGAGACTTGAAAGCAAAGTGAATAGCAGTGAGCGTTTCATGGCTCACTTGCGCCTGGCGTCAGCGTCGTTGAGTCGGCCAGGTTCAGGGTCGCCTTGCTCGACGGTACGCGACGCATCAGCACCTCCGGCATGTCGATCGAGTGCAAGGCTGGCGGTATTGGTAGCCAACATTTGTCGGACCTGCAGCTCAGTCTGCAGTAGGCGTATTTCACGCTCCAGCGTGTCGAGGTTTTTCGTCAAGGCCGTTTGGGCCGGTTCGGCGGAAGCGATGTTAGGTTCGTGGCTGCCTGCCAGCAGCGTGCGTAATAGCAGGAGCGCTTTGTCGAGTACGCTGGACAGGGCCGTCTCACTGGCCAGGCGCCGCGCCAGGAGTTCCTGATCAGGATCGTCGCGCAGGGCTTCGATCACACCACGGGTCACCGGCAGCATCGGGCTGGAGGCTTTGCCCAGATTGTCAGGGTTCGGCGGCAGAGATCCGGACAGCAATCCTTGCAGGGTCTTGAGATGGTCACCGTAGGCCTCCTGGATCAGCGGCGTCAGTCCGTTGCCAGCGGTAGCCCGCAGAGTCTCGCAGGTGTCGCAGGTTGCGACTTCGGTCTCGCCCAACACTCGAACAGCCCATTCGGATTCCTCTTGGGGTGAGGTCCATGCCTGGCAAATAGCGCCGCCCAGGCAATCACTGCTACTGATCGAGGCGCTGTCATCCACGGACCGGTTATGCAGCAGGTTGTAGCCCGCGCGCACCACATCGGAGGTTGCCCGGATGGGTGTTTGTCCGCTACCTCCAGCCTTCTGCCCGCCGACCCATGACACCCCATTGTTGCCGTTACGGGCCTCGGTGTTTTTCACCGCGGCCACCGCATCACCGCCGGTTTGTTCGAGGTTGCCCTGCATTTCCTGGTTCTTGGCCAATGCGCCCCAGCCGGCTTGACCGACCTTGTCCGCCATCTTCTCAGCCATGGCCTGGCAGGTCAGCTTAGAACGGTCGAAGTCGATACGCCCCTGCATCACTCCGTTGCTCAACAACTCATAGAGACCCGGGTTGGCACGCTGGATGATCAACGCCGGCAGCGACATCACTGCTTGGGTCGCGTTCTGCACAATGCTGCCCATGATCTGCTGGAACCCTTCGGTGACGCCGTTAAACTGGTTTTGCAGGGTGTTGGTGAGGCTCATGTTTCCGCACATCATGTTCGCTTGCCAGGATCCGCCGACACCGAGCCCGTTGGGGCGATAGAGCGAGCTCGGCGAGCCCGCTGCCGAGCCGCCACCGATGGTGTACATCACCCGGTCGTCGAGCACTTCGCCTTGAGTGCCTAGACGGTAATCGTCCTCGGCGGCGTGGGCGTGCGTGGCCACGGCGAGCAGTCCGCAGAGCAACAAACTCATCGGGCCCAACCATGGTCCTGCAAGAAGCCGCCTCATGAAGCACCACCTTCGAAGTCGATGCTGAACAGGAAGGTCTGTCCCTCACGCTTGCAGCAGCTATAAGGACGCCACAGCGACCAGGCGTAGCCTCCATCCGCGCTCTGCACCGGATCGCTGGGGAAGATGGCACATGTGGGTTGAACCACGGGAGAGAGCAATTGCCATTTGTGGGTCGAAGCGTCGTTTTCAACGATTGGGCCAGGCGGCCAATAACCATCGCGTGGTACGGGTGTGAGCGGGACATACACGTGCGGTTGCCAGTTGCGGGTAATGACGTCACCCGCTCGCTGCGCCATCACCGCAGCGGCTTTGAAGTCGTCGGGTTGCACCAAAAATCCTTGCCGGGGATAGACGTTGCCCCACATGTTGCTCGCGAGCTGACGACCGGTTTCACGGATCCCGGGCACAAGCGACTCGGGGTAAAGGCTTTCCGGGATGCCATGACGCCAGGCCAGTGAGTCCAAAGTGCTCAGGTAATAGGGCATGAACGCAGTGGCGCCGCTGGCGCAGGCGTAGCCGGATTGCGAGGCCAGTTGCGTGGCGGCCCAGCCACCTGGATGACCGATGGCATCAACGTTTTTGAAACGAGGCAGATTATCGCGCAGGGTGTTCGGCGTGATCAGGTTACCGCCTCCTTCCGCACCACTGATAGGAGAGGATAGGGTGGCCGTCTCGGTCCAAGGATTGGCACCGGTGGTGGCATAGCTCGAGACCACCAGCTCAGGAATGAAGTGACGAACCTTGGTTGAGGTTTTAACCGTGCAGCCGAAGGGGGTGCAGAGCAACCAAAAGCAGATGCCGACGACTCTGTACTCGAGGCAGTCTGGAGAAAGTACGGAGGCGGTAATGTTGCCGGTATCCAGCGCTACGCTTGACCCGGATGCCAGCAGAATGCTCAGCACCAAAGGATGCAACTTCTGGGGCGAAATGTGCGGGCAGGCAGCAGACATGATCCAGGCTCTGAGTGTATGGCCTAGACAGGTTCAATAATCGAGAGAGGGGTGTCAGTGAGAAAACCGAACGTAGGATCGTCGGTTTACAACGATTTTCTAGATCAGCAGAGGATCATTCAGCGTTCAGCGTACGAGCAAGCGCGTCAGACTCGATGAGCAACTGATCCGTCTTGATCTCGAAAATGTTGGCGAGTTTGCAGAGGACCAGTAACGACGGGTTGCCTACCCCTCGTTCGATTTGACTCACGTAGGTACGATCCACCTCGGCCATGAGCGCCAGTTGCTCTTGGGTAAGGTTCTTCACACGTCGCATCGAGCGGATATTTTCCGCCAGTTGCAGACGGAGCTGTTCGTAGTCTTGAGTCATGCGCGCAAACTGCGCCTTGAGGGACTCTCAATCCACGGGATATAGTCTACATGGCTCTAATTCGGGCGCTTTTTTGATGCTTAAGCGAAGTGCCAGTTTTGTTTCTATGCTGCTTGGGACAGACCCAGCATTAATAATTAAATCGAAAGCTAAGGTGTCTATGGACGAAAATTACGTTTCAATTCCGGCTGCGGACGGCTGCCCGAGTCTTTTGACGCCGTGGGGCAGTGAATACGCGCCCATGATCGATCGTGGCGTGCAATGCGCCCAGGCCTGGCTCAATACACCTGGTGACGTACCGCTGTGGTGGGAATTGGCGCAGGCACGTAAGACTTTTCCGGCAGGAGACTCTCAGGATGCTTTTGAAGCAGGGTTTTTATTGAGAGTTCAACAACGGCTTCAAGGCGTTTCCCCTTAGTCGTGCGGCTCCAACCCTGACGATATGGCTCGTAGACGAAACTTTACTGGAAGGTATGGTTCCAGACACCATTCCTCTAGAATGGAGGTCTGACGGAAGTAGCGTTGTGCTGTTACAAACAGACTACGTAGCTAGGATTCTGGTAAGTGCAGATATCTGCACGCTCTGAGAACGTGGAGCTCGATATGAAAGCCGAACAAGTGTTGAGTGATGATCTGGTGAGCCGACTGGAGGGTAAAATTCCAGCCATGGCTGAAGGTGCGATCAATACGGCCTATATCAACGCGCTGGCGGCCGGACGCAGCGTGATGGAAGTCATGGACGGCATGCTCGTTGAGACGACTGCTGATGGTAAGCACAAGGTTATTCGAGTGGCCAAGCCCAAGCATAAAGTGACCGTGGGCGGCATTATCAAGGTGCGTCGCTGCTCATGACAGTTCCTCGGCTGAGGATGTTTGCCGGTCCTAACGGTTCCGGCAAAAGCACGATGAAGAGTGCCGTCCCTTCCCACCTGATCGGCATCTATATCAACCCGGATGAAATCGAAAAGGCTGCCAAAGAGGGCGGGCGTCTGGAATTCAGCGATTTTCAGCTGGAAACCGAAGGTGATGAGGTTCTCGGTTTTATCAAGGCGCATCACCTGATCCGGTCGGCCCAGCTTGGTGAAGAGGCGGCCAAAATAGACTTCAGCAGCAACGGCCTGAATTTTCAGACCGTGGCAATGAATTCCTATTTTGCTTCCGTGCTCTCTGATTTCATCCGGCACAAGCTCCTCGAAGCCCAATTGTCGTTCACCTTCGAAACGGTGATGTCTAGCGAGGACAAAATCGCTTTTATGCTCAAGGCAAGAGCGTCGGGATATCGCACCTACCTATATTTTGTCGCCACTGAAGACCCGGATATCAATATCAATAGGGTCAAGAACCGTGTTGCAGCTGGTGGGCATCCAGTGCCGACCGAAAAAATTGTCCAGCGCTACGGTCGCTGTCTGTACCTGTTACCAGCGGCCATTGCAGCCTCTAACCGGGCCTACATCTTTGATAACTCGGGCTCGGACCTGGTGCTGCTTGCTGAAGTAACGGACGGGATTGACCTTGAATTCAGGGCTGATGAGATCCCTGACTGGTTCATGCAAGCCTACGTGGAGAAGGTGTTCAAGGATTTGCTGCCGGGTTGATCGAAACCTAGGATCAGCTCCGTTTCACTTAATTCCTCGCATCCTATCGATCCGTTCAGCTACCCGGTAAGCCGCCTCCAATTCCGAGCAGCCGGTGCTCTGCATCAGTGTCCAGCGTTCGGCTTTTTCCTCGGGCTCCGTCATGGCCAGGGCGAGATAAAGACTGGGCGGCACGGCCCGAAACAGCGTTTCGAGCTTCTTCGACAGAACAACCCCTTCGGTGAATTTACCCGGTTCCTTGCTGGCGGAGAGCAACAAGGCTTTTTGCGCCGGTGAAAGCTTCTTGAACCGCGCGATGTCTTCAATCTCCGCTGGCGGCATGTTCAAACAGATCCACCATTCGATCATGTTGAGCATCGTCTGTGCAGCCGTGGGAAAGTCGGCAAGATTTTGTGTGGCCAGCCAGAACCAGGCGCCGAGCTTGCGCCACATCTTCGTGCCCTTGACCACGAACGGTGCCAGCAACGGGTTCTTGGTGATGATATGGCCTTCGTCGGTGACCATGATGATCGGTCGGCCCAGGTACTGATCGCGCTCGGCGAGATTGTTCACGGTGTTCATCAGGCTGATGTAGCTAATGGACATCTGGGCTTCGTAACCTTCACGAGCATAGGTGGCCAGGTCGACGATGGTCACATCGCTCTCGGGCCAAGGCGTGCCCTCGCGATTGAACAGTTCACCCTCGAAACCCTGACAGAACAGATCGATGGACTCGCCCATTTCCTGGGCACGCTCGCGACGTTTTTCTGGTAAGTGCGGGTCGGCGGCGACTCGCAGCAACGCGTCGCGCACGTCGCGGGTCAGCACCTGGCGGTTCGCTGCGACACAGGTCTGCGCCGCATCTAGAATGCACTCGCGAATCAGGCTGCGATCAGCTCGACTCAGGCGCGCCTCTTCCTTGGCCTCGCCGCCGGTAATCATCAGGCGAGCGGTGATTTCCAATTCGCCGAGCACATCGCGCTGGTCTTCGCGACTGGCTACCGCCTCATCGTCCAGCTCATCGATCGAAAGACTAGCCACCTCATCCGGCTGCTCGACCAGGCGCCAGGCATCGGCGAATGGGGAGAGACTGACCGAGGCGTCAGGTTTCAATTGGACTTTATTGACCGACAGGCCCTGCGTTGCGAAGTAGTCGCCCTGCAAGCCGAATGAGTTACCGGCCTCAACAATAAACAGGCGAGGGCGGTACACCGCCATGACCTGCATCAGCAGGGTGACCAGGGTGGCCGACTTACCGGCGCCGGTCGGCCCGAACAAAAGCAGATGGCCGTTCATGGCCCGGTCTAGGCGTGACAACGGATCAAAGGTCAACGGTGAGCCACCACGATTGAATAGAGTGATGCCGGGGTTGCCGGTGCCGGTGCTGCGTCCCCACACCGGAACCAGGTTCGCCAGGTGCTGGGCGAACATCAGCCGCGTGTACCAGTTGCGCGTGTCGCGGGCCGGGTTGTAAACCATCGGCAACCAACGCAGGTAGCTGTTGCAGGCGGCGACCTCATCGCCTTCACGTACCGGTTGCAGCCCCGCGACCAATAGCGCGTTGGCAAGGCTGACCGAGCGCTGGTGCAATTGCTGTTCATCGTGACCGCGCACATAGAACGCCAGGGTGCCGCGGTACAGCTTGTGCTGGCGACCGATGATCGCGCGAGCCTCTTCGACATCCTGACGGGTCTGGGTCGAGGCCAGGTTTTCACCGATGGCTTTGCGCGCCAATCGGTTTAACTGGTCTTCGAGCACATCCTGCGGCTTGACCTCCAAGGTCAGACTCATCACCGTGCCTTCGGGTAACTGGTCGAATAGGGCATTGGTTGCATCACCCTTACGGGTTTCTCCGGTGAGTTGACCAATCGACGGTGCCCGTCGCAGTTTGTCCACCACCATGACCCGATGGGGTTGCCCATCGAAGTACCAGAGTCCCCGTTGCACATCCGAACACGGTTCGTTGAAGAACAACCGTTCGGCGAAGTCGTGATCGAAGGGTAATTCCAGCGACTCGCCATCAGCAGGCTCCGGATAGGCAACACGTTGGTAAAAGCCCTCGGGCGTTTCATCCGTGAGCCTGGGCGCCGGATTGAACCAGGGCAATAACCAGGCATACAAACCGCGGCCATCAACGCGTGCCGATTGCACGCCGCACGCCTGCAACGAAGCCGCAATACGTTCGCAAGCCTGCTGCAGGGATTGCACAGGGCTGAGTCCCGTCTCGTCGGCGCCAGACTCAAGCCAGCGATAGACCACCAGGCGCACCCGGCGGTTATTGCCACGCCAGCGTAGGCGTGCCACCACCTTATCCTCGAACAGCCCGGCGGGCTTGGCGATGACCTGCAGATGACGGCGGGTGAGTTCCAAGTATGCCTCGGTGAAGATCGTGCCTCGGGCGCTGTCCTGAATATAATCGGTGAGACGCGTCAGGTAGGGGGTGAAGTCGTTGTCGTCCTGGCAGAAAAACTGCGCCACCCACGGCGCTTGATCCAGTTCGTCAAAGCTATCCTGCAGGGCGCCTTCGAGGGCATTGCGGGCGGCTATCAGCCAATCGGGTTCGCGCCCTTCAGTGCCGATGGGTAGCAACTCGAACACCGCGCCCACCGAACGATTGTCATCCAGCAGAAAACACTGCTCGTTGTCGAGGTATTCGACCCAAGGCAGGTGATCGGTGAAGCTGGGGTTGTGTGCATAGAGTGCGGCGTCATCGGCCAACGTGGCGCGAGGACGTAATGGGTTGCGCCAGGCTTTCCACGCGCCAGTGCGGTGACCCGAATCGCCGCTACGCATTACAAGTCTTCCTGACGTTCACCCGGCAATGCGTATTGCACCCGTTGGTAGAGCGGGAAGACGGTCGAGTAACCTGGGATCGGTGCCTGCTCGGTACCACTCAGGTGCGGATACACGTACAGCACCAGATCGGGATTGGGCAGGCGAGGGAACAGGTTGCGGATCTCGTTCGCCGCAGTGCGCGTGTACGGTTCCTGGAGAGAATCGGAGAAATCCACCTGAGCCAACGGACGGCGTAACTGCTGCCGAGCATCCAACAGTTGCTGCTGAGTGCCTTGCGACCCGGCACCGTTCCAGATGTCCAGCATGGTTTGCTCGCCATGGGGCAGCAGAGTCTCCTTGTCAGTGGAACACCCTGTCAGGACCAAGGAAAACACGCTAATCCAGGTCATGCAGAGAAACGTGGACTTTTTCATGGCGAACACTCCGGCCCTTGGGCTCGTAGTCGATGGTGATCTCCTGGTCGAGGTGTAGCGCGACTTGGGCGGACGGTGGCACGTACACGGCAGCAAAGGTCTCGCCATAGAGTTTGTTGATCCACTCACGGATGTCGCTGACCCCACCACTTAGAATTGAATTCAGCGCGCTATTGCCGCCGCTGCTGGTGACCCCGAGCGTACTGCCGCCCGAACTAATCACGCTGCTGTTGTTCTGCTCATCCCCGAGCAAGGCGGCGACACCGGCGCCGGCGGCAGTGATCAAACTCTGGCTGCCGAGGTACTGTTGAGCGTTTGAGCGGCGCTCGCCAGCAATGCAAGGAATGCCATACGGATCGGACAGATAACCGAGCCCGCCACGGATCTTGTCGGTGTTCGAGCTCTGGGCGGTGGAGGCATTGCGGCTGGCGACTGCCTTCGGCTGAGGGACCGTGCGAATACTGCCGTCGGTAAACACAAAGGTAATTGACTCGACCTGTCCGCGTACGCACGACAGGGTCCAGTCGCCGGAGGCTGTACCACTCATCACGGCCCCTGCGACGTCCGGCAGGTCGATGCCGTTGGCTGTCAGGTTCTCCGGACCGACCAGCACCTTAAAGGGGTAGGGATCATTCACTGTACCGTCCACCGGGACTCGGCCGATCAGTGCAGTCATGGCGACCGAGCCCATCAATGTCGCGTTTTCGGGAATGGTGTAGACCGGTTTCGCGCCTTCGGCACGATCGACGGGTCGCGGCAGGTCGCGCTTATTGTTGGTGACTGCACCTAGCGGCTTCTGGCTGCGATCAATAACGTTGTCTTTCAAATCTTCCAATGAGTCGAAGGCGGTAGGCAGACTTAGTGCGGAGGAGGTCTTGGTCTTGGTTTTGTCTCGGGTGCCGGTGGACGGTGCATCCGAGGGCTCAATCCACTGCAGCGCATCATCGGCAGAATGCTGCCCTTCGAACTGAACACCGTCGCCTGGCTCAAGCCCCAATCCGATCGGCATCTCTTTGCTTTTGCCGGTTAGCCCCGACAACTGTTCTTGCAATTGCGTCAGCAGCCCACGGGCTTGGCGACTGTCTTGTTCCGCTTTAAGTCGAGCCTCGTTGGCTTGTCGGCGGCCTTCGTCGACCTGCTGGGTCACGCTGCCAAGCGCGGTCTGGATACGCGAATCAACGCTGTTTTCCCGCTCGCGCAGGCGGTTGTTCTCCGTCTGCAGCGAATCGTTATGTTTCTTCAAGCCGAGCATGTCGCTGCGCATGGCCTTCACCTGGCCGACGAGGGTGGCAACCGTATCGCGTGGGGTATCGCCAGCAATGCCGAGCGACTTGGCTTGCTCGGCGGATAACTGAAGATTGCCTTGATCAATCGGCTTCTCAGGAGAAGAACTGCTGCCATCTGCGACCCAGGTTTTCAGGATGATAACCACCACGGCCAGCAGCGCTGCCGGTACCAACCATTTGAGCAAGGCATTAGCTTTCATCGTCAGCACCTCGCGCAACGGGCGGCAACAGCACGGCTTGCTCAAGGCCGGCACCGCGGGTGACAAGGTAGACGATCGTGGTGTCTTCAGCGCTGCCAACAGGTCCAAGGAAAACATGCTGGAATGTCACGGCGAACAGCTTGGCCTGAAGCCGACGCGGGTCGAGTTGCACAGTCTCTGAACTACGATTGCACAATTTCACCGCCGTTACCCAGTAGTCACCGAGTCGCCAGGCGGCGATGGGTGTGCTGGACACGTTTTCTGTCGGCAGCAGGGGCGGCAGTTCAGCGCCCAACTTGAACGGGACGCGCCGTATGCCGGGCAGAGGCTCAACGGTGCGTAGAGGTGCGTACAGGCTTTGCGCGGCGTAGCGCGTCAAAGCGACCGGGATCGGCGTACGTTCTGGAACAGGGGCGGTGCTGGATTCAGTCTCAGTAGCCTGCACCGGAGCATTCTTGATAATACGCACGGGTTCCAGCGGTTGGTCGCCAGGCGTGGCTGCAATGTCCAATAGGATGATCTCGCCCGTCGCGACCGATTGCAGTTGTAATCGGGTAGGTGCAATGGCTTCTGACGCGCGCAGGTACAGCGTGCCGCCGGTAGATTGCACGCGCAGCTTGCCGGTCAGAGTTGAGGGCACACCGACTCGAACATCTTCGTCGACAAAGACCACCCGCTCTTGATTGATCACCAGTGGGACCGCGAGGGGGAGTCGTTCCCAGTGCATCAGTTCGACAGCCTGTGCCGCAGCTCCCCCTAGCAACAGTGCGACGGTGAGTCCCAGGGTAGGCATCCGCTTCATGGCTCACCTCCAGGCAGGGAGATTTTTTGTGGAGTACCCTGATAACAATCCAGCGCCAGTCCCCACTTGTTGCGCTCGGGATCCAGGTCGAAACGCACCACGCGTAATGGATATCGCACCACCACCCGTTTTACCGGTTCGGCGGCGTAATACTCATCGGCGTTGAGGTCGAGCTTGACCAGCCAGCTATCGCGATCGAGTTGCTTGACTCTGAGTTCGGGATCTTCGCTGTAGCCTCGGCCCAGTATTTCGTAGACGCCACGTACCCTTTGGCGCAGCTCGCCGGCGGCCTTGCGGTACTCGTAGTCGCCCTCGAGGAAGGCCTTGCAGCCGGGTGTCAGGTAGGACTGCAAGCTGTAGATAGCGCGGCGGTAATCCTGTTCGCCATCCGAAGGCCAGCGGTTAAGTTGACCGAAGATGTATAGGGCGAAGGCATAGACATTTTCTGATGGGATGTCCCACCACTTGCGCGTGCTGCCCGAGCGCAGATCCGGGGGGACATGCACTGTCAGATCGGTCGGTGCCGAACGCCAGCCATACCAGAGTCCGACACAGAGCAGAGCAAGGATCATTACTGCCAGACGTAAACTGAAGATATGGGCCTGTTGGGCATCCACCTTGTTCCGAAATCGGCTCATGACTGCCACCGGGACAGGGCTGGGCGCGGTCGACGCGAACGGCGAACCGTCCAGGCGCCGGAGTGAAGGATTAAACTCCCGCGACCCAGGCGCGAACGACTGGCCAGTATCCATTCGAGCTTGCGGTACAACCAGGTCTCTGGCCGGGCCCGTTTGGCTCGACGCAGTAGCGTGCCACCGACAAATAACACCACCGCCATGCCCCCGATCATGCTGGTGGGCGCCACGGCAATGGACGCGGTGGCGATCGCCAGAGGAACGCCCAGCATCAGGCCAACGACGGCGCCAGTACCGAGTGCTACCCACATCTCATCATTGGTCAAGCCGCGCAATACGGCCGGATCACGATTGAGTCGCTCAGGCAGAAAGACCAAGGTGCCGTCGGCAAGGCGTTCGATAGTGTCGTTCATGTCAATCTCACAGAATCGCGGCAGCCTTGGTCAGGAACCAGATAATAATCACCACCAGCAGGGCACCGATGCCGACCACTGCCCCCAAATCCTTCCAGGTCTTACGCTGGTTTTGCACGTCGGCGTATACGGTCAACGAATGCCAAGCCACACCAAGAAACGCGAGCAGGGCGATTAGCAGACCGAGCAGGATGCCGCCGTCGTAGGCGTAGTTTTTGATCGTCTCGATCAGCCCGGAACCTTCGCCACGTGACGGAGCCTCCATGGTCGGGAGTTCGGCAAAAGCCAGGCTTGGACCAAGTACTAGCAGCAGACCGATCAAGCGCTGGCTTGCACCATCACGGAGATTGTTTTTTAGGGGGGCAAGGCACTTGAGCATGGCGACGATCTCCTGGATTAGGACAGGGTGAAGAACATCAGTACGAGCAGGGCGAGCAAGACGCGCGCGGCGCTGCCGCCAAAGGCTCCAAAGCGCAAACTGCCGGCGGCCCAACCCCGGTAAGCCGTCCACATCACCCAGGCACACCACAGCAAAGCCAGGACGAGAACCAAGGACAGCCAGAGCGTCGAACTGCTTTGCGGTGAGAAGCCGGAGGCGTTTTGGAACGCAGCGGTTTGAGCGTCAGTCATGCTCATGGCAAAGGCTCCGCTGGCGGAGTGTCGAGGCGGTAATCGCCGACCAGTTCACTGGCATCACGGGGTTGAGCGCGAGAGGGGGATAGATAACTCTCTACACCCCGTCGAATTCGCTGGGTGTCTTGGATAAACTGGTGATAGTCGAACCGATAGCGCTCTTGTGCATCGGGTGTAGTTGTTAAACTCGCGCGATTCGCAAGACGCTCAATAATTTCAAATTGATTTTTGATTTGGGCCATCGCAATTTGTTCATGGCTGGGGGCCGCGCTGACACAACTAGACGATACGAATAATATGGAAATCAGAGGGCGAGGGATGTGGATTTTAGGCATGGCGATTGGCTCTGGATTCATACATGCAGGATTGTAAAAATGACCAGCTAAAGCCGCAGGTAAACTGAGACGGAGGCAATCGCTTTTAATGGCGATTGACCTTGTCGAGTATTTTGGTTTGGTATGGCCTACATCCGCTTTGACGGGAAAGACGAACTGGTGGGGCTACCCTTTCAGTTTTAAACGTGAGCCTGGCTTTTTTGGGGAGTGGCTTGATGCAGTGGTTTTATGTATTTATAAAACCGTATTATTGGGTGTCTTTCATCGCCTCTTACGGTGTGGCGCAGAATCTTGAAGGGATAGGGTGGTTTGGTTATTTTAATAATATATATGAGCCGGGTATACCATACCCGTTGTTGAATCTCAGTCCCGTCGCTGGTGTGAAAGCAATCTCTTTGTTGTTTTTCATGTCTTTTGTTTTTATGAGTTTGATTTTTGTTAGGGGAGCATTCGTCCTGGGGCGTAGGCCTGGTCTGGCGAGCCTATTAGTCGTATTTTTACCTGGGGTTTTATCCTTAATCGGGTTTTCTCCGAGTTGGTGGTTGCTCATACCTGAAGAATTTCATTTGGGGGCAGGATACATAGGCGGTTTCTGGAGCAGTGGAATAAATTTTCTGATCGCCTTCGGTTTTGGGTGGTCGGCTGTATTGATGCTGGCTAATTGCTTTAAAAGTCCAAAGTTCAAACACGGGTATGACCATTTGTGGTGCATGTTAAGTCTCGTGGGGTGCATGTATTTGGTTGTTGACTCTCAAGCGAAGTCTGATCGGGAGCAAATGTTGGAAACGAATAAACTGCTAGGGGATTACTTGCAATTTTATAAAGGGCGTTATCAGAATTTGAAAGAGTACTGTCTGGTTGATGCCTCGTTTGCCAAGGACGAAAAGGCGCTCTGTAAATCCGCCGCAAAGGTATTTTCAATACTCTCATTTAACATTGTAGGGAATGAGCCTGAGTTAAGACGATATGGGGACTCCTGGTTGCAATCGTTACCAGAATCCAGTGATATCGCTAGAATAAATACATATTTTTGCTCTCGTGCTGATTTAAATGGAGCGTGTCGTGAAACGCCTTCGCATTTAATGGTAAATAGTCAGGAGTTTGGGCGTAAGGATTACATTCCGCTACCTGATCACAGGGAGCGTGTAGGTAAGTTGTATGACAGGCTGGGGAGGCTGGTTGATAAAGTTAAATTGGCGCACGAGCATGAAAATTTGAAATATTTTCTCTTTTGTATTATTTCTTTTCTTGCGGGAGGTAAGGCAGCAACTGCGTCGCTATCATTAATTGGGGAGGGTAACATGAAATCCCGCTCTTGGCTGTTAGGTGTAGCGAGATTGATGTATTTTAATTTGTGGTTTTTTTTAAGATTAAGGGGTAGATGAAAGGTGGTATTAGACCAGGTTTGCCGCCTCTTTAGCTAAAAGTGATGTGAGCTTTTCGCTTGAGTAGTAGTGGTGCTTATTGTTTTAAATGTATTTTTTAAATGTTGTTGCTGTAATAGCCATGACCGCGCCAAGCAATACGGCGCAAGGTATAAAAACGGCCATTGGATTGAGCGTGATGGGGAGGGATAGGTAAATGATCCAGGGCACGACCAGTAGCGGCATAACTGCCCGCTTAGCCCTGTGATAGACAAAGCTGCTTTCCCGCCCAGCCCCAAATTTGCGTAGGTCGCGGCGCATTAATCCATCGACAAAACCGGTGAGCGTGGCGAGCAGAAACAAGGGGGTAGCCAAGACCAGAATAAACAGGCGCACCACGAAGGTAAATGTTACATACACCGACGCCAGCACGAAATCCTCAATGCTCACGTAGAGCTGATTGGTCCAGCCCCAGAAGCTGTTACTCTGGCTCGACGCGCGCGCCTGCTGGGCAAAATCCACAAAACCAGTCTTGACCAACAACCACCGATTGAGGAAATCCAGCCACTGGAGAATCATTGGCCCAGGCTGTTGGATGAGAAGTGAAGATTTGAAGCTCTCGCTGAGCCAACCTAACTCACTGGTTAGCATGGCCTGACTATGCCGCCAGCCCTGATCACCCCAGAATAGCAGCAGACCAGCAAACTCAATCAGAATCGAGAGCAGCAACGAGGCAATCAGCAAACCGACGATGCGCAGGACTAGGCTGATCGCCGAGATGATCAATCCCGGATGCTGGATCGGTTGTGGCGGCGTGTTCTGGGTGGAAGTCGCCATTGTTCACTCCATTGCGCGTTGCAGAGTTGATGTCGTCACGATCCTTCTGGATTTTCTGATGAGTCAAAACCTGTAGCAGGGGCGGGCTACCCCACCTGATCCAGATCAAAGTTAATTGTTGGGCCGCCACCGCTCGCGCTCCACCATTGCCCCGCTTGCTCGTTGTAGGTGGCCCGCATCCGCTGGGTGAGCTCAAGCAGGTCCTTTGGCATGGCATCGTCGTTAGAGGGTTTTGGCAACGGCATGCGGACTTTCCAGAGCTGGCCGCCGGCCTGGAAGGAGAACATCTGCCCCTTGGGCAAACTGACGATATGCGCTGGCTCGATCAGCGGCACACTGGTGCTGCTGATGCGATCCTGCGAGGACGAAGTGAAGTCTGTGTTGGCCTCAGGATCGGAGGTGTCTGTAGCGCCCGAGACAAGGGTCTTGGTCAGTGCGTTGACCTTGGGTAACTGCTGGGTGAGTAGCTCTGCCGTCGCGGTCTCACGTACGCGCAACATCTGCAAGGTATTGAAGTTGCCAATCACCTGGCCGGCCTTGGCGCGGTTACCGATGCGCGCCTCGATATCGCTAAGGGTTTGAGTATAAGCCGTCACCTGGATACCCGCTCCGCCGCCCTTGTTGATTAGCGGGATGAACTCATCACCCATCAACTCGTTAAACTCATCGGCGTGCAGGTTGATTGGCAGCTTGTCACTGCTCCTACCCGACTGAGGCAGGCCGTGGTCTATACCATGTTTGTAGATGTGGCCCGCGACCGAGACCAAGTCGGCGAACATGGAATTGCCCACAGCGGCGGCCACCTCGGCGTCGGTCAGCGCATCCAGACCGATGTAGACGATGCCGCGTTTACGGATGATCTGCATCCAGTCGAAGATTGGCCGCGGGTCATCCAAGTCGGTGTAGTTGGGGGCTAGCAGTTGGGCTGTCTTGCCGGTGGTGAGTTTTTCCAGCAACGGCAGTAGCGAGGCCACGATTTTGTCGAAGTAAGTACGGTCATATCGTACCGCCGAACGCAGTCCGTCCATTACTGGATCAAATACCCTTTTCACTGCCAGGTACTGCTCGATGGCCACCACACGCTTTTCGCGTCCCACCATGTGCCGGGGAATGTTCTTCTCGGTGAGCTTGCCTTCAAGCTGGACAATTACTTCCCAAGCCTTCGGATCGGTCTTGGCGAAAAACTGCTGGGCGTACTCGATGAACAATGCGTCGATGTTGACCACATGCCGTTGGATTTGCAGATAGTCCGGACGTCGGCCCAACTCGATCAGGGCGCGGGCGATGATGTTGACGAAACGCCAGGCGAACTCGCGAAACGCCGCCGAGTTACCTTCGCCACTGAGCTGCCCAGCGATGCGCGACGCCACTTCCGAGATGCGTCCGAAACGTCCCACGGCGTTGTAGCGGGCGGAGATCTCCGGCCAGCCTAGATGGAAAACATAGAATTCCTTTTCTCGACCGGCGCGTTTGGCTTCAACGTACATGCGTTTGAGCAAATCGGCATCGCCCTTCGGATCGAAGACAATGACGACCTCGTGTTCGATACGATGAATGTCCTGGGTGATGTACACCTCCGCGAGCCGGGTTTTGCCGACACGGGTAGTACCAAGCACCAGCGTGTGACCCACCCGTTCGCCCAGCGGCAGGCTGACCTCTGTTTCATCTGGCTCGATCCCATGCAGCAGTGGCGAGCCTCCTACCGGAGGCAAAGGGCGTAACGGATTAAAGGCGCTGTCCCAGGCCGTGACACGGGCCAGTGTCGAGAGCGGAAACGGTGCATGTTCTAGGCGACGTTCGAGTCCACGTGCCAGGCGGTAACGGGTCGGTTGGTCGACGTAGTGGGCGACCGCCGGATCCTGGGCCTCGACCAAGCGCTGGGTGTGCAGGCGGGTCCAGCGAAAGCCGCGGCCCATGAACAGACGTTTGCGGCTCACCGGAATCTGCCGGCTGGTCAGTTCGTAGCGAGGCAGCCGGCGAATATTGCGCCGATAGCGCAACACCTCCCAGGCTTGTCGGAGGCGGATCAAACCGAACAGGGCATAGGCCAGAGCCGCAATCAGACCGATCTCGGGTGATAGCGCCACGGCCCAGGGCGAATACACGCATAACACCACCGCGGCGACGCAGATCGCCACGGTATACAGCTCGACTGCGGGCCGGAGTTTGGACTCCATCGCATGCTCTGCCATGACCCAGACTCACTGTTCCAGTGAGGTGGCTGTGATTAACACAGGGTAGTGCTCAATTTTCAGGCGAGAGGCGATGTCGTTGCCGTTGACCGGCAGGATGGTGATGCCCGGAGCGGCTGCTCGAATTTGGGCCAGGGCTTCAGTATCGGTCACTTCGACGGCGAGTCCGGCTGCACCCATTTCATGCAGTTCAGTCGCACGCTGATGCAGCCAAGCCAACGATTGGGGATCCTCCCCGACAAGGAAAAATGGCTGCAAGCCTGGCATGTCCAGGGTGCGAATTGTGATCTGGCCTGGGCTCAAGTGAGAGCTGCGCACGGGCAGTATCCAGGTTTCATCGGCAAATGCAGATAGGTCTGCATGTATGGCCCGAGCAGGCTGGATCTTGTTGTTTATTGGCGGCCTGGAAGCTTCAAACTGGGGGCGGGTGAAACCGCCAGGCTGAACTTCTGCAAACGACAGTCCCGGCTGGGCGAGCGCAGCCAAGAGCACGGCAAAGTAATACGCACTGGGAATTCGCTTCATGGTGGTGTGCCCTGTTTAAAGGAAACCTGTAGTCGTTCGAGTTGTTGGGAAAAGCCGGCGCGGTAACGCGCGGCCGGAGTTCCTCCTGCCGGGCGGTGATATCGGCCAGCAGCTGACACCCAATCACCGGTGACGGCGTGATGCTCTTGTAGCAGCGCGGCAGTTACGGCCAGATTGCGGTAGGGTTCGAAGGCTTCGCAGGGACTGGAAAAATGCTGTCCGTGATAACCCAGGTTGATTTGCCCAAGCCCGGCATCGACCCGCTTGGCGTCATACCGATCAAGCGCCTGAAGCAAGGCGTGACAGGCGGTCTGACGATTGGCGAAACGGTAAGGGCTACCGGCAATATTCAGCGTCCAGGGCCAGGGCAGCAGTCGGCCACGGAGGCGGGCGCCACTCTCCTGCAGGGCAATCGCGAACAACACCGTGGAAGGGACGTTGGCGTCATGCGCTGCCAGTTGATAAGCCGGAGGCGGAAGTTCGTCTGCCCGGACGGCGTGCACCATCAGCAGGAGCGCAATAGCAATCAATCGAGACGTTGCCATTGTCCGTTCACCTGCTGAAATGTGACGGGTAACGGTCTCGGGGCTCCCAGGCTGAACCAGCGACCGCGATCATGGTTCAGGGTGATTTGCCGGTGTTGGACCTTGCTCGCATCAATGCCTGCTTGCCGCGCCCAGCCACGGACATGTTCATCCTCACCTTGGCTGCCCACCAGGTAGATATCGAACGCTGTATCACTGCTTTGCAGACGCTGCGCTTCAGCGGTGCACGCAGGGCAATGGTCTTCGACAAACAGAGCACGGCGCGGCTCTATCGGTGAGCTAGCAGCGGGCGGGGATGCCATACCCTGAATCGGCAACAGTCCAGGAAACAGCTTGGCCCAAGCTGCGGTGTAGGCGTTTTGGTAAGCCAACTCGCGCTCGGCACGTTTGGCTTCCAGCGCTACCTGCAGTTCGGCATAGCGCTGACGCTCTTGGTCGTTCTCTGCTTCGACGCCGAGTGCAGTCAGCGGATCGAGATTCGGGCTCCAGTAACCACGCGGGCCGGCTTGGATCTGTTCGAAGCGTGTCCACTCCTGCTCCGTCAGACCCCAGCTTGCCGCCTGTTCAGAGTGCGAACGCTCCAGCGGAGCAGACTGCGTGTCCTGGGTCCGTGACGGTGTCGTGACGGGGTTGCCCAGCGCAGCGCCCGTGCTCAGCAATGAAACGAAACAGACGATGGGACTCAGCGGAGCTCTGTTCATGATCGCTTCTCAAGGGAGGTGCACGGTCTGGTCTGGGTGAGCGGTCACCGCGAAGATAGCCGCGTTCGGCTCCAGCACCTTCAGTTGCCATGTGCCGAACTGCTCGCCGTTGTGCAGCAACTGGATATCATTGAGCGAGCGACTGTCAGGAGGTGCGACCGCCAGAAAGCGCTCGCCACCGCGGTACTCGACGCTCAACACTGAAAATGGCGGCAGGAGCGGGGCAGGCTTGGGCTGAGCGGTTTTTACCGGCTTGGCCGAGGAAGGCGTCGGTGGTGGGAGTGGTGGCTGGCTCTTGAGGTCCAGGAGTTGCTGCTCGACGTGCTCAAGTCGTGCGCGTAGCGCGATCATGTCGGCTTCGGTAGCACGGGCTGCCAGACCATCGCGCAGTTCCTGTATCTCCTGCGCCCATTGATCCAACATCGGATCGAGGGTATTGGCCTGTTGCATACCGGAATCGACCATCTGCTTCAGGTCTTTCAGTGCGTACTGCAGCTTCTCCTGTGCATCCAAGAGGGTGCTTGAATCACGTCGCAGGGTATCCAGGGTCTGTAGGCGTTGGGCGTTCGCATTTTCCAGCTCGGTCACGCGTTGATACTGGTTATACAAACCACCACTCAGCCCGGAGACCGCCAGGCAAAGTGAGCCGACAATGAGGGTTTGAAACGTCGTGGCTTTCATGGGCGTGCCTCCGGCTGATGGGCCGCGCTGGGTGCGAGCCGCACGACGGCAGCATCATTTTTTATCCGTTCGAAGCAGACCGAACGGCTGACCTCATCGGTCGTGAGTTGCCAGGCGGGGCCAGCCAGTACTTGTAGCGCGTTGCGTAGTGAGATCGAGCCGAGTCGGTAATGGGCGGCGGGCAGAGGCCGGGTAAACATTATTTTTACTGGTTCGGCAGCAGGGCAGAGCGAATAACCTGAGCGTTGCAGCACGTAGTACATCGCTTCCTGTACCGAAGGATTCAGGTTGGACGGAATGCTCACGTCAACGATTTGAGCGAGAAGATTACGTTGTTCCGTGGTGGGCTCGGTGCTGACCAGCGTATAGCGGCCATAGCGGAGCTCTGTCGGATGACTCTCATCGGCTGTACTCCTCGAAAGCTGGGCCCGATTGGAACCACCGGCATTCTCTGGACTAGTCGGCAATGGGGTGGGGATCTGCGCCGTGCAGGCGCTCAATAAACCCAGCAGGCAGACAGGCGTGAAAAAACGCTCCATGGAAAAAACCTCATGTCAGTTTCAGTGCAGAACCTGACATGAGGTGAAGGAGCGATTCAGTGAGTAAGTTGATTCAAGACGGGTCGTGTTTAAGTTGAACGCGTTGCTATTTCGTCATAAATGGCGAGCCCATCCAAGACGGCAGCGTCGGGGTCGAAAATCAACAACCTCACATCCGCTAATGCCGCCAGATACAGTACGTTGAGCAAGGCTTCCGGTGTGCCTGCGTCGAGTTGTTCTTGTCTCAAGCTCGAATAACGATTGCCCTCAATGTTCAGCAAGTTCTCGTCCGTCCACGGCGTGCCGATCAGTTTGCAACCGATACCGCAGCAATCTGGCAGCGTAAAAAGCTCGAACAAGAGGCCGGTTTGCCGCAGAGCGAAGTTACTGACCCACTCCTCCAGATAAAGCATCGATTCTTCGGGAAGGTGCGCGGTACTGATTTCCCAGGCTCGACTGTAGTGTCCCGTTTCGAAGCTCAAGCGATGGACCATGGCTTGTGCCTCTTCCAGGGAGTACAGATCACCGAGGTGATGCCGCTCGTTGAGCATTTCGCCCATCACGGCGTAGATTACTTGGCGTACTAGCCCAGTGGACTGGCAGCGTTCATCCAAATCATCCGAAATGGATTGGCCTTCGCTGATTCAAGGCGAAATCGTCATTGAACACGCAGGCGAACAGTTGCAGCTCATTGTCGGGCAGATGGGCTTGTGAGTCGTGCACGGGTCGAAAGCAGGGAGGGCAGTCGTTTTCGTAGGTGATCAGTAGCAGCCGTTCGATATGAAGGTTGTCGTAACCGCGAGCAAATGGAGTTGTGGTCGTCAGCAGGGCCGGGGCTTGGTGTGTGGGGGGCATGAGGGTTCTCCAGAATGAAAATGAACAAGGCGCCCGAAGACGCCTGAGAGGGTTAAAGCCAGCCATGTTCGGCAAGGGAAAGTGGACGACCTTCACCCACGATGAAGTGATCCAGTACGCGCACTTCGATCAAGGCCAAGGCCTCTTTCAACCGTTCGGTCAAGACGCGATCCGCCTGGCTGGGTTCTGTACAACCTGAAGGGTGGTTGTGAACAAAAATGGCGGCCGCAGCGTTATGCGCTAGGGAACGCTTGACGACTTGGCGGGGGTAAACGCTGGCGCCATCAATGCTGCCGTGAAAGAGGACTTCGAACGCCAGCACTCGGTGCTTGGCATCGAGAAAAATCACACCGAAGACTTCTTGCTCTTGTTGCGCAAGATGCAGTTTTAGATATGAGGCCACGGCGCCAGGCGACGTCAGGTTAGGGCCGCGGGCGAACAGCCGGCGATCCAGAATATGCAGCGCTTCGTCGATGAGCCGGTTTTCGTGGACGATACGATCAGCCTCGAAATCCGAGGTTTCAATCAGGGTGAGCTGAGTGTTCATGAGGTACCTCCGAAAGGAATAATCCGGGGCACACGCCCGAGGGGAGTAGTGTCCCCGAGGATATAGAGTCGCGGGCGTTAGCCGATGACGCGTTGTTTACAGTCGAGTGAATCGGTGGCGTTGACCGTGCAGGTGTGAGCCGCAACCGTCGCAGGGCAATGGGGAAAAGGTTCTTATTCCCCAGCCGGTTTCGAGATCGAAGTCGGCACTGATGGGCATTAACCGAACGAGTCCACTGTGGATGCCGGCGATGCGTTTCTCGATTTCATCCGTCCTGTAGTAGAGCGATAACGTGCTGTAGTCCTCATAAGCAGCCGCGAACAGACAGTCGTCGCAAAGCCAGAAGGATTCCATGTCGGTTCTCCTGTGCTGATTGAAGAAAAGGCGCTCAATTGAGCGCCTTGATGTAAACATCGTGGATTGTTCAGGCGGACTGAACAGTACGGGAGGCATCACGGCGGGCCGCAGTGCGGGGAGTGGGTGGAGTGGGTGGAAAGTCAGGCTCGACCTGAGGCTCTGTTGGGTTGTGGATCTCCTCTGCTTCGGCATCAGCCGATGGTGGGGAAGGTTCACTGGTGGGCGCTTGCTCAGCAGGTGCTGTTGCCTCCTGCCTGGCAGGCGCTTTGTATTCGTACGCGCCGTTGACCTTGATCCAGTCGATGTACAGCAGACGACCTTTAAGACTGGCACCTGGTTGACCTTGTTTATCGCCTTTCTCGTAGAGAAATGGATCGATCCACAGGTCGCCGATACGGAACGACAGTAAGACCTTTTTCTCGGCCTTGACGGCGTCCATATAGAGACGAATCAAGCGTTCAGCTTCGCCCCCTGCGACTTTGCAGTCGAAGCGGGTGTACTCCACCGCATCGGTGGCACCGTGCAGGGCGGCGATATCGCAGGCCAGGAATGGCTGTCCGCGGCGGACCTGCACTTCACGAACACGGTTGAGGTAGCCGATACCGACGGTGTGCAGATTGAAGTAAGTGGTCGCTTCTTGGGATTTGTTGGCGTGGGCCATGGTGGTTCTCCTGTTTCAAGGGAAAACGGCGACGCACAGTCCCTGATGGGGAAGTGAGCCCCCGTCAGGGTGGGTAAGGTGAAGTCGGGCAATGAACGACTCGGCACCGGCAAGCCGGCTGACAATCAGAACGATGCGCCTGAGGAATAGCGATGCAGCAGAAGGGAATCCGCAGTAGTGGTCTGCGGACCTAGGGTAGTGGGCATTCATCACCGCTGAAGCGGTAACCGCGCGAGCTTCCGAATGCTGATCGCACTTGGGTAAACCACCACGAACGTGGCGTAGCCTTGAAGGTTCAAGCTACCTAGGCTGGGCTGTCAACGACAGCGAACCACGCCCTTTATATAGGCCTGTCACAGGGGGGCGTCAAGACGCTGCAACCCGTTTTTTTAAGGCCTGAATACAATGGAAGTCACTGGAATTAAGAAAAGGAAAAAAATGAAGAGTGGGCCTGTCGGGGCGCCAGGCGAGGAAGAGAAAAGCCACCTTTGGCGGTCTTACGCAGTCGACAAGCTCCTCGCAAAACTTGATTTAACTGCGCAATGATTCGCCAACCGACTCTTGTCGTGGCCTGGGTCGGAATACGCTGGCACGCATCCGCGCACAAAGGGTGCCCTGTTTTTCCCCGGTGGGCTCCGGGACTGAATACGATCGCCGAAGCGGATGACCGCTATTGCCGGGTAGAGGCAACAGTGGTCATCCGCCACCACAATCATGTCGAGCAAAAAACGGGAATTAAATTCCGCAGAATAGGAGGCTCCGAACTCGAAGAGTTTGACCGAACTGCGCGGAGCTAATCGGTCTTGGGTCGCCGTTGGCGATGGTACGGAGACACTACAGCAGAGAGGGAGGATTCACGTCAAGTCAGTGGTCCCTCGTAAGACACTCATATTGAGTGCGATGAGAGATGTTACTTACTGCCGAGATGCGCGGCCAATTGTTCGACGGTTGCCAGGACAAAGGCGCGGTCTTTTTCCTTCAGTCCGCTTAGGAGACCCACGATCATCTGACCCTGGTCATTGGGGCGATTACTCGATTTTGTCAGCAGTTCATCCATTCGGCAGTCGAAAATATCCGCTAACTGCATCAGCTTGACCACTGATAGCTCCACTAACCCCCGCTCCAGGCGCGATATGGCTTCACTGCCGATCCCCATGCGCTCAGCCACCTCTTCCTGGGTCAGATTACGCTCGGTTCGGTGTTTCGCGATCATGCGCCCGATTTGGGCTTGGGTTGGATGTTTATGTGCCAAGTGATGAGTTCTCCAGTTCAACCCGAATGGTTGAGCAAAGACCCGTTGACATGAACATCCTTAAGGGTTGAGTATCGACTCATGGGGTTGCCATAGTGACTGAAACAGCTGAGTGTCGCGATATGGTTTCTGTTTTTCCCGGGATCAGAGTCCAGGATGGTTAGCAAGAACAACGGTCTGAAAGGACCAAGTCGAGGAATGGTTGAGCATGGAAGATGAAAGCGATGACGTCATGGATCTGATCTGGGATCGAACACTGGAGCTGTTTATCAAGATTCATGATTGCCCGGATAACCCCGAGCATTTCGAAAGCCTTGTTAATTGGCTCAACGCAGATCCCGCTCACCTAAAAGCGTTCAACGAACTGGGGCAGATATGGATTTCGACAGGCATCGCCTTGGCCCGTGAAGTCGGACAACCTTTGATCGATTTGGAGCAGGATCAGGCGCCGCTGATGATGCACTGAGGTGCGTAGCACCCCTGAGCCCAACCGAACTGTCATAGGCGCCGCGTTTATTCTCGAATCGGAGTAGTTCCCTTGCAGTTCGGGTACTGCGAGCATGACCAGTACGGCCCAGATTTGCCCTTTCGCTTGATCATTGAGGCATTGCAAATGGGGCAGGCCGGTCCGGCTTTGACCGCTATCGACAAGGTGAGCGCACCACTATGTTCGACCAATTTCGCGATCCATTTCGCCTGCTTTGTGACAAATGTATCCAAGGTCAGGCGTCCCGCTTCGATTTCGTCAAGAGCCTGCTCCCAAATTGCAGTCAGGCCAGGATCCGCGACTGCAGAGGGTACCGCCTCGATCAGGGTATGGGCCGCCGCCGTGGCCGTTAAGGCGCGTTTTTTCTTCAGCAAATAACCGCGATCAATTAGCCCTTTGATAATGCCGGCTCGTGTGGCTTCGGTTCCGATACCTGTGGTTTCCCGAAGTTTCTGTTTCAGGCGTGGGTCGTTGACAAGCTTGGCGACGTTTTTCATCGCCTTGATCAGATCGCCCTCGGTGAGAGGTTTGGGAGCTGCAGTGCGCAGGGGCTTGAGTTCGACATAGTCCACTGTGCACTGCGTGCCCTGTTGCAAGATGGGTAAGGCTTGGGATTTGTAACTGGGCTCATCCTCCTCGGTGTTTTCGGAGGGCAAGCTTTTCCAGCCCTGGACCAAGATCAGTTTGCCCACAGCGGTCAATCGTTCTTCGCCACACGCCAGTTCGACCTGGGTCCGATCAAACTCATGATGCGGAAGAAACTGTGCTAGGTAGTGGCTACGGATCAGTTCGTAGACATGGCGTTCTTGTTCGGACATCCGCACCAGGTTTTCCGGTTCGGTGGTGGGGATGATGCCGTGGTGCGCAGTGACCTTGGCATTGTTCCATGAGCGGGAGCGCAATGATTGATCGAGGTCCTCGAATGCAGGTCTGAGTGCAGGATCCGTTTTGAGCAAGGCGTCGAGTACCGCGGGAGCCTCGTTGAGCATATTCTCTGGCAAATAGCGGCAATCGCTGCGCGGGTAGGTGGTGGCTTTGTGGGTTTCATACAGGGCTTGGGCGATGTTCAGGGTTTCCTGGACGCCGAGCCCCAGCTTACGCGAGCAGACTTCCTGCAACGTGCTTAGGTCGAAGGGCAGGGGCGGCGGTTCTCGGAAATGCTCAGTATGTAACGAGATTACCGTGGCGGACTTCTCGTCGGTGATTGTTTGTACCGCGTGATGGGCAAGCATTTGTTGTAGGCAGCGCCCCGACTCTTCCCGTCCTGAGCATGGCGGTAACCACGACGCGATTAATCGCTGGCCCATCGACGATAGGTGTACCTCAACGTTCCAGTAAGGCACCGGGACGAAGCCGGCAATCGCACGATCCCGATCGACCACCAGACGTAAGGTGGGTGTCTGGACGCGCCCCACTGACAAAACGCCGTCGTAGCCTGCCCGCCGACCAAGAAGGGTAAATAAACGACTGAGGTTCATGCCGATCAGCCAGTCGGCACGGCTGCGGGCGAGGGCCGAGTGATAGAGCGGGAAGGTCTCCTGACCAGACTTCAGCGAGGTCAGTGCCCTGCGAATCGATGCTTCGTTGAGTGCGGACAGCCAGAGGCGCTGAACAGAGCCTTGGTACTGGCAGAGCTCCAATAATTCGCGGGCAATCATCTCACCTTCGCGGTCGGCGTCGGTTGCGATGACAACGGTGGTGGCTTCGCTGAGCAGGCGTTTGATGATTTTGAACTGCGCGGCAGTCTTGGGTTTGACCTTCGCTTGCCACTGCGCCGGAATGATCGGTAGATGATCCAACGACCAGTTCTTGTACTGAATGCCGTAGGCTTCAGGCGGGGCCGTCTCCAGCAGGTGGCCGATACACCATGTGACAGTTGTCTCGGGGCCGATCAGGCAGCCATCGCCACGCCGAGTGGCTCCGAGAACCTTGGCGATGTCACGACCCTGGGAAGGTTTTTCGCAGAGGAAGAGGCGCATATAACTACTCCGGATTGAGTTCGGAGCAGCGTTGTTCGAAGTAGCAGGAGCAAGATATGAGAAACCTGAATGGTAGGTTCCTCATATTAGTCGGTAAGGGCGGCCTTGAATGGGCTGAAGCTGCTACCTTATTGGAGCGTTCCTAATTGGGTGGTGGCTTCACGGGCAGCGAGCAATGACAGGCCAGGAACTTCGCGCAAAGGAGCAATTTTTATGCCTGAAGTCGTTCAGGCCTTAGGTGATTGCCCTCTGTGTTTCTTGGGGTTCGACGTCGGCGAGCTGGCCTGCTCAGTATTTTGAGCAGCCGTCGGTTCACTGGAGCGTTCCCGCATGACCACGCTGTGCACCCGGTGAGGCAGGATGCCGACTCGACGGGCCTCTATCTTGAAGGTCACCCGTGCATTGTCTTCGCTGTCTTCCCACTCATCGCGCACCGTACGACCTTCGACCAGCACGCGCATGCCTTTCTGGTACAGCTTGCTCCAGTGTTCAGCCTCTCGGTGCCAGATCTCAACCGGTGCCCAATAGCCACCACGATCTTCGTAGCCTCCCTCGCGGGGAATGGGGTTGTCGAAATACACATTCAGCCGTAGCAAACGCCGTGGTTCGTCATTGCCTGACGGGAATTCTTGGAACTCTGGCGCACTGCCGATATTTCCTTCGCCGACGAAAAAAGTACTCATCGTGATACCTCCACTGCTGGTGTGAACTGGCGCAGCAACTGTTCGGCACTGGCCATTTTGATCGCGCAGGTCGTAGCCTGGCGGTAAAGCGAATGCACCACACTCATCTGCAGGTTCAATGCAATGCGCTCGCATTCGAAACGGTGTAATCCCTCTCGTACGATCTGCGGCAGCGCTATGTTGGAGATCTGACGTTCCCAGACCGCCACACCCATGCGAGCAAAATCACGAGTGCGCCAACGCAAAAAGGTGCTACCCGCACTGGTGTTCTGCAGAACCAATCGTATCTTCAGTAGCGAGTACGGCGGCTGCCCGTCTTGCTGCACGACAGCCTCCATCAGGTGACATAGCTGCGCCTCGATTTCCCTCGCCGTCTGCGCCAGGTGCTCCAACTCCCCCTTACCCTTAAATGGCTTTAAAAGGCCTTTTAGGGAGGCAGCGTGTTCGAGTTTTCGATAGGCATCCTGTGTCAATGGGCCGGAAAACGTTGGATGAGCTGAGTCCATAGGATTCATGCTTCGTTCTCCGGGTTGCCCACTGTCGCAAATGGCTCTCCCGCATCGTCAGCCGACGCATTAGCGTCATCTACTACCGCAGCGCCGCGGCGAATGATCGGCGGCGCAAACTGAGAACGGCGATGACCCTCGAGAATGTCCATCGGGGGCAGCCCATACTTCTCCACGGCTGCTAGAGCGCGAGCATTATTTGCGGCCATATCATCGCGTGTAACGCCGGCATGTCGATAACGTTGTGCCTGGCCGAACAGGCTGCGTAGCAGATGGGCCCCATCGTCGATCCAGGCTTCCATGTCCCTTCGGCCGATCAAGGCAGTGTGATGCGCCAATAGGGTATGGCGTACCAGGATGTCGTAGTCGGTCAGTAGGTAGACCGCCAGAAAACCCAGTTGACTGCCGATGTACAGCGGCAACGTAACGGGATGGATGTTGAGGTTGTCGCTCATGTCGATCTGGCGCGGCAGGTCCTGCCTGATCCGATCCAACTGTTGGGTCAGTTCCTGCATCCCTGCTTTGGCCTGCATCAGTTTTTCTTCCAATTGCACAATGGCCCAGTCGGCATAGGGGTCGTCGTGGGCCGCGGTTTGTTTGATCAGGTTGGTGACACTGATGTAACCCGCCATGCCCATGATCGAGCGAACACCTTCACGAGCGTTTCGACCTTGCCAGATACGAGCGGCGTGGTGAGTGTGCAGGGTCAAGGTGATGCTGCTGCGCAATGAACCCAGGTTGAGTTGATAGTGATCGGCCATGGTGTTGTCCTCGCATTGGCTTGGACGGGACGTTGCGACAGTTGAGGATCAAGGACAGCCAGAAAGCTGAATGCGGTCTGTTCGGTTTGCTGAGAGATGGCAAATACCTGACGTTTGCGCTTATCGAAATGGAGTCCCGGAATCCCCAAAATGCTCCGTGGTACGGTCCGATACTTCCGTCGATTGGAACTCTATGGATTTGATGCCACTGGCATCAAATCTACTGACGTCCACTGTGTTTGGCACGCAGTTGGCGCAGCTCATTCAGGCACGCCTGGGCGAGGGCTGATGCAGGTTCGCCCTTTTTTCGAGACGGCCGTGAGGGGGCGGGTGGGGGCGGCTCTGCCATGGGTGACGGTTCGGCCTGACTTGCCCAAGGACGAAAGTCGCCTTTCAGTGCACGCTGGGCCAAGCCCATCAAATAGGCCGCTGGCTTGCGTATACCGCCGGCCCCACAGCGTGCCCCCGCTTCGTTAAGCACCGCCTGTTGATCCGCCGTTTTGAGCTTGTTCAGCACCACGGTGACGGCCTGACGTTCGCTTGGGCTCAGGTGCAGCGAAGTGGGCCAGTGCAGGTTATCCACCGCTGAGGTCGCGCGCGGTACTGTACAGTTACTTTCTTTTAATACAGTACAGGCGGCGTTCGGATTCCGAACGGTGCTGGAAACGTTAGCGTTCAAGCCTGATTCGGAATCCGAACGAGGGTTTGCACGATTCCGAACGTGGTGATCTTTCCCCCGTTCGGAATCGTGGAATGCATCATCGGATGGCTGATCCAAGCCTTGCTGCGTCCACTGTTCGCCCCAGCTGTCGAGCCGCGTCGGTAATCGACCCCGATCGATATTTGTGTCCTGTCGGACCTCCTCCACAATGTGCTGGGCGACAATACGCACGGACTTCGTCGCATGGCCGAGGGCATGCCCGACCAGTTCTAGATAATCCTGATCGAGCTCCATGGCTTCGGCGGGGGTTAACGGCTCATCGTGCAGAACATACAAAGAACCTTGTAGCCTCCCGCTAACTTGATCGCGACCGCGGCTCACCAAACTGAGCCAACGAGTGAGCCTGAGCATCGTCAACACGCGAGCAATGGTTTCACGCGAGGCTGACGCACCGTAGGGCACGCTCGAGAGGTAAGGCTGCAAATCCTCATAGCGCGGCGTGACCACGCCCTGGCCTTGCAGCATGAGTCGAAATACCTGCCAGGCATTTCGCTCCAATGGCGTCAGCCGATTATCCAACAGCAGCCGACGTGGCACGACTTCGTGTGATTGGCCACTAAACAGAAAGCCAGCCTGTAGAGCCTGGTTGGAGGGCTGTTCAGTGGTAGGGCGTGCTGGCCAGCGCTCATGCAGCTGCTGTGTGCATTGCTGCAGGACACGTTGCCAGCGACTGGCAGGAACAGCATTCATGTTTTGTTGCTGTACTGGTCGATTTGCTGCCAAACGATGGTCAAGCTGATCTGCTGTTCTTCGGCAAGCATCATCATGGCGTCGAGTTTATCCTCGGTGCCGTCCTCTGTTCGTATTTGGCACCAACGTTGCCACAACGCATGCTCCTGCGCTTCGCTTAAATGTTGGGGGCGGCCTTTACGAGTTTCTATCTTGAGTAGACGCCGACGCATGGCTGTTTCCGAATGCGCCAAGCCAAAACACTGGTACATAATGGTGCTGCTGGCGCCGAGTTTGAGCGCTCGGTTGATCAACCGTTCGTTCTGTTCGTCGCGTTCAGATTGCTCAATCAAACGATGCAGCACTGGCGAGTCAATCTTGACCTCAAGCCAAGGGACTGTGGCATGGGCCAGGCGCGATAGTGTGGTCGGCGGTAAGGATTGCAGCACGAAGATGTCATCCTCACTCAGTCCAAGTGCCTTGCAGCGTTGCAGGTTGCCCAGGCGTAGTTCGTGCAGTACCTGGGTTAGCATGGCTTGATTGAGCATATTGAAGGACAAGTTCATCTCAGCTCCTCCGGTGAGTTTTTGTCTTCAGAGATGAGTGTTAAGTCGATTAGACGCCGGGCCAGGCGTATCAGGCGAAACAGCTTAATTAACAGACTGTCAGGCAGTCGCTCCAGCCCCACGTCCGTGACTGGTCGATCTGGCAGATAGAGTTGATAGACTCCTAACAACAGTTGCCCGAACAGTGCGGAAGGTATTTGCTTGCGATCTTCCCAGTTCACCTCGTCTTGAGCACGTAGCAGGGCGAGGAGCATTAGGTGGACGCCGGTCGAGCGAGGCGCTGAAAGATCGAGTCGCTCAATGTCCAACGCGAAGCCCAAGCCAAGCTTTTGATCAATGATGCACTCGGCATCTCCGGCATAGGCCGCCATTTCCCGAGCCAGTCCTGCAATGCTTAAACGCAGTTGTTCGGGCGTATCTAGCGTTGGTGCGATGGGCCAGAGGTCGTTGATTGTGCAGGTTTCGAATGAAGACTCCGCTTCGGTAATGATCTCGCGATCGATTTGCTCACGAATCTGTTGAACGCGTGATAGGTGACTGACCGCAGGTAAAGTATTTGTTTCGGGTGCGTTGAGCCGCTCTTCTGAAATTGGCTCTATCTTGCTCTTGGCATCAGTTGATTCGGGTTTAGTGTCGGAGGAGGGCAGCTCTGCCGCAGTTTCATGCACGCTTGACCGATGGCTGCTTTCTGGGGGCGTGGTGGTGACAGCCCCAGGCGCGGAGATGACCCGTTGGGTATCGCTCAGCTCCAGGGCCAGCATACGGTAGGACTGTCCGAGCAAGTGGCTCATGCGTTCGAGCAATTCGTCCTGGATCTGCTCAAGATCAAAGGATACAGGATCGCTATCGAAGTAGCCCATGGTCTCCAGCCAGAACTCTGCAAACGCGACTTTGGCGGTTGGATAGCGGTTCCAGGTTCGCTCAGCCTGACTACGTAGACCGATCAGACGTTCTATCTGAGGCTTACCCAAGCCGGCATACAGAGTTTGTGGAATGGCGGGTAATAAGTGTTCGAGGGTGTCCAGCATCCGGCTGATATGCGACTGCGAAACTGGATAGCCTCCAGCGGCAAGACGTCGAGCCAGCTCCCGTTGTGAGAGCTCTGGGCCATCCGACTCAAGCATGGTTTTGAGTTTGGCTACTGCCAGGGCCCTTTCGATGAACGTGAGTTGGCCGTGCAGGTCGCTTTCGGCTAGGTGGCCGAGCAGCGCGGTGACTTCATTGGTCCAGGGGCGGAACAGGCAATGAATGCGAAAGAAGTGCTCGTCGCGGGTTTCCTGCCACAGCTCGCCAAGAATTGCCAAGCGCGTATTACCGCCGTTGCGGATGATGAAAGAGGTCTCACCCGGGCGGCGGGTAATCGGCGGGGGCTGATCCAGCCCGCGCTCACGGATCGATGTCTTGATATCTTCGTAAAGCGGATTACGGATGAAGCGCGGGTTGTGTTCGTAGGGCCGCAGCTCCTCCAGTGTGACCAACATAGGCGTGTCAGTAAGTGGATCAGACAGCCGCTCCAGTTCCGCCCCTTGAGTAAAGTGGTCCTGATGCAGCTTCTCGGTGATCTGCTCCTGACTGAGCTTCTTCATCTGGAAAATCTCAATTAACGCTGCTCGCGCAGATGGTCGCCGACTTTGAACTTAACGATCACCGCGGTACCTGT
The DNA here is from genome assembly GCF_000263715.2 of Pseudomonas synxantha BG33R. Classification (NCBI taxonomy): domain Bacteria; kingdom Pseudomonadati; phylum Pseudomonadota; class Gammaproteobacteria; order Pseudomonadales; family Pseudomonadaceae; genus Pseudomonas; species Pseudomonas synxantha. Next base: position 2,351,881 of record NZ_CM001514.1, read on the forward strand.
GCCCTCAAAATGGTGGGAAAGTTCGGCAAGAAACCAACCTGTGGCCGAGCGTCCACCCTGTAGCCGAAACACTACAGTGCAGTATTTCTCGCAAGGTGGATAGTGTGGTCGACTAGATGGATGAACAATGATGGGAAATTGATCCAACATCAAAAAACTCCTCGCCAGATTCTGCTGGCATCAAGGTCGATTAAACTAAACAGTTATCGAAAATACTCTCGCGATGAGTCATCTCGTTGAAGCGCCGAGCACCTATCAACCGTGAAGATTGCCAGGTGCCACTCCGGAAATAACTCGGCGGCCAGCGCTTGCATAGTTTCAAGCGCTGATGTCGAACGTCGCTTGAGTGACTGGCGATTCACCATTCTATGAACCGGAAGTCCAAAAGATGCGGCGTTGAGGTATGCCACTCGATTGGGAATGACGGTATCTAGAACTGAGATGTTGGTTTCATTCGCGAAGGTTTCGCGCAGGCCCCGAATGATCATCTGGGTATCCCTCCACCGTGGGTTCACTTGGTTAAGCAGCAGTCGCAGCGGTGGTGTTGTTATGCCCAAGTGACGAAACGGTTCTAGTTCACTCAGCAGCTTTAGGGTGCCGCGATGCAACTCGCGGGCGGCGAGCATTTCCGGAGTGACGGGCGAGAGGGCAAGATCGGAGGCCAGCGTGGCCATTTCCAGAAGCACGCTGCGTGCACCTTGGGTGTCGATCAATAGAAGGTCATAGCTGGCTCCGAATTGGTCGAGTAAATTACGCAGCCGCAGCCGACCGTCGGGGGCATGCAGCAGTAATGTGCTCAACCGACCTTGATCGTCATTGGAGATAATCAAGTCGAGACCTTTGACCTCTGTCCTGGAAATAATCTGTGCAGGAGATGTCTGATTGAGTGCTATGAACTCGTACGTACCCGCAGGCGCTTTTTGATTCAATGCATAATAGCTGGAGAGGGTGGGTTGGCTATCCAGATCAAGTAGCAGCACACGGAGGCCCGCGTCCGCTAGCAGACCGCCAAGATTGGCCGCTACAGTGGTTTTGCCGACACCGCCTTTGGTCGAAACAATCGATATCACACGCATGACATCAGCCCTGTTGCGCCAAACGCTCGGTGATCCATTGCTCGATTTCCAGCGAGTCCCATCCGACTGCACGCAGTCCAATACGTTTAGCTTTGGGGAACTTACCGTCCTTCATTAAGTTATAGATATGCGCCCGCTTGAACCCGGTTTTTCGCTCCACCTCTTCACGGCGCATGATATGCCGCTCGACCTGAGGATTAGGTGCATCAGCCAAAGAGAAGGATTGATTAAGCATGTTGGTCACTCCTGGCGCCGTATGGCATCGGGTGGGAAGTGACCTGGATTCAATAGTAGATAGTGAGAGTAGTCATTGCAGTGCAATTGAAGTGATTGCAGTGCAAACCTCACTTTTTAGCCTTTGCAAGGTTGCGTCTGCCGGCCGCAAACTTTCCGTCTAGTGTGCGTTTGCTCAGCCTTTTACGCCGTCGTAGTGCGCGACAATCGAGTCGACGAGAGACGCTTGGCTGTCAAAAACAGAGTGTCGTCTACCGGAGCTGGTTGAGCCCAAGATGGTTTCGACCAGCGCGCCGATAATGTTAAGCAAAGTTTCCTTGCTGTCTTCACTAAGTTGGAGTTTGTTTTCGGCGAGCTCGCGAAGCTGCTCGCGCTCCAGTCCCGCAGCTTTTAACTCGTCAGTCAAAATTTGGAGTTTCGCGTCGCTAGCTTTTAGCTGTACCTGTAGGGCATCTCGATCGGCTTGTAAGATCAAGTACGTGTGGTTGTGGATTGTTTCCTGACTGATTAGCGGTGGGCCGAAAAGAAAAGATGGTCGTTGATCAGGGTGGTACATAGACATCCAGCGCTTTAAATCTGAATGTCGGATGGTCAGGAGCCTGAAGTCGACAGGTGTGCCTGAAGTGACCGTAATACCCAAGGCTCCGTACGGAATCTCACGATTTCGAATGGCATCCAGAATCTTCCAGAAGTTCGCGTGCAGGCACGGCCACTGCGGAAACTCATTGCTTAGGCGATCGGGATGGCCCCATGCGAACTCAAGGATCACGGACTCATGAGCAGTTAAATTACTCCAACGTATTGCGGCTTCGATGGGCCTGTAGAACAGCTTTTCGGTTGGAGTCACTCTACTAGCTTTGTCCATAGAGGTGGCCTCTAATAGAAGGGTAGTCCGCTACGGGAGGTCTGAATGCCTTACGCGATCAAATAGGCTTCCGTGCGGTTGCTGCCAGTGTGAATTTGTTCATGCAAGTCGCGGCTTGGCAGTCGTTAGGGATAAATACCCAGCGCGTGCATTCGCCGATCCCAGCAGTTAGCGAAATAATGGCTTGAGCTCGGTGCGCGAAGGAAAATCTAGACAAACGATCACGTCGTCGCGTAACCGAAAATTATTATTTACTTCCTGGATAATGCAATTTTGCGTTGTCGTTATCTGTGGGGAACTAGTGAGTGGCCAGTGACGGCTTTGGTTTTTGCTAAGTGCAAAGAATCCCTTTATGAGTGCAATAGCTCCTGGATTTTTTTACTGTTGCCTTAGATTTATTTTTTCAGTGCTTATGCCTGCGGCTTTCAGTTATGAGCTAATGGTCAATCGTTATAGTTATCGCTGGTTTTGTTGTGTTAGGTTTTTAGTGATTTTATCGAAACAGCAAGGGAGGCCGTGACGTGAATGGATTTTTATAGAGACCGATAATCTTAGTTATTTCAAAGTCAATCGACAGGCTTATGTTTCCCCCCAGGTTTATCAGCAAGAACTCGAAGCGGTCTTCGACAAGAGTTGGTTGTATCTGGCCCACCTCAGCGAGGTCCCCGCGGCCGGGGACTTCCTTACCCGTGACGTGGGCGGGCGCAACCTGATCTTCCAGCGTCAGGGCAACGGTGAACTTGCGGTGTTCCTCAATGCCTGTTCGCACCGGGGCGCACGGGTGTGTTCCGAGCCTCAGGGCAATACCCAGCGCTTTACCTGTCCTTACCACGGCTGGACCTACGACACGACGGGCGCGCTGATCGGCCAGCCTGACAAGGCAGCCTACGAGCATCACGGCCAATGCAACCTCGACCTGTCGCTGGCCCGCATCAAGCATTCCGTCTACAAGGGTTTTGTGTTCATCCACTTTGCTCGCACGCAGAACACCCTGGAGGACTACCTCGGACAGGCTGCCGACTACATCGACCTGATCCTCGACCAGTCCGAATCCTCCCTGGAAATTATCCCTGGCGCGTTTGACCATGCCATTCAAGGCAACTGGAAATTGCTCGCCGAGAACGGTGTCGATGCCTACCACCTGCCGTTCGCCCACAAGCGTTATCTCGAATACCTCAACACCCTGGGCACCGATCCGGCATCCCACAAGCGTACCGGCGAAGGCTTGTCCCTGGGCAACGGGCACGGCTTGATCATGAGCGGGCCTCCCTCCACGGGCCGGCCGATTGCCTACTGGAGCCCGTTGTTTCCCGAGGCACTGAAAGCGCCGATTGCCGCCAAGTTCGAGCACCTGGTGCAGCGCTTCGGCCTGGCGCGGGCGCAGACCATTGCCCACACCAACAAGAGCCTGTTCATCTTTCCCAACCTGGTGATCAACGACATCCTGGGCCTGAACATCCGCACCTTTTTTCCCGTCTCCGCCACCCAGGTCAATGTCACCGTATGGGGCGCGGGGTTCAGCAACGAGAGCCGCGAGGAGCGGGCGGCGCGGATCAACGGCCTGATCTCCTTTATTGGCCCGGGCGGCTTCGGCACCCCGGATGATGTGGAAATCCTTGAGTCCTGCCAGCGGGCCTATGCCCACAGTGCCCAGGGCTACAGCGATTTTTCCCGGGGCATGGGGCCAGGCACCCAGCGTCACACCGATGAAGAACAAAACCGCAGTTTCTGGCGTGAATGGAGCCGTCGCCTCGGGCAACAGATTCCTCTGCGCCAACTGGCCATTGCTGTTTAGCCATCCACTATCACTGACTCCTGGCAGATCCTCCACGCGCACCAAGTTTGGGCTACGTGGGGAATATCGGGCACTGCAAGGGCATTATTCATGTGCGGAATTGCCGGATGGACCGATTGGACCCAAGACCTGCGCCCCCAGCGCGAGGTGATCGAAAACATGACGCGCACCCTGGCGCTGCGGGGCCCGGACGCCGAAGGGATATGGGTGGCGCCCCACGCGCTGCTGGGGCATCGGCGTCTGTCGATCATTGACCTGGCCCATGGCGCCCAACCCATGGCTGACGCCAGCGACGAAGTGGTACTGACCTACAGCGGAGAGGTCTACAACTATCTGGCCTTGCGCGAAGAACTACAGGCGCTGGGGCAGGCCTTCACCACCCGTTCGGACACTGAAGTGGTGCTGCGTGCCTACCTGCAATGGGGCGAGCAGGCCTTCGCCCGGTTGACCGGGATTTTCGCCTTTGCCCTGTGGGATGAACGGGACCAAAGCCTGTGGCTGGTTCGCGACCGTTTTGGTGTCAAGCCGCTGTATTACTTTGCCACCGGCACCGGCGTGCTGTTCGGCTCCGAGCCCAAGGCCATCCTTGCCCATCCCCAGGTACGCCCGGTGCTGGATGCCAGTGGGGTTGCCGAGCTGTTTGCCCTGAGTACCGCGCCCACGCCTGGCCACGGGATCTACCAGGGTTTTTATCAGCTCAAGCCTGGCCATGCCTTGAGGTTCGATGCCAACGGGCGACAGGACCTTGTCTACTGGTCGCTGACGGCCGAGCCTCACAGTGACAGCCCGGCCGACACTGCCCGGCAGGTTGGCAGCTTGTTGCGCCAGGTGGTCGAGGAACAATTGGTGGCGGACGTACCCCTGGGCAGCCTGCTTTCCGGCGGCCTGGATTCCAGCGCCATCAGCGCCTATGCCGCTCAGGCGCTGGGGCGTGAAGGGCGCTCGTTGCCGACTTTTTCGGTGGACTTTACCGGCGGTGGTGAAGGCTTTACCCCAGCCCCGTGGCAAAGCAGTTGGGACGAACCGTTCGCGCAGTTGGCATCGGCAGCACTGGGTACGCCACACACCACCTTGGCGGTCGCACCCGAACAGGTGCAGGAGCAAGAAGAGGCGGTACTGCGTGCCCGGGACCTGCCGGGTTGGGGAGAGCTGGACAGTTCGCTGTACCTGCTGTTCCAGCAGGTGCGCGAGCACACCACGGTGGTGTTCTCGGGGGAGTCGGCGGACGAGGTGTTCGGCGGTTATCCGTTTTTTCACGACCAGCAGGCCCTGGATTTTTCCGGGTTTCCTTGGCTGGCAGGCAAGAGTGGTCTTTGGGAACTGCTGCGGCCCGAGGTCGCCGAGCGAGTTGCACCGCAGGCGTACATGGCCAAGCGTTACCAGGAGGCTTTGGCGGAGGTTCCGCACCTGGCCGCAGACAGCCCGGTTGAGCGGCGACAGCGCGAGGTCACGTACCTGGCGCTGACGCGCTGGTTGCCGGCGATGCTCGACCGCAAGGACCGCATCAGCATGGCGGTGGGCCTGGAGGTGCGGGTGCCGTTTTGCGATCACCGCCTGGTGGACTACGTGTGGAATGTGCCCTGGTCCATCAAGAGCGTGGCCGGGGAGGGCAAGAGCCTGTTGCGTAACGCAGTGCGCGGTGAATTGCCCGATGCGATTGTCGAGCGCAGGAAAAGCGGCTTTCCGGCCAATCCCGACCCGCGCTACCTGGCGTTGTTGCGCAGCCAGCTCAGGCAGTTGCTGATTGACGGCGACTCGCCGGTGTTCGACCTGGTGGATGCGCGCCGGGTGGGTGAGTTGCTCGAACTGGAGCAGCCGCTGCCCAGTCCCCGGGCCTCGAGCAGCCCCACGGCCGGCTTGGCCTACCTGCTGAACCTGGACCGCTGGTTACGCCTGTACCAGGTGGAAATCCGCCTGTAGCACCGCTTTCAACCTTCAGGGGACATGCCCATGAGCCTTCCATTGAACATCAGCGCCGCGAGCTTGCAGGCCCGGGTCAGCGACTTCCTGATCAGCGAAGCCGAGCTGCTGGACAACCGCGAGCTGGAAACCTGGATCGGCCTGTTCGATCAACCCGCCCATTACCGGGTGCTGCCGTTGCAAAGCCATCTGGTTGAGGGCGAGCCCCACGACAGCCTGTTCATCATTGCCGATGACTACGGCCGCCTGCGTGAGCGGGTCGACAGCCTGCTCAGTGGCCATAGCTGGATGGAGACGCCGCCTTCGCGTACCCGACGGCTGGTGAGCAACGTGCGGATCAAGTCCCGGGACGGCGAGCAGTTGACCATCAAAAGCAACTTTGTGGTGCACCAGTTTCGCAACCAGCAAACCTGGTACTTCGTCGGAGAGGCCACCCATGTGCTGTACGACAGCCCTCGTGGCTTGCGGATTCTCAAGCGCGACATTCGCCTGGACCACGAAACCATCAGTGCCCAGCGGCGCATCAGCATCATTTTATGAGGCAGGAGCCCTTCATGAGTCATTCATTGCTTCCCGGTTTCGAGTACTCGACCCTGACCACCCGCGGTGCGCGGATTCAGGTGGCGGTCAAGGGCAGTGGCCCGCCACTGTTGCTGTTGCACGGTTACCCGCAAAACCACCTGGCCTGGCACCGCGTTGCCCCGCGCCTGGCCGAGGACTACACCGTGGTGCTGGCAGACCTGCGCGGCTACGGCGAATCCCGCGCCTTGGATGCTGACGCTCCGGGCGCTTATGACAAGAGCGTACTGGCCCTGGACCAGTTGGACGTCATGCAGAAGCTGGGGTTTTCGCGGTTCGCGGTAGTGGGCCATGACCGTGGCGCACGGGTGGCGTATCGCTTGGCGCTGGAACACCCGCAGGTGGTGAGTGCTCTGGTGTCGCTGACAGTGGTACCGATCCTGGACGTCTGGGCGGGGGTCAACAAGGCTTTTGCCCTGAACGCCTACCACTGGTTTTTCCTGGCCCAGCCGTTTGATCTGCCGGAGCGGCTGATCGGTGCCAACCCTGGCTATTTCCTCGACTGGACGTTACAGCGCATGGCTCAGGGGCGCGATATTTATCATCCGCTGGCGCTGGAAAGTTACCACCAGGCTTTTGCCCGTCCCGAGGTGTTGCACGCGATGTGCGAAGACTACCGGGCGGCAGCGAGCGTCGATGCCGCCGCCGACCAGGCCGACCGCGACGCCGGTCACCAGGTGCGCTGCCCGGTGCTGGTGCTGTGGCAGGACCGTCCCTACGCCGCGGCCAGCCACCCGTTGACGGTATGGCAATCCTGGGCCGTGGAGGTGCGGGGCGCGGCGATTGCGGCCAGCCATATGCTGGCCGAAGAAGCACCCGAGGCGGTACTGGAGCAGCTCTTGCCCTTCCTGCATCAGGTTGCGCAGCCATGAGTGCGGCACCCCTGACGCCAGCCGAGCAAGGTGCGCTGTGGCGTCAGCGTCTGTTTGAGGCCCACAGCGCGATGACGGCCTACCTGATCCAGGAACATCGGGCGCAGGACCTCGCCGACTGGGTTGACGTCACCGGGCGGATCTTCCGCGACATGCCGCCCGCCTTGGGCGCCGGCAGTACCGAGTGGCAGGCGGTGTTTTTCCGCACCCAGGCGTTGATCGAACAATTCATCGTACAGCGCAAGCAGGTTTACGACCTGGATGCCTGGGCAGCCGCCACCGGCCAGGTGTATCGCGCCCTGGAGCCTGCCGGCCAGGGTGAACCCGCTGCGGCAGCCGAGCGCCTGGGGCGCCAGGCTTCGCTCTACGGCACGTGCTTCGAGATTCGCGAGGTCGCCCCCGACGCCAGCCTGTTCAAGGTGCACCACTGCGGCATCTGGGACTACCGCGAGCGTGCCCGGACCAACGGCGTGCCGATCACCTTGAAGTCGGCCTGCACCTATTGCACCAAGCTGCTGTCTTCGCTGGTCCATGCCAAGGGGTGTGACGCCCGCTGGACGTTGCTGGCCGACGAACAGGGCCATGGCTGCGAATGGACCATTACCAGGGAAATCCTCATCCACGCAGGAGCCATCGAGCATGAGCACGATCATTGAGCAAGCCCGTACCCTGGCCGGTTATGAAACCTCCAGCCAACTCTTGCAGTTGCGTGACCAGGACTGGGTCCTGGGGCGTGCACAGATCCAGCCCAGGCGTTTGCTCGACCTGGGTTGCGGCATCGGTTCGCTGTTGCAGGGGGCCGTGGAGCGCTGGCCGAGCCTGGAGCAGGTGTGGGGCATCGAGCGTTCGCAGTTGCGCCTGGACCTGGCGCGCGAGCAGTTGCGCCATGCCCCGGCCGAGGTGGTGTTGCAGCAGGGCGACCTGCTGGACCTGCCCACGCTGGAGCAGCGTTTTGACCTGATCAGCATGACGGCTGTCCTGCATTGGTTGTATCCCCATGAGGACCAGTTGTTCCAGTGGGTGGCACGGCATCTGGATGAACAGGGCGTGTTTCTCTTCACGTCTCATCACCCCGGTTCGCCGCAAGGGTTGGGCGGTGAGGATGAGTTGGTAGGCAAGGCACTGCTGGCAATGAAACTGGTCACGCCGGGGCACGTGCAGGTGCATTTCGCCGAAGCGGCGGTACTGCCGATGGGCACGCGTACCCGATCACGGGTGGCGCTGGAAGCGCTGGTGCAGCGCCATTTTCAGGTGCGTTCGATTGCCAGTCGCTCGGCGGCGCTGCGGATCCACAGCATCGAGGAATACCAGCGCTTTCACGCCGCCACCTTTGGTACCTACTTCAGCCCGTTGGTGCCACCGGAACGAATCGAGGAGTTCTTTGCCCGCCTGGGCGCCATCGCCACACAACGCATGGCGCACCAGGGGCATGTGACAGACATCCCCGTCAGCGTCTGGCGCTGTGTACGACGTGCAGAAAAAAGCGGGGCATAACCTTATGAATAAACAGTCTGGATCGCTGCTGAAAAGAACCTGGGGCAGTTGCACACACAGGTACGTGATTCCCTTAGGGTAAGTTGATGATGTCCATTGAACGTCCATCCTGTCTGCACCGTACTCCCATGATCTGGGCCGTGGGATTTACCTGCCTGATGGCGGCCGAGCCCCTCTGGGCCCAACCTGCCGCGCCGGCGGGCAAGGTTCAGGTGTTTTCCTTTGATATTCCGGCGGGGGATTTGTCTCAGGTGTTGCTGAGCATCGTCCGCCAGAGCCGCACGCCGATCTCGTTTGATCAGGCGCGGGTGCAGGGGTTGTCGGGACCTGCCATCAAAGGCTCGTTGAGCGTGGACCAGGCCCTGGAGCAAGCCTTGGGCGGCAGCGGCCTGGGTTTCAGCCGCAGCGCCTCCGGCGTCTTGACCTTGCACACGGTGGCCTCCCAGGCGCCACAGCCCATCACCTCAATCCCCACCACCTCGGCGGGAACCCTGGCCACCGTGGTGGTGACGGGGACTCGCCAGGCCGACGTCAAGGCCACTGACAGCCTGAGCCCGATTGACGTGGTCTCCAACGAGCAATTGCGCCAGACCGGCACCCAGAATGTGCGCGAAGCCTTGATCAAGTTACTGCCCTCGTTGTCGCGCCAGGCCCAGGCCTACAACGCCTCGGCGCTGACCAACGCGCAGTCCCTGCGGGGCCTGAGCCCCAACCATGTACTGGTGCTGGTCAATGGCAAGCGTCGCCACGAGACGGCCAATATTAACGTCAGCGGCGGCTTGCAGAGTGGTTCCACCGGGGTCGACCTGGATACCATCCCCATGGCCGCCATCGACCACATCGAAGTACTGCGCGACGGCGCCTCGGCCCAATACGGCTCCGATGCCATTGCCGGGGTGATCAACATCATTCTGCGCTCGGCCGACCACGGCGGGTTGGTCTCTTACAACGCTGGCCAGTACGGCGCGGGTGACGGCTTTTCCCAGGGCGGGGCGGTGAACAACGGCTACCGGGTGGGGGAGACCGGCTATCTGAATCTCAGCGCCGAGTTCCGCGAGCAAAAGAGTACGATCCGCGCCGGCATCGACGAGCGTACCGGGCATTACGGCAACCCCTCCATTGGCGACCCGGCCGTGCATCGCCAGGCCCTGGCGTTCAACACAGGGGCGGCGCTGACCGACCAGCTGGATTTCTACAGCTTCGCGACCTACACCCATCGCACGGTGTCGTCGGCGCAGATCTACCAGTTGCCCACACTGGTGCCGACCATTTACCCCAACGGCTTTACGCCACGCATCACCAGTGATGAGGACGACTATTCCCTCACCGCCGGCCTGCGCGGCGTGGAACTGTTCGGTGACTGGGACTGGGACCTGAGCTCCACCTATGGCGCCGACAAGCCCGATATCGGAATGGACCACTCGGTCAACCTCGCGCTGTACAACGAAACCGGCACCACCCCGCGCAAGTTTGACCTGGCCGAATACAAGGTCACCCAATGGACCAACAACCTGGACTTGCGCCGTGCCTTCGACGTGGCGCTGCTGCCCAAGCCGCTGAACTTTTCCTGGGGGCTGGAGCTGCGCCGCGACCTGTATAAGGTTGGCGCCGGCGATTACTACTCCTACTACAACGGAGGCTCCAAAGCCTTGCCCGGCCAGGCACCCGCCACCGCCGGACAGTGGACGCGGGACGTGCTGGGCGGCTACCTGGACCTCTCCACCCACCTGACCGAGCAATGGCAAATGGCGACGGCGGCCCGTTACGAGCATTACAGCGACTTTGGCAGTACCACCAACGGCAAGCTCTCGACCCGGTACGATTTCAACCCCCAGGTGGGCCTGCGGGCCAGTGTCAGTTCCGGGTTTCGTGCGCCGTCCCTGGCCCAGGAGAACTACACCAGCCTTGGGGTCTCGCCGACGATTGCCACCGGGTTGCTCGCCGCCAACTCGGCGGCGGCCAAGATGCTGGGAGCCGAGGACCTCAAGCCCGAGAAGTCGATCAACTACAATCTGGGGTTGGTGCTCAACCCGCTGAGCGCGACTTGAATATCGCCATCGACGCGTACCAGATCACCCTGCGTGACCGTATCGTCGACGGCGGCACCTACTCGGGCCAGCAAGCCATCGACGCGCTACGTGCCGGCGGCATTTCGGTGCCGTCGGGCCTGGCCTCGGTCAGCACCCACTACATGACCAATGGCGCTGACACCCGCACCCACGGTGTCGACATCACGGCCACCTACCTGACCCGGCTCGACGGCTGGGGCCAGATCGACTGGCGCCTGGGCGCCAACTTCAACCGCACCAAGCTGCTGAAAAACCACATCGGCAGCGACGGCCGGCCGCTGCTCAACGATCAGCAACAGGCCTGGATCTCCAGTTCCACACCCCGTAGCCAGGTATCCCTGGAAGCCAATTGGAGTCGCGATAAATGGGGCCTGACCGTACGCGAGACGCGCTACAGCAAAACCATCTCTGAACTGGACTATTACACGGGGCCCAATGCGTACTCCACCACCGAGTTCAACCATTTCGAGAACTCCCCCAAGTACCTCACTGACATCGAGTTGCGCTACGCCGCGACTCGCCAACTGTCGCTGGCCGTGGGTGCAAACAACGTGTTCGACGTCAAACCCGACAAACTGCCCGCTGAAAGCGCTTACCTGGGGTTCAACCACTACGACACCTATGCCTCGCAGATCAGCTTCAACGGGGCTTTCTATTACGTGAACGCGGTCTACAGCTTCTAGGGGAGGTGAACACGATGTCCATTGAATTGCGCGGCGGCGTGCGTGCCTGTGCCGTCGCCGGTGACACGGTGTTTGAGCGCCAGGCCGGGCGTTTCCTGCCCGACCTGCGCAGCCGTCCGGTGTGCCCCTTCGATATTCAGCAGAAATCCCGGCTGGAGGAGGCCGATGGCCTGGACAGTGCCTTGGTGACAGTGGCCAGCGCGTGGCCGGACCCCTGGCTGGTGGCCGGTTATGCCTTATCGTCTACCGACACACTGCGGGTGACCGTGGCCCACCGTCCAGGTGTCACTCAACCCACCGTCGCGGCACGCTCCCTGGCGACCCTGGACCGTTTGTCCCAGGGACGTGCGGCGGTGCATGTGGTGATCGGCTCCAGCGACTCCGATGTGCGCCGCGACGGTGATTTTGCCGACAAGGAGCAACGCTATCGGCGAGCCTTCGAATACCTGGAGATCTTTACCCGCACCCTGGCCAGTTCCGAGCCCTTCGATTATGCGGGCGAGTTCTATCGGCTCGAGGACGCCGGCAGCGGCTTTTCGGCGGTGCAGCAGCCTCGTCCGCCCTTATCCATCGGTGGTTCGTCGGACAGTGCCCAGCAACTGGCGGTGCGCTTTGCCGACATATACGCCGGCAGCTTCAGCAGCCCTGAGGCCACCTATCAGTTGAAAGTAAAACTGCAGGCGTTGGCCGATGGGCGCTCCTTGAAGTTCTGGAAGCATTTCCAGGTGATTCTCGGCGAGACAGAACAGGCGGCGCGGGACACCGCGCGAAAGTGGCGTGAGGCAGCCCTGGGCTTGTTATTGGCGCGCCCCGCTGCGGAACTGAGTGCCTCACCTCAGTTGGCGCGGGACAACGAACGCGAGCTGCTCGGGCAGTTGAGCCCGGCCAGGCGTCAGCAATGGGCGGTCGAAGTGGTCGAGCGCGCGTTCGCCGGCCTGCGGGTCGGAACGATCGACAAGGTCGCCCTGGAAATCCTGGCGTTTCATCAGGCTGGCATCGATATTGTCCAATTGGAGGCCTCCACCGAGAGTGCGCTCGATATTCAGTTGCGGCGCGAGTTGATCGAGCGCCTGAGGGCGGCCTCATGAGTGATACGTCCATCAGCCGGACCGAACCGCTGGTCGAGCTTCGTGATTCTGAGTTCACACCGGTGACGCTGGGGGTGCTGCTGGCCTGTGTCATCGGCGTCATCGTTGGCCCCACCGGGTTGGTGATCAGCAGCTTCTCGTTGTTTATCGACCCCATCAGCACCGAATTGCACTGGGACCGCAGCCAAGTGGCATTGCTGGTGACCTGGCTGGGTTTGGCGGTGGCGCTGAGCAGCCCGTTCAAAGGCTGGGCAGTAGACCGTTGGGGCGCGCGGGCGCTGGTGTTGCCGCTTACGGCACTGCTGGCGGTGTGCATGGCCTGCACGGCCTGGGTACGGGCCGACTGGCAGTTGTACCTGTTATTTTTGCTGATGGGTTTGCTGGCGCCGGGCAACATTCCCTGTGCGCGAATTCTCGGCGGTTGGTTCAATCATCGACGGGGGGCCGCCTATGGGCTGCTGGGCCTGGGTTTCGGCGTCGGTGGTCCGCTGGCGTTATACACCGGCAACCTGTGTATCGAGGCGTTTGGGTGGCGCACCACCTATTTGATCTACGGCCTGCTTGAGGGGCTGGTGGCCTTGCCCCTGTTGTGGTGGCTGTTTCGCGAGCGGCCTGTGGTGGTGTCTGCATCCAGCCGGCGGCGCCCGACCGAGGGCAGCACACCGCGCCAGGCCTGGGCGGGTATAACGTTCTGGTTGATCCTGGCAAATTTGCTGCTGGGGGTGTTTGCGGTCACTGGGGTGATCATCCATGGCGTGCCCTTACTGGTGGAAAAGGGCCTGGCACGCTCAGACGCCGTAGACGTGCTGTCGGCGATGTGGCTGGGCATGATCGTGTCGCAACCGCTGCTGGGGCTTGCACTGGACCGCTACAACAGCCCCCGGGTGGCGCTGCCATTTGCATTGCTGGCGGTGTTGGGCATGCTGGTGTTGATTCAGGCCGGCCAGCAGGGCTGGCTGTGGGCCGCGGTGTTCCTGATCGGCCTTGGTGCTGGCGGTGAAACCGGTACTACCCAGTATTTTCTGACGCGGTATTTTGGCTTGCGCCACTTCAGCGTGATCTATGGTTCGGTGCAGCCGTTTACATTTGCCATCGCGATCAGCCTGGGCACCTATGTGTTGGGCTTGATGTATGACCGCTCGGGCGGCTACGGCTTATCGAGTCAGGTGCTGCTGGCGGCCTTCTCGTTGGCTACCGTATTGCTGTTGGGCCTGGGCCGTTATCGTTACACCGCCACCGGTTTATCAAACAAGGGAGCGACACCGCCATGAGTAAGGCATTGGAAGCCGCAAGCGAGCGCGACCGCCTGGCGCCCGGTGTGTGGTTACTGGCAGTCCTGGCGTTTGTGGTCGGCACCGTTGAATTGGTGGTGGCGGGGATTCTCGATCAGCTCGCCCAGACATTCGGCGTCACCCAGGGGCAAGCCGGCTTGTTGATGAGCCTCTATGCGCTGGTCTATGCGTTGGCCGGTCCGGTATTGATCTACCTCAGCGCCAGGGTGCCCAGGCGACGCCTGTTGCTGGTGGCGCTGCTGGTGTTTGTGCTAGCCAACCTGGCCGGGGCAGCGGCGGGGACGTTCATGCTGTTGCTGCTCAGCCGGCTCCTGGTGGCGGCCAGTGCCTCGGTCACCGTGGTGGTCGCCATCACCGTCGCTGTGGCGCTGGTGCCGGCCAATCGCAGCGGGCAGGCCATCGGCCTGGTGTTCGCCGGCATCGTGGCGTCGTTGGTGCTGGGGGTGCCCCTGGGCACGCTGATTGGCGAGTACTGGGGTTGGCGCAGCCTGTTCCTGCTGCTGGCGGGCGTGGCGTTGCTCAGTGTGCCGCTGGTGTCACAGTGGCTGCCGGATATTCCCGGCGCACCCGGCATAGCGCCGTTCCGGCAATGGGCGGAGCTGGTGCGGGCCAAGGTGTTTCTCGCCCATGGGGCGGCGCTGTTGCAAATGACCGGGCAATTCACGCTTTACACCTACATCGTGCCGTTTCTGGTGCGCAGCATGGGCCTGTCGAAAACCGTGATCAGCCTGGTGCTGCTGCTCTACGGTATCGGTGGCATCGTGGGCGCGGTGCTGGGCGGACGCGCGGCGGACCGTTGGCCCGGGCCACGCACGTTCGTGGTGTTTCTGCTGTTGCATGCCCTGGCGATGAGCCTGTTGCCCCTGGCGACGTTTTCCCTGTCGGCGCTGCTGGTGGCGGTGGTGACCTGGTGTATTTTCAACATGGCGCCGGGCCCCGCGATCCAGAATTACCTGGTGCAGCTCAACCCCGACAACGCCGCCGTGCAGATCAGCCTCAACACCAGTGCAATCCAGTTGGGCGTGGCCCTGGGGGCTTTCCTCGGCGCCGGTGTGGTGGATCATTTTTCCGTACAACTGCTGCCGTGGCTGGGAGCGGCCCTGGTACTCGGCGGTGCGGGGTGCGGCTGGTGGTCGGCACGGCTGCCCAACACTCAGGACAACGACTGACCGTCGAGAAACTTCAACACGGCAAGCTCACTACCGTCTTTTCCGTTGGCGTGGGGTGTCTCAACTGACTGAATGCATATGGATAGCCCGTCATCTTTCAAGAACACTCTGATTGCCCAATTGTTCCAGCAGAACTACGGCTGGTTGTGCCGGCGCCTGTCGCGTCATACCGGTTGCCGTCATAGTGCCGAGGACCTGGCTGCGGAGGCCTTTCTGCAGGTCTGGTTGCTGCCGGATCCAGCGGCGATTCGTTCGCCCAGGGCGCTGCTGGCGACCATTGCCCAGCGTCTGATGTACGAGACCTGGCGGCGCAAGGATCTGGAGCGCGCCTACCTAGAAGTGCTGGCCGAGGCGCCGGATCAGGTCCACCCTTCGCCCCATGAACAGTGGATGCTCATCGAAAGCCTGCAAGCCATCGACCGCCTGCTCGACGGCCTCTCGGGGCAAGCCAAGACGGTGTTCGTGCTCAGTCAACTGGAGGGCCTGACCTACCTGCAGATCAGTGAACGTGTGGGGTTGTCTCAGGCGCGCATTCATCAGTTGATGAAAGAGGCGTTGCGCTGCTGCTACCGGGGGCTGGCCGAATGAGCACGGACGAGCGCGACGACCCGTTGCTGGAAGAGGCGATTGAATGGATGGCGCAGATTCAGTCCGGCGCGTTTGACAGCCAGCAGCAACGCGCCCTGGAGCGGTGGCGCGGGCAATCGCCACGCCATGCCCAGGTATTCGATCAGTTGCTCAAAGGGCTGGCGGCCGTTCAAGCCTCTCCCTGGCGCGGGCGTACCAGCACGCCTTTATTGCGTGCCCTGAAGCAGCCTTCCAGTCGAAGGCGATTTATCGGCAATAGCCTCGGTATGCTCGGGGTTGCCCTGGGCGCCGGGCTATTCGGACGCTGGTGCAATCGGGCACGGGGCTGCCTGGTGAGTGGGCGACCGGTACCGGGCGAGCGGCGACACTGGCAGCTCGACGACGGCAGCCGCCTGGAACTCAACGCCCGCAGCCGCGTATTGCCGCGCTTTTTCGACCAGCAGCGGGCGTTGGTCTTGCGAAAGGGCACGCTGCTGCTGGACATCGCCGAGAACACTGTTTCGTCTTTCGAGATCGCGACGGCGGTCGGGGTCGTGCACAGCCAGGCGGGGCGGCTGCAGGTGGGAGAAGAGGGGGTAGGTATTCGTCTGCTGACCTTGCAAGGCGTGGCGTTCCTGCGTTTACCCAATGGCGAGAACGTGGCGGTGCCCGGCGCCCATTCCCTGCTGTTCGATGCCCATGGCGTGCTGTCACGGGCACCGCTGCAACCGGGCGAAGGCTCCTGGGCCAGTGGGTGGCTTGAAGTGAACGACAAGCCTTTGAGTTGGGTCACCGATGCGTTCAGACCTTACCTGCCCGGTTTGATTATGCTCGACGACAGGATCAAAAAGATTCGTGTCAATGGCCTGTTTCCATTAGACGATATAACGATTTCACTAGATATGCTGGAACAGAGTTTGCCGGTTGAGGTTGTCCGTTACAGTGATTACTGGATCAGTATTATTTCCTTACACCCTTGATCGTGGTTTTTTCTATGTTGATCATGACGGATTTTATGAGGGGCGGCCGCAAAAACTGGGTGCAACACCTCACCCTCCGGTAAGGTGCCGCCATGTCCTATACAGAACTCAGCATTGAAGAACGCGCGACCATTCAAGTCGGGCAATACAAGAAACTTAGCCAGCGCGAAATAGCCCGGATGCTGGGCCGTAGCCCGTCCACGATCAGTCGTGAGCTTCGTCGAAATCGGCTCATTGCCGGTTATTCGGCCCACGAGGCTCAAGCGTTTACTCGTGGTCGGCGTATAGTCTGTCGACCGCTCAAGAAACTGATCATGGGTAATGAGCGCTTTGAGCTGGTTATCCACTTGCTTCGAGAACGCTTTTCTCCCGAGCAAATCGCGGGCAAGCTGCGCCTTATGAAAATCAATTTTGAAGAAGCCTACGTCTGCCGCGAAACGATCTACAGCGCCATCTATGCGTTGCCTGTCGGGGAGTTGCGCAAAGAACTGATCCAGTGCCTTCGCCAGGGGAAAAGTACCCGTAGGCCACGTTCTGATGGGGTTGATCGTCGTGGACAAATCCCGGAGATGGTCAGTATTCACGTGCGCCCTCCGGAAATCGAAGACCGTTTGATGCCCGGCCACTGGGAAGGCGATCTGATTAAGGGCAAGGATAATGGGTCGTCTGTCGGTACTCTTGTGGAACGTACGAGCGGTTATTTGATGTTGGTAAAAATGAACGATGCTACGGCGACTTCTGCTGTTCAAGGCTTCAGTGCAGCACTGAACAGCATGCCGCTGGCGGTGCGTAAAAGCATGACGTATGACCAAGGCCGCGAAATGGCAAAACATGCTGAAATCACGCAAAACACCGGGGTGGCGATTTATTTTTGTGACCCGCATAGCCCTTGGCAGCGCGGCAGTAATGAGAATATTAATGGCTTGATTCGCCAATACCTGCCCAAGGGCACGGACTTGTCGGTACATAGTCAGGAAGTGTTGGATGCTATTTCGTATCAAATTAATATTCGTCCCCAAAAACGTTTCGGTTACAAATGTCCGATTGAAATGATTACAGAGGTGATGGGCATGCATCATGCTGCGCCCGCTTTAATTCAATAACCGTGTTGCACTCAGTTCCTGCAATCGCCCCTTACAAAGATATGGGCCAACTCTCAGGACAAAGAATGAGCCCGATTTTGCTGGCTACGAAGCTATATAGCACAGCCAAAGCACTAAAGGGTTGAATGTGGGGGTTATAGAACGTTACGCAAAAAGTCTGAAAGACTTCAGAAAATTTACATTGATTCGCATCAGCCGTTAAGAAGATTACAATTGACACCACCCTGAGCACTAAGCCTTCAGAGTAATTTGGGTATGAAAAACCTCAGGAATAAAACCAATACACAAAATAAATTACGCACTCATGAATTTGACTCGAAAACACTAAAGCCCGCCACAACAGTTTAGTGAGTTGTTGGTTCTGTCACGCCAGTGATTATGTGACAGAACCAACGGGAGCGCTAACTTAACTTAACCACAATCAGCACAACTGTATTGTCCCCTGCCTTGTCAGGATTATCACCAACTAAATTTATAGTATGATCTGGCAGCACTGCAATATCTTCTAAGACCACAGTTTCCCCATCAAGCGAGGCTAGCTGCCCACCAAAGTACACCCTTTTAAAAGTGGCAGTAAATTTAGTAAACTTACTTGGTATATCATTTACCTGAATATTATATCCAGTACGCGACTGGCTGTGGTCCGAAGAATCCTTTTTTAACTGGCCATTACTATTAGATGAAAATGGCCCTGACGAAACATTTCCTGGGTTATTTTTATTGACATCCGGAACCGAACCAGAACCATACCATTTATTTGCATCTATTTTAGATGCTGATAAACTAGAGTCGATGTAGTTCTGAGCTAGCAACGGAGTATTTGGGGGAAGTTTATCTTTATTGCCAGAACCTACATAGTTTATGTCGACTTTATGATTCGCCAGTAGAAAAACAAGCTCATCTCCACTTTTGTTTATTGATCCCGCTGTTGCGATACCGTATTTTGATACATCCTCTTTGAGCAAAATTGATTTTTCTCTCTTCTGCGCGAATTGATTATAAAGATACATACACTGCGCTGCATATGTAGCAAAGTTTTTCTTTGATGGATCACTGCTGCTACTTTGATCATTAAAAAGACCAAACTCAGCGCTATCCGCCCTATAAAGATAAGCTTTGTCAACACCAGCCTGCTCTGCGTTAATCAGAAATGAAACCATGAAGCTTCCAGCAAAAACACTTTGTAGTTTGGAATTGTTTTCCCTACTAGCAAAAGCGGTTAAATTCCATTCTGAAATATAGGTCTTAACTTCATCATACTTATATTTACTTAAAATATCTTTAACATATTTCTGTATTTCAAAAATATTTTTAGAGTCGCCAGTAGCATCGGCATAAAAATGATAGCTATAAAAATCAAAGGGAAGCTTGTTCTTGCTTACATACTCAATTAAGTTGTCAACATAATCCTTGTTTCCATAAGCATTTGCGGTTCCGCATGGACCAATCTTGGCATCTGGATAAATGCTTTTAATCGCCTTAGAAACCTTATTATAAAACTCATAATAATTCTTAACAGAATTTTGTGGATCGTTAGGAGTAGACCAAAACAACCCCAGGTCTGGCTCATTCCATATTTCGTATTCTGTTACAGGATATGGAAGCCCTGTTTTTTTATAATCCTTACTGTATCTGGAAACTACTTGCTGGACCAACTCACAGTACTTCTCAATATTTGCAGGAACCCCTCTACCACCGTCTAACATCCTTCCAATTCTAAATAAAATATTCGGCCTTTCTGCCCCCTTATAAAATTTATTTGACAAACTTCTTTTCAAATATGAATCAGTAGGCGCCCAATTAAGTTTAGCAGCCTCCGCCCCAGAGTAAAAGGCAGTGGAATTAAGACATATTGTTCTTCTGTTAAAAAAATCCATTGCAAAAGATTTGATTGAGTCTACTTTGTCCGTCGGAGCATTGTTAGTTATTTGCCCAATATATCCCTCTCTATTTATATCGTAATAACTATCAATATCTCCAACCCCGTACCAGTCATGAGCCCTTAGGTCTATGAACCCAAGCTGCGCAAATTGATCTTCTAGATCAGACAAGCCTGGCGAAAGCGATATTGGAGTTCCATTAACCTGATTCAAATACGTACCTTTACTAACGACTCTTTTTAGTGCTCCAAGATTATTTTCAGTCGCTTCTTTTGCCGAGTATTTAATGAGTACAGTCATATTTTGCCCCTTACAGTTTAAACAAATAGAAGGTTTTTTACATGCTAACTTTTCACTTTTCTAGCGATAAGCCTCATCATTTATTTGTACAACACTTACATCGTCAGCTACGGAAAACCCATTGTCTATTTCAATAATCACCCAAACACGGCTTTGCTATCTTTGAAGATGCCTGTTGATTACAGCGCTAAAACTAGAACTAGTTAGGTAAAATATATTATCTACCCCTTTCTTCATGTCATAAGAAGGAGCAGAGCTCAAAAACGAACATTGAAGCTTATTGGGCCGCACCTAGTAGACCAATTTGATCATGACTATATGTTTGCCTTGATGACATGTATGTCTAACTAACAGGTGTGCGGCTGGCAAAATCTTTCATCACCTCCAATGGTCAAAGCGTCATAAGCCGTCCCAACACTTACTCCTAAGGTATAGAGCAAAGCAGGCATACTATAGAAGGAGAGTTCATGCCGTAGTGTGCCGACGTACTCCAGATGGGCGCTATGGTTATTTCCAGGCCACTGCTAAGGGGGTAAACACACTTGCTACTTTATCATCCAGTACGTCCTTAGCCCACCGGGATGGTCTAGGAGATTACATATCTGCCCTGATACGTTGCTGAGACGTGTCAGGGTGTCAAAGATTATCGCATCGTAGTCGCTCAGTTCGGCTCGGGATGCGAACGGTGCTTCTTGATCGACTTTGCCATAGGCTGCCTTGAACACTTCAGGGTCCATAGTCTTTAATTGTGACCTGTACGTCCGGGACCTGCGGGCGCCTTCGGCAACGCGTTGTACCACAGTTTTGATATGGTCGTAGTTGTTCATATCCGCCTCCCGATTCAGGTACCACGGTCGATCTCGACTGTCTAAGAACGTAAAGGAATGAGGCGACTGAAGTAACCCTGTAAAAATCGAATTATAATTTCGTTTTTTACGAACGGCCCGATCTGATCAGGAGAGCTAATCATAATGGCCGATAACATCCGTCGGCCTAACATGCCATCTTGCAAAGGGGACAATGGATAGATGTCTTGAACATTCTCCGCACCGCCCTTGGTTGGTCGCGGCACAGATCAGATCAATAGCGGCCTGATCCCGCTGGGTCAAAGGCAGCAAGTCCGGGGTAATACGAGTGCTTCCTAGAGCAATCCCGGAAGGTGGCCGATAATCGGACGGCAATTGGGTTTTACTTGGTAAAAATGAACGATGTGAATCGCCCCGGGTTTCCTAGACACCTCTTTGCCTTAAACTGAGGCCAATCAGGAGGTGCCATGAGCAACCCGCGTTACCCGGAAGAATTCAAAATCCAAGCGGTCAATCAAGTGATCGAGAAGAAGCTGCCTGTCGCTGATGTGGCGGCCCGTCTCGGCGTGTCGACGCATAGCCTCTATGCCTGGATAAAGCGCTACAGCAAACCTCAAGAAGAACGGAAGCAGGATGATGATCAGCACGCTGAACTGCGTCGTCTGCGAGCCGAACTCAAGCTGGTCACCGAAGAGCGAGACATATTAAAAAACCGCCTCCCCGGCACTCCGCGGCCCATTGGGCTAGAAACACTACGTACTACACTTACATTTCTGGACAGTGGTCGCTGGCTTTTTGGAGGCTAAGTCCCCGTCAAAAAACGTGACCCAGGGGAAGCTGCGGACCCGTTAGTGGTGGCGCTTCTATGACCCCGTTTAGGAATGTGATTTGATCCGAGTCCCCGTCCAGTCCTGCCCTTGACTGGAGGTGCGTATGAAAAATTCTGACTTAAAAACCAGAGGGTTACCGGTAGTTAATACTCGAGCGGCCGGCATTGATATCGGCTCACGCTTTCATGTTGTCGCCGTTCCAGCGGATCTCGCGCAAGATCCGATTCAAACCTTTAATGCCTTCACCGCTGATCTTGAGCGGATGGCTAACTGGCTGGTGAGCCTCGGCATCTCGACAGTCGCCATGGAGTCGACCGGCGTTTATTGGATTCCGGTTTACGAGATACTCGAAACGCACGGACTTCATGTAGTACTTGCCAATGCCCGCGATGCTCGCGCGGTGCCAGGGCGTAAAACCGACGTGAATGATGCGCAGTGGATTCAACGACTCCATTCCTGCGGATTACTTCGAGCTAGCTTCCGTCCAGATCGCGAAATCTCGGCTTTACGTAGCTATTTAAGATTGCGAGAGCGCCACCTTGACTACGCGGCCGCGGATATTCAGCACATGCAAAAAGCCCTCACACATATGAATCTGCAACTGCACCATGTTGTGGCGGACGTAACCGGAGTGACCGGCATGCGAATAATACGGGCCATTGTGGCCGGTGAGCGAAGCCCGTCAGTATTGGCTGCCATGAGTGATACCCGCTGCAAAGCCGGTATCGATGTCATTAAGGCAGCGCTAGTCGGCAATTATCAACCGGAGCATACATTTGCCCTGTCACAAGCACTGACGATGTATGACGCATACCAAGCGCAACTCCTCATCTGCGATCAGCAAATTGCACAAGTGCTCATCAAGCTTTCGCAGGAAAAGGTGCGTCCGTCAGAACCATTACCTAAACCGCGCCATAAAACCCGGCAACCCAATGCGCTTAACTTCGATGTTCGCACCTTGCTCTATCAGTTGGTCGGTGTAGACCTCACGCAAATACATGGCATTGGCCCCTTTTTGGCACTGCGGCTGGTCGCCGAATGCGGTACAGATCTGAGCCGATGGCGCACTTGTCATCATTTCACTTCGTGGCTAACGCTTGCGCCGGGATGTAGGATCAGTGGAGGTAAGGTGCTTTCCGCTCATACTCGGAAAACCAAGAATCGAGTGACCGCCCACCTGCGCTTGGCCGCTGTCACAGTCGGGAGAACGAGTACTGCGCTTGGGGCCTTCTATAGACGCCTTGCAGCTCGAATCGGAAAAGCCAAAGCAGTCACCGCGACTGCCCGAAAAATTGCGATTTTATTCTATAACGCGATGCGTTTCGGTATGAACTATCAGGACCCCGGAGCAGACCAGTACGAGCAGAGATATCGGGAGCGAGTCGTAAAGGGTCTACATCGCCGTGCTGCCGAATTTGGTTTCACTCTTCAGCCAACGGAGGGTGTTTCTTAGGAAGGCCGCCGCGTACTTTGCCAAGGAGTGCGGCTGAAGTACGCCTTTATCAAGCAGCGCGCCGGCGACTATTCCATTCGACGGCTTTGCCTCACGCTGAAAGTCCATCCCAGTGGCTATTACGCCTGGTTGTCTGAGCCGCAATCTGCACGCGCCAAAGACGACCAGCGACTGCTGGGTTTGATCAAACATTCCTGGCTGGAGAGCGGCGGAGTTTATGGCTATCGCAAAATCCATGACGATCTGCGCGAGGTCGGTGAAGTTTGCGGGCGCCATCGTGTGGCAAGGCTGATGCGTCTTGAAGGGTTGCGCTCTCAGACAGGTTATCGACGCTGCCCAGGAAAGTACGGCGGTAAGCCAGCGGTCGTCTCACCCAATTTGTTGAAGCGCCAGTTCGATGTCGTGGAACCCAACAAGGTTTGGGTAACCGACATCACCTACATTCGTACGTATGAAGGCTGGTTGTATTTGGCGGTGGTGCTGGATCTGTTTTCTCGTCAGATCGTTGGCTGGTCAATGAAGCCGCAAATGACCAGTGATTTGGCTATTGATGCGTTGTTGATGGCGGTTTGGAGGCGTAAACCGAAGCAGGAGGTGATGGTTCATTCCGACCAAGGTAGCCAGTACAGCAGCTCCGATTGGCGCAGCTTTTTGAAGGCAAACAATTTAGTTGCCAGCATGAGTCGCCGAGGTAACTGTCATGACAACGCCGTGGCCGAGAGCTTTTTCCAGCTTCTGAAACGAGAACGGATCAAACGGAGAATCTACACCACACGGGAAGATGCACGTAGTGATGTGTTCGATTACATCGAAATGTTCTACAACTCAAAACGCCGCCATGGTTTCAACAATCAGCTGTCACCGGTAGAGTTTGAAAAGCGTTACGCAATGAGCTTGCAAGGTGTCTAGAGAACCTGGGGCGATTCACTCTGAACCGAGTTCGTCAAAGAGAGGCCTAACTGTAGGGGCTCGCGTTTGAAAACACGCGGGCTAGCATTCAACGGCATTTCTCGCTCACATTAACTGCAAATGAGCTTACATTTGAAGGCGCGGGCTAGCGATTTCATCGCGACGGGCTCACGCTATCTGCAAATAACCAGCGGAGGTTTAGGTCCCTAGTTCTGCCGGGCTATCGATCCTCACGGGTATGCCACAGGCGCAGTAGGTAAATGGTGGCGTCCACTATTTCGTAACGCATCTCGTAATGGCCTATCTGAACTCGGCGCACATCCCGAGGTTCAAATTCTTCCAGGCGTTCGCCAATACGCGGATTTTCCAGCAGTGTGGTCGGCGCAGCCGTAAGTTGCTGTACCGTGCGTGCGGCCGCAGACTGATTCACCGCAGCCAGAAACTCATATAGCCTGGTCATGTCGGAAAGCGCCTTGCTTGTCCACTTCAATCTCATCAGCGCGGCACCGGCAATGGAGTGTCGGTGCTGAGACTGTCAGCCCAGGCCTGGACGGCTTGATGGTCAATAACACTGCCAGCATCAACATCAGCTAAGGCTTCGCGGGTCAGGCGACTGCGTTCCTCTTCCTGGTCGATCCAAGCGGACAGAGCCTGTTTGACGATCCAGTTTTTGGAGCGCTCCAGACGTTCTGCCATCAAATCGACTTTTTGTGCCAGTTGCTCAGGAACGTGAGCCGTGACAGATCGGGTTTTCGCGGTGGTTGCCATGATGGGATGCTCCAAATTTCCAATCGATTCAAAGTGAATCATATCGAATAATTATGCGTCGTCAAGGGGGCCGGCAGGTTGGGTTACACCTTAACCGGGCGTCAGGTGGCTCACTGTTATGGTGCATTATCTGACGGCTGGGCTTTGAGTTAGTTTAGAACAAGAAGCTTCTTATCGCATTCATTTGAGACACATTTGGGCGGAGTTACCTGTGCGACTTAACTCGAGTGCGTTTCGGTGGGGCTTAGGTCGGCTTCTCATCTTTGATAGGATGCATGTCATTTTGAGGTGTGTATTTTTAAAATTGAATACTAGAAAATAAAGGCCATTCTTTCAAACACGGGCCTGCCAATTGCTTTTGGCTTTAATGCGCCTGCCATACCATTACGACTTGGGAAGAAATAAATGACCGCTAAACAAAACGCTGCTGTAATGCTGGTCGCTCGCATCATGCTTGTATTGATCTTTCTACTTTCCGGCCTTTCAAAAATAGCTACTCCTGATGCTGTTCGTGGTTATATGGAGAGCGTGCATATACCTGGCTTCTTGCTTTGGCCCACTGTCTTGTTTGAAGTTGGCAGCGGCTTACTTATTATGTTGGGCTATCGTACCCGTCTTGTCGCACTGCTAATGGCCGGTTTTTCACTTCTCACCGGTTTGATTTTTCATAGCCAATTTGACGATCAGATTCAATTGACAATGTTTTTAAAGAATATCTCCATGGTGGGTGGCTTGTTGTTGCTTGCGGCGGTCGGTGCGGGTCAAATTAGCCTTGATGGGAAACGTAATACAGTATGATTCCAGTCATACAAAATTCACTTTTGGGGCATGTCAAAATGTCTTCTGCTCTAAATCGCTCTCACGGTCGAGGAATATATCATGCCGAGCATCGACGAAATCATCAAGGTTCGCACTTCTGCAAGTAGCTACGATCCAGCCCGCACACTATCAGATAGTGAAATAACGGAGTTGATTAGTCTTGCGACTCATGCGCCGTCTGCATTTAATTTGCAAAATTGGAAGTTCATTGCTGTTCGCGGTGATGAGGCCAAGGCCCGCTTGCTGCCGTTAGCGTATGGCCAGCCGAAAATCGTCGAGGCTGCTGTAACGTTTATTGTTTGTGGGACGTTGGCTCCTCATCTGGCACTGCCGGCTACACTAAAGCCTACCCTTGAGGCTGGCGTTATCACTGAGGCTATTTACAGTGGCTGGTTGGGGGCTGCGGAAAACATGTACAAAAATAATGCTGAGTTTCAGCGCGATGAAGCTATCCGCTCAGGTTCGCTGGCAGCGATGACCCTTATGCTCGCCGCGCAAGGTAGGGGGTTGGTCTCCTGTCCTATGATCGGTTTTAACTCGCAGGGGGTGAGCCAATTATTTGAATTGGAGGCGACGGATGTGCCCGTCATGCTGGTAACAGTAGGTTATCCGGGGACGGCCAACTGGCCAAAAAAACCGCGTAAACCCGTCAGTGAAGTGCTCAAGTTCGCTTAAGTGGGCAGGGCAATCGCTCCGGTTTTTATTTTCACACCTTGCCGGTTATAGCGTTGACTTGACTACTACCGCTGAGCTTCACGCACAGAATAGAAGTATATCTGCGAAATTAGTGGCGATTTAGGTGTGACGGTTTTCCCCGGCGTGCGCTCTATCTATAAAGGATAGGAAACATTGGGCGCCGCCGTTATTCAGAATGTTGGTCGCCTTCTGGATATGCTTGAGCATGAGGCTAGCGGCCTCAAACCTCCGGACAGATCACTTGGCAATCCTTCTCATAAAGAAAGGAGTTAAAGTATGAGTCTCATTAAAAGCGCTCTGGATTTCCGCACATTTGTTGATACGCTACGTCAACGAGAGGATCTTGTGGACGTTAAGACTGCAGTTGATCCAATACTGGAAGTGGCCGCGATCGTCCGGCGCGTGTATGAAAAACGGCTTCCTGCACCGCTATTCCACGTGCTTAAAGGGGCAATGCCAGGTGCGCGAATTTTAGGTGCTCCTGCCGGTATGCTCAGCTCAAAACGAAAGGCATACTCTCGCCTCGCACTTCATTTCGGCATGCCTGAAACTACCTCACCACAGGAGTTGGTGGAGAAAATCCGAAGTGCTGTAAAAGCTAAACCAATAGAGCCAATTGTTGTAGATACTGGGCCGGTCAAGGAAAATATATGGGTTGGTGAGGCTGTCGACCTAACAAAGTTCCCCGTACCCTTGCTCCATCAGGCCGATGGCGGTCGCTATTTTGGGACGTATGGTTTCCACGTTGTCCAATCGCCTGACGGTTCTTGGGACAGTTGGGGTATTGGGCGCATGATGCTCAATGGCCGTAACTCTTTAACCGGGCCGGCAATCTCTACTCAGCATATTGGCATTGTAAGAGAGATGTGGACTCTGCAGGGTAAACCCACCCCCTGGGCCATGGTCCTAGGCGCACCGCCTGCAGCACTTGCAGTTGCGGGTATGCCATTGCCGAAGGGGGTGAGCGAATCTGGTTACATAGGAGCCTTGCTGGGGCAGGGCCTAGAGGTTGTCAAAGCTGAAACTAATAACCTGATGGTTCCTGCAAATGCCGAAATCGTACTGGAAGGTGAAATAAGTCTGACTGAAAGGGCCATCGAAGGGCCGATGGGCGAATACCATGGTTATCAGCATCACCAGGGTAGTATGCAACCCATCTTCCATGTCCATGCAGTGACATTTCGTAATAGCCCCATTCTTCCAATTTGTGTGGCAGGTCTTCCCCCAGAGGAAAACCACACAATTTGGGGAACTATGATTTCTGCTCAGTTGCTTGAGGTTTGCCAGCAAGCTGGTTTGCCCGTCGATATGGTTTGGTGTTCGTATGAGGCGGCGACATGCTGGGCTGTGCTGTCGGTAGAGATTGGCGCCCTCGTGAAAATGAATACCACTGCAGATGAGTTTGTGAGCAAGGTTTCGGAAGTGGTGTTCGGCTCACATGCTGGATATCTGATTCCAAAATTAATCTTGGTGAGTAATGATATTGATGTCACCAATATCGATGAAGTTGTATGGGGTCTTGCAACTCGATACCATCCGTATTTTGACCATTACTCGCTGCCCGATGTGCGTGAGTTTCCAATGGTGCCGTATCTTAATGCAGACGATAAGCAGCGTGGGGCAGGTGGTAAGGCAATTATCAATTGTCTATTTCCCGAACAGTTTAAAGGTGAGATGCGAGCCACCACTGCGTCGTTCAAACACTCCTATCCTGATACAGTTGTGAACCAAGTATTAGATAGGTGGAAGGATTATGGGTTCGCAGATAACTAATAAAGTATATGGCTACACTGCAGTCAGGCTCGGAGTATAATGAATTGTTTGACTGTTTTTTTGGCCGTCGATTGGTGGCGTGTATAATGACATGTGTGGTGAGAGGTAGTTGAGTGCGGTATGTTCAATGCTAGATCTAACGTTATAGTTGATCTGCCCGCTGCACGAGGGTAGGTGCTCGGTTTAATTTTTAATTTATATAGGCTCTTCGCTATGCGTAATCAGCAATATCGTTCTGATCCTAAACTCCTCGCTTTTGCTAATGAGATGCGGACCAATTATCGTTCGATGATTCCAATGGCAGGTAAGCCGGAGCCAGTATCTGCAATATCGGATATTGATATTCCTGCCGATGCGCCACTTCGAATGTTGCGCGCACGCGTGTATACCCCTTTTTCGATGGCGCAAGCCCAAGACGGCCAGCGACGGGGGATCGTGCTATACACACATGGGGGTGGTTTCGTTTCGGGTGATTTGGATACCCATGACGTAATGCTAAGAGCTCTGGCCAATCGTAGTGATTGTACAGTGGTGTCACTTGACTATCGGTTGGCGCCTGAAGCACCTTTCCCGGCCGGTCTGGAGGATACTTATGCTGCGTTGCAATGGCTTGCTGTACACGGAGGCGAAATTGGTGGAGATCCACAATCCATCATTGTTGCAGGTGATAGTGCAGGAGGAAACTTAGCGGCTGCAGTTTGCCTAATGGCGCGTGACCAAGGTGGACCTCGAGTTAAAGCGCAAGTACTCCTTTATGCTAATACTGGTAACTACGGTGAGACAGAGTCGTGGAAAAAGCTTTCAGATAGGCGCTTTCCAACGCGCGATGTGATGGAGCTAGTGCTTCAATGTTATGTGCCCGAGAGTCCGACTCAACATCACGCGCCGATGACTGCGCCGCTCCGTGCTGAGTTGGAGGCGTTACCGCCCGCCTTGATTATTACTGCGGAGTTTGACCCAATTAAAGATGAGGGAGCTTTGTATGCACAAAAGTTGCGAGCAGCCGGCGTCGTCGTAGAGGAGGATACTTATTACGACGTTGAGCATGGGTTTATACAATATTTTCAGGCTCAACATAATCAACCTATGGGTGAGCAAGCACTTAATCAAGTGGCAAATTTTATAAAGAAAATCTTCGATAATTTTTAGGGTATGGGCGCGTCTGGTTTTTCAGGGGGGAGCTTTGGTAAATATAAGCTTCCGAAGAAAGATAGGCACGCTTGTGTAAGTCATTAGTTTTTCTTAAAGGTTTGATTCAGTCATTTTACCTGTAAAGCAGCAAGTATCGTCTTTTCGCTTTTCGAAATTTCGGAGTCAACTAGATATGAGCGAAGGTAACGTGGATTTTGGCAAGTCGGGTCAGGGGGTTGGGGCTCGAGTTAGGCGAAAGGAAGACGAGCGGCATTTGCACGGTCGGGGCAAGTTTGTTGCTGACTACCACATGCCAGGGCTTCGGGAAGTGGCCTTTCTGCGCAGCCCTCTGTCTCACGCCCTGATCACCTCGATAGACGTACCGACAACCTTGAAGGGGCAAGCATTCGTACGCGCTGACATGAACAGTGTCAGCGACATCGTGGCCGACTCGACCCTCCCCACGTATCAGCCCTCGTCTCAACCACCGTTAGCCAGCGGTAAGGTGCGTTTTGTTGGTGAGCCGGTGGTGATGACCTGTGCGGCGACTCGGGCAGAGGCCGAAGATCTGGTTGAGCAAGTGATGGTCGATTATGAAGACCTACCTGTATATGCCGACACAGCCGGTAGCGTCGCGGCGACAGATGATTTTATTCATGAGTCGTGGCACAGCAACCGCTTCGTCACCTTGAATGCCGACAAGGCGTTCAGTGAGCATGCGGCGACGGCCAGCGTGACGGTCACGCGCCGAATGAAGCTGGCACGCCAATGCATGGTCCCGATGGAGGGCAAAGCTGTTCTAGCGTATTGGGATCACAGCCAGAGTCAACTCATTGTCATTACAGCGACTCAAGTACCGCATATGATTCGCACTATCCTGTCCCGGTGTTTGAAACTGGATCAGGAGCAAGTACGGGTGATCTCCCCGGATGTTGGTGGTGCTTTTGGCTATAAATGCGTATTGCAGCAGGAAGAGCTTTGTGTCGCTTGGCTGGCCATGACCTTCAAGCAGCCGTTCCGCTTTATCGAAGATCGCCGTGAGCATCTGACAGCGGGGGCTAATAGTCGCGAGCATGAATATGTCATGACCGCTTATGCAGATGCTCAGGGGCGGATGTTAGCGCTTGATGCCAAAATCGTCATTGATGGCGGTGCCTATTCGGTCTGGCCGTTCACCATTGGCCTGGAGCCCGGTCAGGCAATTGGCAATCTGCCTGGCCCCTACGCTTTTCAAGGTTACCGTTGCGTCACCGAATGCGTGGCAACCAACAAGCCTGGTTTTGTGCCCTACCGCGGGGTAGCCCGTACCGGGGTCTGTTTTGCCATGGAGTTGACTATCGACGCTCTGGCACGAGCGGTTGGGCGTGATCCACTGGACGTACGGATGGACAATCTGGTTCGTTCTGAGCAAATGCCGTTTGTTAACGTCGCCAACAAACATCTCGACAGCGGTGACTATCCGGCCAGTCTACGCAAGGCCGCGGAAATGATCGATGCACTGGCGATTCGAGAGCGGCAGCATCGGGGTGAAGCTGACGGTCGTCGCATTGGTCTTGGCTATGCGACCTATACCGAGCAATCAGCCCACGGGACTTCGGTATTCGCTAGCTGGGGAACTCCGATTATACCCGGTCACGAGCAGGCGACTGTGCGTATGACACCGGACGGTGGCCTTGAAGTACGGGTAGGTGTGCATTCTCATGGTCAGGGCATGGAAACGAGCTTAGCCCAGGTGGCCCACCAGATACTGGGGATCGATATTGCTCGAATTAAGGTGTTGCATGGCGATACGGGGCGGACACCATTCTCTACGGGTACGTACGCCTCGCGGTCCATGGTCATGGCTGGTGGTGCCATTGCCAGCGCCTGTCGCGAGTTACTGCCGCGTTTGATTCACATCGGGGCATTTTTGCTGGGAGTACCAGATGCACAGGTCCATCTGCAAGATGGCAGGGTGTTGTGCGATCGAGGCTCAGTGTCACTGGATGACGTAGGGGCTGCTTGGTACCTCAAGCCTCATACGCTGCCGACTGACGTTAACCCCGCTGGGCTGGAGGTCACCACGGGCTTCAAGCCTACCGTCGATACTGGAGTGTTTACATACGCGACCCATGCGGTGCTGGTTGCCGTCGACACTGACAGCGGAGAAGTGGACATCCTTGACTACGTTGTGGTGGAGGATTGCGGAACGATGATCAACCCGATGTTGGTGGAGGGGCAGACCTATGGCGGGATCGCCCAGGGTATTGGCACTGCTATGTATGAAGAAATGCCCTATGACGGTAATGGTCAGCCACTGGCCTCTACGCTGGCGGATTACATCTTGCCAGGTCCGACCGAAGTACCGAATGTGCGGATTCATCACATTGAGACGGCTTCTCCTTATACCGAGTTTGGTGCCAAAGGTATGGGGGAGGGTGGAGCTATCGCACCTCCCGCAGCCATCTTTAACGCGGTTAATGATGCTCTCGCGGATCTTGGCGTAGAACTGGTCCAAACTCCGCTGACGCCGCGCCGGTTGCTACAGGCGTTAGCCGATGCTCGGGCAGAAAGCAACAAGCGGGAGGCGGCGGTATGAAAGCCGTTGCGTTCGATTATCTACGTCCTGCAACTCTGTGGGCCGGGCTACAAGCATTGGCCGATCAGTCGGGGGATATCATCAAGGTCATGGGCGGCAGTCAGTCACTGGGCCCCATGCTCAACCTGCGTCTGGCACGTCCGAATCGAGTAGTGGATGTAAGCGGATTTACCGAGATGCAACAGGTGAGCGAGGACGGCGAGTGGCTGCTGGTCGGCGGTTCGATTACTCACTCACAGATTGAAGATGGCGTGTTCGCCACACTTCGCGGAACGTTGCTCGCCGAGGTCGCTCCCCAGATCGCCTACCGGGCTATCCGCAACCGCGGAACGGTTGGTGGCAGCCTGGCCCACGCGGATCCGGCGGCTGACTGGGTGTTGGTGGCTTTTGTCATGGGCGCCGAAGTGGAGTTACGTAGTGTTCGAGGAACGCGTCAGTTGACGATGGCCGAGTTTATGCTCGGCGCCTATACCACGGCGCTGGCTGAGGATGAACTGATTGTCGGGCTGCGTATTCCGCGTCTTGGACCGCGTGCAACCTGGGGCTATCACAAGTTGTGTCGAAAAACTGGTGAGTTCGCCGAAGCCAGTTGCTCGGCGGTATTCGACCCGGATCGTGGCTTGGCCAGGATTGCTCTCGGCGCGCTGGATGGTCCACCTGCATTGCTCGAGGAGTTATCGGTAGAGGTCGCGCGTCTTGGAGCCGCAGCACTTGAACCTTGCGCGTTGGCAAACGCCATTGCAAGTGTGACACCTGGTAAAGACGCAGTGGAGCGGCAACAAAGTCTCACCGCCTTGAGTCGGTGTCTGGATTCGATTTTCAAGGAGTCTCGGCTATGACGTCTGTACGCATCAATGTTAACGGTCATGTGCTCGAGCGTGACATTACACCGAGGATGCACCTGGGCGACTTCGTTCGCGAGGAGGGTCGATTTACAGGCACACACTTGGGCTGCGAGCATGGCGTTTGTGGTGCCTGCACCGTATTGCTCGACGGTCAGCCCGTGCGCTCTTGCACGACTTTTGCCGTGGCCTGTGAAGGCCGACAGGTGACGACTGTCGAGGGCTTTGAGCAGGACCCGGTGATGGCGCTCTTGCGTGAAGCGTTCTCTGAGCACCATGCCCTGCAATGTGGTTACTGCACGCCCGGCATGTTGACCACAGCGCGTGACATTTTGCTGCGTTTGCCCGAGGCCAATGAGCATCAGATTCGCGTCGAGCTGTCAGGCAATCTTTGTCGTTGCACGGGCTACATGGGCATAGTTGAAGCTATTCGTAGCGTCCTTAAGCAGTTGCGTGAACAGCCGGACGCAGCGATCGGGTCTGCACGTGCACAGGCTCTGAAAGGCCATGGTGTTGCGATACCCACCAGTGGTGGGACCTTCGTTTCGTTTACCACAGAGCACAACGTGCAGACATCTGATGTCGAGCGTTCCGCCAGCCCTGCGCTAGAGTCCTCGAGCGAGCGCGTGCCAGCTGGAGTCAAAGGTGGAACCCGTATGGATGGACGCTTCAATGTGGCTTATCCGCCTGAACAGGTCTGGGCGTTTATGGCTGATCTGGAAGCCGTTGCCGGATGTCTTCCTGGTGCCAACCTTGAAGAAAACGATGGCGAGCGAGTCAAGGGCTTCATTGCCATCAAATTCGGCCCAATGGCAGCCAAATTCGCCGGCGCGGCGCGCTTGACGCGTAACGAGGAACAACGTTTGGGCATGCTTAAGGGCGGTGGTCAGGACACGATCAGCCAATCACGTGCCAGTGGCGAGATTTGCTACCGAGTTTTGCCCGGTAAAGCGGGGGCCACGCTGGTGGAAGTAGAAATGCTCTATTCGCTGCAAGGACCCTTGGCGCAATTCTCGCGCTCAGGGTTGGTAAAAGACTTCGTTGCACGGATGATCCTCGACTTCGGTCGTAATGTGGAACTGCGCATGGACCCCCATGCGAAACCGTTGACCGAGCCGCCTAAATTGAATGTCTTTGCCCTGGGTATGAGCATCATCTGGAACCGTATCAAGGGTTGGTTCGGCTGAAAAGGTCATCTTGAGAATATGACGGGGACGAGCGGTCATGTCTGATTTGTACGCCTTGCTCGATGCACTCAATCACGCCGACAGCGCACAAATAGATGCGGTGCTGGCTACGGTTGTCAAGGTTGAGGGCTCAGCTTATCGGCGCCCTGGCGCTCGAATGCTGATCCCACTTTTTGGTCAGATCATTGGAACCATCAGTGGTGGCTGCCTGGAGCAAGACGTGGCCAGAAAAGCTTGGTGGTTGACAGAGTCAGGCGAAGCAGTGGTACGTCGTTACAGCACGGCAGAGCAGGAAGAGACGGACGCCGATGATGAAGGCGCGGCGCTGACATTTGGCCTTGGCTGCAACGGCACCATATATGTATTACTTGAACGCCAAAATGCCGGTAAGCAAAACTTGTTGGTCAATGTGCTTCAACAGGTAAAAGCTACCGGTCTGCCGGCAGCCCTGGCGACGGTCATTTCGGCGTGCCCAAGATCTCGCGTACGAGTGGGCGCGCGGATGGGGCTGGTTTCCGACCTGAACCCGCATGAGGGGATTTATTGTACAACGCTTGAACAGACGCTACGGGAAGGCTTACACCGTACCCTGGATCGTAAACAATCCCGATTGATAACCTACGCGAGTGGCTCAGATGAAGTCGAGGTATTCCTTGAGTACATTGCGCCACAGCCTCGGCTGGTAATCTTCGGTGCGGGGCATGATGCCCAGCCTTTGGTGTGGTTTGCCAGGGAGCTGAACTGGCATGTGGTGGTGGTGGTGGTGGTGGTGGTGGTGGTGGTGGTGGTGGATGGACGTGCGCACTATGCTCGCCTAGAGAGATTTCCTGCTGCTAGCCAGGTAATGGTTGTGCATGTGGATCAACCCTTCAACCTGTCCAGTACGATTGACGGTGCCGCAATGGTAGTCATGACCCATAGCTATCTGTAGGATCGGTATTGGCTGGAAAACGTTTTGCACTGTTCACCGACCTACGTTGGACAATTAGGGCCCCGCGAGCGAACAGAACGACTAATCGAAGATATGGGTGTGAGCCCTCTACCGCAAGCACTATCCAGGCTTCACTACCCGATGGGGTTGGATTTGGGAGGCGATACCCCCCGTGAGTGTTGCTTTGGCCATTGTTGGCGAGATCACCGCCTACCTCAATGGGCGCAGTGGCGGGAAGCTGAAACTCCGCAAAACGACCATTCACGAAGCCAGTGAGTCAGCCTGCTCTTCAATGGTAGATGGTCAACCGATTGCTTCAGACGCGTAGTTCGAAAGTTATGGAGGTTAAATATTGCATTCGAGGTTTAGGGGGATTACGCAGCAATGTGTAGTGCAGGAGCGAGTCCTTTCTTCCTCCTGATCGCGGCAATCGTTAGGTTGATCGGCTTTCTGCTGTACCACCCGAATCAACGATTCGTCGACGATACATTTGCCAAATACTCCACATAGCCCTGTGCAAATGCCAGATACGCCCGAACGATAGCTGACGGATGACGGTGTGAGGGATAGAGCAGGTTGATTTGCTGTTCTGGCAATGGGTGGTCGGGCAGCACTGCCTGTAGTGTCCCTTCGTGAATCGCAGTTGCTGCCAGAAAAGGTGGTAGTTCTGTCACTAGATCGCCGGCCAGCGCACGGCTGCGTAGGTGAGCATAGTCATTGGTCGACAGTATTGCCTCTGGTGTGATCGCCTTGTCTCCCAACTGCCACACTCCCTGGCGGCCTTGGGTAAATACGCCGCAAGGATAGTCGTGTAAGGCCTCGACGCTGACAGGCACACCCCGTTGCTCAATTAATGCCGGGCTGGCCACTAGCACGTGGCGATAGGTTATCAGGTGGCGAGCGACCATGGTCTCGTGGCTGATCATGCCAACTCGTAGAGCTACATCAACCCCGTCTTCGATCAGGTCTATACGTCGAGCGCCTGTATGGACACTGACTTGGACTTGTGGGTATTGGCGTTGAAATGCGGCCAAGACTTCCCACCAGGGTTCAAACGAGGGGGGGAGCGACAATCGCAAGCGCCCTTTTAGCCGCGTCTGATCATTGAGTACTGCTAGTTCACCCTCGACCAGTGCTTCGATGCCACGGCTGGCATGCTCATACAAACGTATCCCCGAGTCGGTGAGCTTGGTGCCGCGTACTGAGCGCTCGAGCAATTGCACTTTCAGTTGCTGTTCAAGCTCGCGAATGCGTCGGCTCAAGGTTGCTAATGGGATGTCTAGGCGCTCGGCTGCGGCGGACAAACTACCGGTTTGAGCCACGCTGACGAACATACGGACTGCGTTGAAATCCATGTGTGGCCCTTCTCGTTTTTAGAGCATTCAATATTTACGTCATTTTATCTCATTGAGCGTTTAATTACCTTTTTAGGGTCAACGAGAGGCTACGCCATGCCTCATGAGGGGTGATATTAGGGGCATAGCCTCCAAGGCTGCTGTTAGTCAAATGATGCCTGACAATAGAATAGCCACCGATTCCTTCATCGGCACCACTCCTCGTGGTTGCCGCAGTACGCAGTGTTATTGAGCCGAATGGGAGAGCGAAGCCTTTCCAGCAGGCATAGGTTTATTGCTTTCTTTTATTTTTAAATCGGTAGGTAGGCTTGAGTAAAATGCATCGCCGCAAAGTGATTTCATAAAAATTTCCCCTTGCGCCAGAATAGACAGCTCTTGTGTTGCGTCCAAATAGAAAAAGCTGCTGGAGGATTTAGTTTTTAGCTCGGCAGTATCAGTCGGACTAATAAAATCAAAGTGGATGCAGTAGCCGAGTAACTCGTTGGATTTATCTCTAAGCGTGATCATATTCAGATATTTAAATTTTAGCTCGCCATCGTTTTGGGCGCGTTTTTTGTCCGGGTCCACATTTTTTCCGACGTTTTTGCCCAGTCGTATTATCGATTTGGGGAGTTCGACTTTTAGTCGTTTGTCGACAAGCTCTATTTCTTGCGAGCTTGCTTTTTTTCGTGTCGCTACCTGCGGGATTTTTTCATTAGCATAGTGATCCCATTTTTCTATTTCGTTGATAATAGGTGCCACCTTCCAAACAGCTGAAATGAAATTTATTGCAGAGCAGCCTGAAATTAAGAATGGTAACGATATAACGAGCAGTAGCAATTTCCCTGAGGTCATTACTTAAATCACCGTTTAATTGTGTGGTCGGATAAGGCATGAAAATTTCATTAACCATGGGACATGGTGCTGAAAAAATAGTTCGGCTCGTTGAGAGTCTCTGAGCTGGTCCCTAGCGTAGCAAGTCAAACGGTAGAGGAGGCGTTGACGATTTTCAATCTCTAATTGCTCCGACAACAGAGCCAGCAGGTAAATTGCTTCTCATTTTTGGCAGGAAGGTTCTCATTTTTGTGGCTTTATATTTTGTCCTTCTTAAGAAAATATTGGCGTTTGTTACATAAGAACTATGGAAATTTTTGCTGAGATTGATTAGGCGCCAGAGGCAGTTAACGGGTTGTTATGCCGACTCGAAAGCGTGACGTCCCATATTGTTGTTAATGGCTATTTTTTTCGATCATCGATAACCCAGTCCAGTAGCGGGTAGCTCTTTGAGGGCACACCGTTAAACTTTATCCATAGAGTAACAAGCAAATCATCAACCGATCGGCAATTATTTTTATCAATCAGAGGGCTGCGTCATGGCTGATACTCCAAAAACGATTAATATTTTTCTACGTGAAAATCAAATTTCTAAACAAATAGTTATGCTGAGCGGTGGGAATGGTTCCGCTAAAAAACTATTTCCAGGCTATCCCGACTTATGAGATAGATACAAGGCCATGAGGATTAAGGATATTCGCACGCACGATTGGTTTGGATTGTCGGATGCGGATACTAATATAGATCCAAAAAATCTGTCACAGCCAGTGTACTCCGTTCAACCAAGCAACCTCGATAAAGCCAAAAAACTTATGGCGGACATTGCCAATTCCAGAGTCACACTCCATAAAGACTTATCCTCAGATGAAATGTCCGCGGCTAATCCATTTGACCCCAAGGTATGCAAGATAGAAGCTCTGGCCACCCCCATATACATTAATAATCATTATGACAATTTAGGGAGCGACGTCGAAACTCTTTATAGGGTTGGTCGCTCTTTAGGGGCATCTAATAAAATCCCAGACCCTGAGGTGTTTGCAGAAAAGGCGTTTTATGTAGCTACTTGGGCAACTAAATATGAGGGAAAACCCCTCATCCAATTAAGAAAGCCAGTTTCGTACTTTGAGGTATGGAACGAGCCTGACTTGGGTGACTTTTACAATGGGACTGCTCAAGTTTTTATGAATTGTATGCCAAAACAGCAAGAAAAATAAAATCCGTTGATGCGAGCATACAAGTGGGGACGTCTGGCGTCGCCAACCCTGCTGCAAACGACAAAGGGTATGTAGATGGACTGCTTGATTATTGTAAAAGCAATAATGTTCCTCTGGATTTTTTCTCATGGCATCATTACTGTGATGGATCATCAGACCCCTTTGACTGTTATGTACTTGGTAAAAAAGTAAGGGATTTGCTCAACCGCAAGGGATTTATTACGACTAAATCTTTCCTTACAGAATGGCACATAACCCCGCTGGTCGATACTGGAAGGGTTTCTGCCGCTCAAGTAATGCAAACCGCATCGCTTATTTGCAGTAGTTTAATTTATATGCAGGATGCACATATTGATAAAAGCTATTTTTATCGGTGTGACGCTATGCATCTTGGCTTTATCAATAAAGAAAAAACTATACTTATGCAGCAAAAGCATTTCTTGCTTTTGAAAAAATGAGAAGCACACCGTATCGGCTAGACATAGAGACCCCTGGGCAGGTGGGCAGCACAAATCCGGATTATGATTACAAACAAGATACTCTTGGGTTTGTCAGCTTGGCTGGCACAGACAAACCACTGGACAGCAAGGGTCAAAGAAAACTACAAATTTTAATATCAAACTATAGGATTGATAGGGAGTATATTACGTCGAAAAAGTATAACTACAAACAATATGAAATTGATACAAAATCCACCGATATAGATGCTATTCAGAAAGACTTACTTAGAGGTAGTCCTGGGAGTGATGTTGGTCTTTGGTACTATTCGAATTTTAAAAGTCCTTACCCATCTGAAATAGCTAAAGCCCCCGGCTTTCCCGCAGGGGGCTTGGAGAATCAGAAGCTCGACTATAAAGATAATAAAGGGCTAGTACTAAGCCTTGACGTTCCTGTCTCATTTGGCGTCAAGAGTTACGAAGCGAAATTTTCGTGGCTGTCTGCGGGTGGAGATATTGTTACCACTTTGGATGATGAGTCGCTTACGACTAACGCCACTAGCCCCGAAAAAGGGACGATCATTAATAATAAGCTATCAATCAAT
This sequence comes from Pseudomonas synxantha BG33R, assembly GCF_000263715.2. Classification (NCBI taxonomy): domain Bacteria; kingdom Pseudomonadati; phylum Pseudomonadota; class Gammaproteobacteria; order Pseudomonadales; family Pseudomonadaceae; genus Pseudomonas; species Pseudomonas synxantha. The sequence goes on from NZ_CM001514.1 coordinate 2,390,994, forward strand.
CGACCGGAATTTAAAGAGTACCAGGTACTTCTTGTTGAGATTGATTTAAGTTAAATGATGAGGCGGTTGCAATTTGATGGTTTTTCTTGTAGTGTTGTCTGTAAATTGATGTTCGGAAGGTATGGGGGTAAACATGCCCCCTGTTTCTCATCGATGGTGTGGGGGTGTCGAAACGTAAGTGTATGTTGACGTGATTTTGTCTAATTATGAACTATAGTATGGAGTTTGATGTGAGAAAATATGCCGTTTCTGTTATCTTGGCCGTGCTTTTGCTCGGTGGCTGCTCGGCTATGAGTAAGTTGAATGTCGTTGGTAGCGTTGTCAAACAGTTGCCGGAAATAAATAAATGGAAGGCGTATGTAGTCGACGCTGTGCGGGCAGGTTCAACACAAAAAAAATCCACGAGCGAGGATTTAGAATATGTTTCGCAAAGAATGAACTCGGAGTATCTAGAGTCATTTTATGAATTTGCCAGTGCGTTTGGTAAAGAAAAAGCGTCTGATGAAAAAATGCTGGTCGGAAAAAATGTGAGTTATCATTATAATGGTGTTGTTTCTATTTACGATGCTAACAATAAAGCGCTTGGTTATTGTGTTAACTACGACATGGTCGATTTAAGAGGGGGGAGTCAAGTAAAGGGTAAAGGTGAAGCCGATCTAAAGGGTCAATTCATATACGTCGATAGAGAGCAGAAGATATCATTTTTAACATCGGCGCTTGTTAAAGACTTTAAACCGTTATGTGGTGATGATTTTGCCTCATCCTTTCCGAAGGGCAAGGGTGATTGAAAGCAAATAATTTAGATAGATATGCGATTATCAAACCAGAGCGATCAATCCCGACGTCTGCTCTATAAGAAACTTCGAACACTAGGGGCTCTGAAGAGGCGCTCCTAGGTTCTGTACGAAAAGTACTGTCGCAAACACCGCATGGCGCAAGCCAATGAGACCATCGCCGCAAAACTTGTTGCGAGCTTGTCGAAGCGCGTAACGATGCGGCGGTTCTCCTTCAGCCACCCGAACATGCGCTCAATGATATTGCGCTGCCGGTACTTGGGCCGATCGAACAATCTGGGCAAACCCGGTTTGGGTTTGCGTTTCATGCTGCGCAAGGGGATTACCGGTTGCATTCGATAACGATCACAGTACCGGCGCAGGGCTTCAGCATCGTATCCCTTGTCGGCCAACAGCCATCGGCAGCGTTTGCGAGGACGGCCGCGCAAGCTTGGGATGCAAGCCTCATCCAGTAAAGGTTGGGCATAGGCAATATCGCTGGCTTGCCCGCCTGACAACAGGGAGCGCAGCAGCACACCACTGGCGTCGCATAGCATGTGGACTTTGGTTGTCAGGCCGTCCCGGCTGCGTCCGAGCGTGTGATCTTGCGGTTCTTCAGGCCCCTTTTTTCCAGCGCCTGATGAGGCTCGGGTTGCGCGAACGGCAGTGGAGTCGATCATCCAGGTTTCAGATCAATCAAGCCCTGCTCGTTCAACCGGATATGAAGACGCTTGAGCATCTGATCGAAAGCGCCACAATTGCGCCAGTCGCGAAACCGTTGATACACCGTTGACCAAGGGCCAAAGCGCTCTGGCATGTCGTAAGCGCTCCATAAACCCCACCTAGTCAAAAGTGGGCGGCGCGTTTATCTGTGCGGTCCAGGCTTGCAGTTCCACGGCAACAGGGCTTCGTAATCTTCGACCGAGGATGCTTGTGGCAGGCGCTCCAGTGCGTGGCGCAGCCACGCATAAGGCTCTTGGCCGTTGGCTTTGGCGGTCTCGACCAGGCTGTAAAGTTGAGCACTTGCCGTCGCGCCTTTGGGCGTATCGCTGAACAACCAGTTCTTCCTTTCGATGACGAAAGGCCGGATCGCGCGCTCGGCGGTATTGTTGTCGATGGGCAGGTAGCCTTTCGACGTACCGTTCCAGTTTGCTCCAGTTGTTTGCCAGATAGGTTACAGCCTTACCCAGTGCATTCTGCGTGGTCATGTATGGGAGCGTTTTTTCCATCCAGGCCTTAAGCTCCCTCATCACTTGGAGACTTAAATCCTGACGTCCATTTTTCCGCCCCTCATCGCTGCTCTCTTTGAAGGCGATCTCGATGCCGTATAGCTTGCTGATCAGCTTCAGCGCGATATCGGCGCGCTGCACTTTTTGTGCTTCAACAAACTTGCGCCGAGCATGAGCCCAGCACCCTAAACGCTCAACTCCGGCCCGTGCGCCCAACGCGTTGTAACCGGCGTAATCATCGGTCATGAGATAGCCGCAGTAGCCATCGAGCAGGCGCGTCGGTACCTCCTGCGCCCAGCTGGTGGAGTAATCGAAAAGGATCACGGGTTTGTCTGGCGGCCTCCAGTTTGCACCCACATCCAGGACTGACTGCTCGGCTCTCGATCAGGCTCTTTCAACACCTGCACGCGTGTTTCATCGCAGTGGATGACCCAGCTGGCCAACAGGCTATCGCGCATTAAATTCAGCAGCGGCTGGAAGTGCTCACCGCACTGGATAACCCAGCGAGCCAGGGTCTGACGTGGAATATCGATGCCATGGCGGCTTAGTACTTTTCCAAAGCGGTGAAGCGGCAAACCGTCCACGTACTTGGTGGTTAGCAGCATCGCCAGAACACTTGGGCTGGCCATGCTTTTTTCAATCAATTGAGCCGGCTTGTCCGCAGTGACCGGTGCTGTCTCGCAGTCGCGGCAACCGTAAATTTTACGAACGTGTTTGATCACACGGATCTGCATCGGCACGATTTCAAGCTGCTCGCTCACTTCTTCGCCAATGGCGTGTTTGCGGCAGCCGCAGACGCAAGTCAGTGCATGCTCGGGAAGTTCGTGGTTAACTTCGATACGTGGCAGGTCGGCAGGCAACGGCTTGCGTTTGCCGCGACGCTTGGCCGGAGAGACAACCTCTTCTTCTGTGTCTTCGTCGACAGGTTCGGCGATGCTTTCCGCTTCGTTGAAAAGGGCAAGTTGTGGCGTTGCCGAATCGGCTGTCTGCTCGGACTTACGCCCGAACAGGCGCTGGCGCAGCAGCGCGTTTTCTTCTTCAAGATGAACGATGCGACCCTTATTGGACTCGCGCTCAAGCAGCATCTGCTCGAGCAATTGCTTGAGCAGCGCGGGGTCGTTAGGAGGGTCTTTGGGCATCGAAATCATGCCCTGGATTATACCGAATCAGGCCACGAATCGTGGCGTCAAAACCTGATGGGGACGGTTACGCCAGAGGTCAAAACCGTCGAGCAGCCAGTTAAGTTCCTGGACGGTCAGGACAATGGCCTCTTCGGTGACATCGGGCGAGGTTTTGAATCGCTCGGACTCCAGCCGTTTGAGCCAGAGGCAGAAGCCGTTGCGCTCCCAATATAAAATCTTCACTCGGTTGCGGGGCTTGTTGAGGAAGACGAAAAGCACGGGATCAAAAACCGCAACTTTAATGTGCAGCTCGACCAGCGCAGCCAGGCCGTCGATGGATTTTCGGAAGTCGACAGGCTTGGGATACAAATAGACTTTTTCGACTTTGGCATCGGCTCGCATCATGGCAAATGGGCTCCAGAAGGAATCGGGAGCACAGCATCAGGGATCAGCTAAGCGCTTTGAATGTGTAGTTCATGGAGCGGTTACGGCATGTCTCGCCAGGCCTCTCCCGAGCAGAGCACCCAAAGCACGCCGTTGAGCATCAGGCGATCATCGATTCGAGGGCGCCCAGTGTGTCGGGCTTGAGTAAAGATATCAGCAACTAGATCCCAGGCTATGTCAGGGAGTTCATACCGCTTTGCCATCTTGGCCTCCTGGCTGTAATGGCAATGAGTTTTACAGAAATCTATGTTTCGTGGGTTTTCGTACAGAACCTAGGGTACAAAATCCGGCTGGTTTGCTGGGGCCGCCCGCTGGAAGGCAGGATTTTCTATGCAATGCTGGTAGATGCTCATGCAGCGCGGGTACTTTTCTACGTCTCCTCCAAACCGCAAGGCATTCGTAATCTGGGGGATCAGGCAACAATCAGCTGCTGTTGGCTGATCGCCAAAGCAGTATGGCCCGTCACCGTGAAGGTTCAGGAGCACTTCAACCGCGGCAAGCCCCAGATCAACCCAGTGCTTGTACCATTCTTGATGAGCATTATCACTGATTTCCAACCGTTTGGTCAGATAGCCGAGCACCCTGACGTTGTTGAGCGGGTGGATATCGCAGCCGATCAAATTGGAAATCTCCAGCACTCGTGCGCGCTGAACGGGATCTGCGGGTAAGAGCTGAACCCCGGGATAGCGTGCGTCCAGAAAGTCGATGATCGCCAGAGACTGGCTCAGTGCTTGACCATCATCACTGATGAGCAATGGTACGGCGCCTCCTGGGTTTAGCTCCAAGTACTCGGCGCTGCGCTGCTCACCAGCTCGCAGGTTGACTGGTCGATACTCGACTTGAAGTCCCTTCAACTCCAACGCAATACGCACTCGATAAGACGTGGAGCTGTGGCAAAAACTGAAAAGCTGCATACATTGTCCCTCAACGCTGAAGAATTTTTGAAGCTCTGGTCGACTCGGTGCTTCGGGGCACGCGGTAGTGCTGACCCATTGCGAAAATGGCCAAAGCGCCGAGCGCTGCGGGCAGCGCAAGTAGTGTGAAGATGGTGGTGAATCCAAATCCGCTAGCGATCAGCGAGCCGCCGAGGATAGTCCCCGTGATTGCACCTATTCGGCCCAACCCTTGAGCCCAAGCCACGTCAGTGGCCCTGCCTGAGGTCGGGTAAAATGCTGCAGCAAGCGCGTTGCCACCCACTTGCGATCCACTGATACAGAAGCCGAGGGTGATGACACAGAGGATGAGGATCAGGTAGTGATCTGCAAATCGTGCAATCCCTACGAGCCCAGCTGCGCCCACCAGGTAGGCAAATGTCAGCCCCCGCCACCTGTCCAACTTATCCATGGCAGCCCCGAGACAAAGCGCCCCCATCGTGCCGCCAACCTGGAACCACGAGCTGATCGAAGCGGCCTGACTGATTGTCCTTCCGTTGTCGGTGAGCAGTGTCGGTAACCAGTTGGTAATTACGTAGATGATGCATAGACTCGTGAAAAAGTTAACCCAGAGCAGGCAGGTACCTAAACGTAGCTTTGGCCCAAAAATAACTGCGCTTGGTGCAACGGAGCCGCCCTGCTCTTCTTCATTTAAAAAGAACTGTGTCCGAGTTTGCTCAGGTTGCTGGCCAAGGCGTCCTAACAGTCTGGCGACGCGCGCGTCAGAAGCGTCACGTAAGACCAGGTAGCGCACCGACTCAGGCATTAGCCACATCAAAAGGGGCACCAAGAGAATCGGAAGCGTGCCGCCCAGCAAGAGAACAGAACGCCATCCGTACAGTGGAACCAAGTGTGACGCGGCGACACCACCCAGAGCCGATCCCAAAGTGAACCCGCAGAACATCCCCGTCACCATCAAGCTGCGTCTTCGTGAAGGGCAGTACTCTGAGGTCAGCGTGATTTCGACATTGTGAGCAAACGCCGAAACCAGACTACATCCCCCGAAGAGCAGGACGCACCCGACTAAGAGTCGCTTGCGCCCCAAGCGATCCGCCAATGGGCCTGCCCCAAAGGCGCCGAGCATCAGCCCGACTAAGGCGGCGCTTAGAAGAGGGTTGAGCTGTTCAGGGGGCAAGGCCCACTCAGCTCTTAACGCTGGTGCGATGAAGCCGACGGCAGCAGTATCCAATCCATCAACGGCAGTCACGAGAAAGCACAAGCCGATCACTAGCAAGTGAAGGCGGCCAATCGGTTGGCTGTTGATGAAATCTTGAACGTCCACACTATTTTTATTTTGCGCTGCAGACATGATGACCTCGGCGAGCATAGAAAAAACGTAGTAGCCAGCTGAATCAGCCGGCGTTTCTTACACTACGCGGACTTCGATCTCACCTAGGCGATCAATGCCGCCCGTCATCACTTCGCCGCGCTTAACCGCACCGACGCCATCTGGCGTACCGGTCATGATCAGGTCGCCAGGCTGCAGCTCGAAGTAGCGGGACAGCCACGCGATGGTCTCTTGGACAGACCAAATCAAATGGCTGACGTCGCTCCGTTGGCGGTCTTCGCCATCAACCTTCAACCAGAGACCGGCTTGAGTCGCGTCGCCGAAGCTGGCCGCCTCATGAATGGGGCCGATTGGAGCCGAGCGATCAAATGCTTTTCCGATTTCCCATGGACGCCCCATTTCACGCATTTTCATCTGCAGGTCACGGCGTGTCATGTCGAGACCAACTGCATAGCCCCATACGTGACCCAGTGCATCGGCTTGCTCGATGTTGCTACCGCCCTTGCCGATCGCGACGACCAATTCGATTTCATAGTGGTAGTTGTTCGTCTCGTTGGGGTAAGCCAGTTCGAGTGTGTGACCGTATTGCACGGGAACGACGGTGTCGGTTGGCTTACAGAAGAAGAACGGAGGGTCGCGGTCAGGATCAAACCCCATCTCACGCGCGTGCGCTGCGTAGTTGCGACCGACGCAGTACACGCGGCGAACAGGGAATGTGTCATCGCTACCATGGATTGCGAGTGCAGTAACTGCTTGTGGAGCTACAACGTATGTCATGAAATACCTCTGGGGGATAAGGTCAACGAGATTCGCGCAAAAGGCCAAGGGCCTCTTGCACAGGACGGTCAGAGAAGCTGAAGAACACGCATTCGGACTGCGTCGTAAAGGACACAGGAATCCAGCTGGGCACTACGAAAATGTCTTTCGGTTCGAACGTGAACGTCTGCTCACCAATCTGAACCGAGCCCTGCCCCTCTACTACGGAATAGACAGTTGCATCGGTGCTTCGGGCCGCTTGGCCTTTAAACCCTGCAGGCAGCAACTGGAGGAAGGTCGCGATTGTGGGCATGGCCCACCCGCCCGTCAGCGGGTTGATGTAACGCAGCTTCACACCTTCGCAGAGATCAATCGCCTCGTGGCGCAACAGTGTGTCAAGCGCTTCACGGCTTCGGGCATAGGGATAGTTAAATAGCGGCGAAGTGCGGCCATTCACGGTATGCCGGACGGGCGACATGTTGTGCCCGAATCGCGCTGGGCTGTTCCCTTCTGGCCTAGTCAATGGCTGAGCGGCGAGATCATGGTTTTCTGCAAACCCCGCACTGAAGAAGCGCACCATTGGGATGTCCAGGCCATCCAGCCACACCACAGGCTCTCCTCCCTGGGCTTGGGGGCGATTGCCATGGTCATGCCATGTCCACGAAGGTGTGATGATGAAGTCGCCAGGTACCATGGCGGTACGCTCACCGTCCACCGACGTAAACGCTCCCCGCCCCTCCACTACAAAGCGAAGGGCTGACTGGGTATGTCGATGACTAGGGGCGATTTCACCCGGCAGGATCATTTGCAGGCCGGCGTACAGGCTCGAAGTAATGGAGGCTCGGCCCCGAATCGATGGGTTTTCCAGTACTAGCACGCGACGTACAGCTTCCTCAGCAGTGATTAGCTCACCGGCTTCGTGTAGGAAAGGACGGAGCTCTGAGTATCGCCACATTGCAGGTTGGCAGACATCTGCAGGCTGGTGGGGTACGAGATTGTGGAGCTGCTCCCACAGCGGGAACAGGTGATGCTTGTCGATACGCTGATAGAAATCAGCGCGGGTCTGTTGAGTGTTGTTATTCATTTGACCTACCCAGGCATGTTGAGCGGGCCGTCTAGCCCGCCAAGTGATGACCTGGATTATTGTTAATCAACCAATGCAGGAATAATGCTATTTTGCGATCAAGGCATATCAAAAAACACATAGGTAAGGTGCGGTATGGATTGGACGCGACGTCTGCGGGTGCAGCACATGGAGCTTTTGCTGAAACTCGCCGAGACCGGCACCATCAGCGAGACCGCCCGCGTTTGTTTTACAACGCAGCCGGCATTGTCCAAGTGGCTGAAGGAGCTAGAAGATGGCATCGGCACCGCGCTTTTTGAACGACATGCGAGAGGACTTCGTCTGACTGAGCAGGGCCGCATGCTGACTATTCATGCGCAACGCGTACTCTCGGAGATGAAACGCGCTCAGGAGAGTTTGGCGGCTATCAGCCAGGGCAGCTCATTCAAGGTCTCCATCGGTACCTCTCCTGCATCCGCACCAAACCTGGTTCCCGATGCGATAATCCGTTTTCTTCAGAGGCATCCGAGAGCGAACGTAGAACTCCAGGAAGGTACGATGAATCATCTGCTTGAACGCTTGGAGCAAGGTGCGCTTGATCTCGTTGTAGGGCGGTTGGACAACTACGAGCCGCGAGCTTCTCTGTGTACGGAAATGCTCTACTCCGAATCCATGCGTGTGATCTGCAGGCCTGGCCACCCGCTGACACGTTACGACGAGATCAATTGGGAAGCGCTCTATCAATACGAATGGATAGTCTGGCCAAGGGGGACGCCTATCAGAGCACGGCTGGATGCTGCGATTACCGCAGCGGGTCGGAAGCCTCCCAGTTACAGGATCGAGTCGTCCTCACTCATTGGAAACCTCTGGATGCTCCAATACAGCGACCTGTTATCCATCGCCTCTGAACGCGTTGCAGAACATTTCTCTGAGCGCGGCCTGATTGTAGATACTGGTTTCCCACTGGATGCCACTGGTTCGCTCGGGATGTGCTGGCGCGACGACGTCGATATACATTTCAGCTTGGCCGACCTGCTGGAGTGTTTGCGCGAAGCTGGCGCTGCCAGGGTTCTTCCGAGCGCGGGCAATCCGCTTCTTCTTCCAGAATAATGGGCGACGCAGATAGCGCTCCTTGGCATGCTCCTGCGCCCATCTCGCGAACGCCACTCACATGCGGCTGTAAGTGTTCTCTGAGCCAGCATTCTGCTGTGTCGCCGTCGGTAATGCCTAGCCATACCATCGCTAGCTCGGTGCCTCATATACATCCTGTATTCGAAAGGCGTTCGGCGGTAAGCGTCCGGCGAACTCACCTTCCGAACTCCAGCTTTAAGGGCGATGGTGTCCGCGTATTTTAAGCGGACGCGATCACCCTTATCGCCAGGATTTCCATGCGCCAACGAAGCTCTTATCCAAAACCGTTCAAAGCCCAGGTCGTTCAGGAGTGCCTGCAACCTGGCGCAACCGTGTCCTGTGTTGCCATCAGCCACGGCATCAATGCCAACGTCATCCGCAAATGGATACCGCTCTATCGAACCCCGATTGCAACGACCTCACTGCCGGCCTTTGTGCCGCTGAAAGTCGCACCTAAACGGCCACCCGCGGTGTCGACATCACGGCCACTTACCTGACCCGGCTCGACGGCTGGGGCCAGATCGACTGGCGCCTGGGCGCCAACTTCAACCGTACCAAGCTGCCGAAAAACCACATCGGCAGCGACGGCCGGCCGCTGCTCAACGATCAGCAACAGGCCTGGATCACCAGTTCCACACCCCGTAGCCAGGTGTCCCTGGAAGCCAGTTGGAGTCGCGATAAATGGGGCCTGACCGTACGCGAGACGCGCTACAGCAAAACCATCTCTGAGCTGGACTATTACACCGGGCCGAATGCGTACTCCACCACCGAGTTCAACCATTTCGAGAACTCCCCCAAGTACCTCACCGACATCGAGTTGCGCTACGCCGCGACTCGCCAACTGTCGCTGGCCGTGGGGGTAAACAACGTGTTCGACGTCAAGCCCGACAAACTGCCCGCTGAAAGCGCTTACCTAGGGTTCAACCACTACGACACCTATGCCTCGCAGATCAGCTTCAACGGGGCTTTCTATTACGTGAACGCGGTCTACAGCTTCTAGGGGAGGTGAACACGATGTCCATTGAATTGCGCGGCGGCGTGCGCGCTTGTGCCGTCGCCGGTGACACGGTGTTTGAACGCCAGGCCGGCGTTTCCTGACCTACCTGCAGATCAGTGAACGTGTGGGGTTGTCTCAGGCGCGCATTCATCAGTTGATGAAAGAGGCGTTGCGCTGCTGCTACCGGGGGCTGGCCGAATGAGCACGGACGAGCGCGACGACCCGTTGCTGGAAGAGGCGATTGAATGGATGGCGCAGATTCAGTCCGGCGCGTTTGACAGCCAGCAGCAACGCGCCCTGGAGCGGTGGCGCGGGCAATCGCCACGCCATGCCCAGGTATTCGATCAGTTGCTCAAAGGGCTGGCGGCCGTTCAAGCCTCTCCCTGGCGCGGGCGTACCAGCACGCCTTTATTGCGTGCCCTGAAGCAGCCTTCCAGTCGAAGGCGATTTATCGGCAATAGCCTCGGTATGCTCGGGGTTGCCCTGGGCGCCGGGCTATTCGGACGCTGGTTGCAATCGGGCACGGGGCTGCCTGGTGAGTGGGCGACCGGTACCGGCGAGCGGCGACACTGGCAGCTCGACGACGGCAGCCGCCTGGAACTCAACGCCCGCAGCCGCGTATTGCCGCGCTTTTTCGACCAGCAGCGGGCGTTGGTCTTGCGAAAGGGCACGCTGCTGCTGGACATCGCCGAGAACACTGTTTCGTCTTTCGAGATCGCGACGGCGGTCGGGGTCGTGCACAGCCAGGCGGGGCGGCTGCAGGTGGGAGAAGAGGGGGTAGGTATTCGTCTGCTGACCTTGCAAGGCGTGGCGTTCCTGCGTTTACCCAATGGCGAGAACGTGGCGGTGCCCGGCGCCCATTCCCTGCTGTTCGATGCCCATGGCGTGCTGTCACGGGCACCGCTGCAACCGGGCGAAGGCTCCTGGGCCAGTGGGTGGCTTGAAGTGAACGACAAGCCTTTGAGTTGGGTCACCGATGTGTTCAGACCTTACCTGCCCGGTTTGATTATGCTCGACGACAGGATCAAAAAGATTCGTGTCAATGGCCTGTTTCCATTAGACGATATAACGATTTCACTAGATATGCTGGAACAGAGTTTGCCGGTTGAGGTTGTCCGTTACAGTGATTACTGGATCAGTATTATTTCCTTACACCCTTGATCGTGGTTTTTTCTATGTTGATCATGACGGATTTTATGAGGTTATGGAAAACCTTGTAAGAGATCAGTCATTAGGCAAGTGCAGTCGCGCCCCCAATGGAGTCATAAAGGAGTTTGACGAGAATGGCACTTACTTAACGGCTAACCAGCTGATATAACTACAAAAAAAATGAAAAAGGCCGTCCTTGGTCTACGGTGATAGTTGCGAACACACACCACTAGAACAAGGACAGCCCGCGTGAATCGTAGACGTCAAATCGTCAGGCATCAACAGCAGCGCATTCAGCAGCACGCCAAAAACAGCAATGCCCATGCGTTCTTTAAACTGCTAGCCGATCCGGCGCTGCTACAGCGTGTCGAGTCAGTGATGCCCAAGCATCGTCAACGCTTGTTCCCGCCAACTGAAACACTGTCGATGTTTCTGGCTCAAGCCATGAATGCCGACCGTTCCTGTCAGAAGGCCGTGAATGATTTTTCGATCAAGCGTTGCTGCGATGGGCTAAGCCCCAGCAGCGTGTACACCGGCGCTTATTGCAAAGCGCGGGCGCGATTACCGGTAGAGATGGTTTCAACATTGTTGCGCTCCACGGGATCATCAATGAGTAACAACGCGTCACCATCCTGGCGCTGGATGGGGCGCCCGGTGCGCCTCGTAGATGGCACCACGGTGGCCCTGCCAGACACTGCGGCCAACCAAGCTGCCTATCCGCAATCGCGTGGTCAGAAAGCAGGGCTGGGGGTTCCCCATCTGCCGTTTGGTAGGAATCATTTGCCTGGCCAGCGGTGCTGTTTTAGATGCTTCGCTGGGACGCTTTCGAGGCAAAGGGGGCGATGAACAGACGCTACTCAGGACGATGCTCGACACTCTGAATCGAGGCGACATTGTGTTGGGCGATGCCTACTACGCAACGTACTTTTTGCTGTGCGAACTGCAACGTCGTGGGATCGATGGCGTGTTCGAACAATATGGCGCCAGGCGGCGCAGTATCGACTTTCGGCTAGGGCAATCGCTGGGGCCGGAAGATCATTTGGTTGAGCTGACAAAACCTAGGAATCGACCTTCGTGGATGAGCCAAACTTATTACGACGATGCGCCTGAAACACTGACAGTACGTGAGCTGAAAACCGGCGGAAAAGTTCTAGTGACCACCTTGAACTGCCCGCAGCAGGTACCCAAAGCTGGGCTCAAATCACTGTACAAAGACCGTTGGCATGTTGAGCTGGATCTGCGCAATATCAAGACAACGCTGGGACTTGAAACGTTGAGCTGTAAGACGCCTGGCATGGCTGTAAAAGAGTTATGGGTGTATCTGCTGGCGCACAATTTGATTCGGATGATCATGGCCAAGTCAGCGCTATTAGCTGATTGCTTGCCACGCGAGCTTAGCTTTAAACATAGCCTTCAATTAATCCTTGCGATGCGGCAGTACAGCTCCGACAAACAAGACGATAGGGTGCAGGATTTACTCAAGTTGATCGCCAGCAAACGTGTCGGAAACCGGCCAGGACGGATTGAGCCTCGTGTCATAAAACGAAGGCCCAAGCCTTACCTGATGCTGATGCAGACGCGCTCGGCGGCAAGGGCCGAGGTGAGGAGAAATGGACACCCGAAGAGGGTTAAGTAAGTGCCATTCGAGTTTGACGATTTTATACTTTAAATACGCATGCGTGTATTTCTTCAAGCACGAGCCGCTACATCTATGATTTTCTGAATTAGTTCCGAGAGTATGGCGGCGGTGTTGGCTGATTTCATCGTTTTTATTAGGGCGTGATTTTGCAGATATAATCACTCATACGAATCCTTGCCATTACATCATCGTTTGTCATACGTTTACGCCAGTGAACGTAAAAACGCCCTTACTTAATATAAGGGCGGCCGCAAAAACTGAGTGCAACACCTCACCCTCCGGTAAGGTGCCACCATGTCCTATACAGAACTCAGCATTGAAGAACGCGCGACCATTCAAGTTGGGCAATACAAGAAACTTAGCCAGCGCGAAATAGCCCGGATGCTGGGCCGTAGCCCGTCCACGATCAGTCGTGAGCTTCGTCGAAATCGGCTCATTGCCGGTTATTCGGCCCACGAGGCTCAAGCGTTTACTCGTGGTCGGCGTATAGTCTGTCGACCGCTCAAGAAACTGATCATGGGTAATGAGCGCTTTGAGCTGGTTATCCACTTGCTTCGAGAACGCTTTTCTCCCGAGCAAATCGCGGGCAAGCTGCGCCTTATGAAAATCAATTTTGAAGAAGCCTACGTCTGCCGCGAAACGATCTACAGCGCCATCTATGCGTTGCCTGTCGGGGAGTTGCGCAAAGAACTGATCCAGTGCCTTCGCCAGGGGAAAAGTACCCGTAGGCCACGTTCTGATGGGGTTGATCGTCGTGGACAAATCCCGGAGATGGTCAGTATTCACGTGCGCCCTCCGGAAATCGAAGACCGTTTGATGCCCGGCCACTGGGAAGGCGACCTGGATAATGGGTCGTCTGTCGGTACTCTTGTGGAACGTACGAGCGGCTATTTGATGTTGGTAAAAATGAACGATGCTACGGCGACTTCTGCTGTTCAAGGCTTCAGTGCTGCACTGAACAGCATGCCGCTGGCGGTGCGTAAAAGCATGACGTATGACCAAGGCCGCGAAATGGCAAAACATGCTGAAATCACGCAAACACCGGGGTGGCGATTTATTTTTGTGACCCGCATAGCCCTTGGCAGCGCGGCAGTAATGAGAATATTAATGGCTTGATTCGCCAATACCTGCCCAAGGGCACGGACTTGTCGGTACATAGTCAGGAAGTGTTGGATGCTATTTCGTATCAAATGAATATTCGTCCCCGAAAACGTTTCGGTTACAAATGTCCGATTGAAATGATTACAGAGGTGATGGGCATGCATCATGCTGCGCCCGCTTTAATTCAATAACCGTGTTGCACTCAGTTCCTGCAACCGCCCATTTTCCTTAATGTAAGTGATTCCACGTTGAACAAACTTTCTGAAATGCACTGCTTCGTTGCAGTGGTCGACACCGGCAGTATTTCCGAAGCCGCGCGGCGCATGGGTACGGCCAAGTCGGTGGTCAGTCAACGGCTCCAGCAGTTGGAGAAACGCTTGGGCAGCATTCTGCTCGAGCGCGGACGCCAGGTGCGCCTGACCGAGCCAGGTCAGGTGTTCTACAGCCATTGCGTGCGCATCCTGGCGGATGTCGACGACGCTGAAGACGCGGTGCTCGCGTTCCAGTCGAGCCTGCGCGGCAACTTGCGGCTGTCGGCGCCGATGGCGTTCAGCATTCGTTACCTGACACCGATCCTGGCGGCCTTTGCCGTGCGCTACCCACAGTTGCGGCTGGATGTGGAGTTCGACGACCGTTACGTCAATCTGCACGAAGAAAACTTCGATGCGGCTATCCGCATCGGGCAATTACCCGATTCCTCTCTGGTAGCCAAGACCATTGCGGCCAACCGCCATGTGATCTGTGCCAGTCCTGCTTATCTTGCGGTCCACGGCACACCGCAAATGCCGGCAGAACTGGCGAACCACTTTGGCTTGTTGTATGTGCACCGCGAACCCCATGGCATGTGGACGCTGCCGGTGGATGATGTTTTGGGATCGTTCCGCGTACGCTGCCGGATGCGCACTAACAATGGCCATCAATTGATGGAAGCGGCCAAGGCCGGTATGGGGCTGGCGATTTTGCCGGCGTTCCTGGCGACTGAAGCGATAGTGACTGGCGAACTGATGGAAGTGCTGCCTGAGTTTGCGCCCCGCGGTGGCACTATTTCGATGGTGTATCGCCAGTCTCATCGCGGCTCAGCCAAGCTGGAAGCCTTGGCCAACTTCTTGAGCGAACAGATCGGCAGCCCGCCGGTGTGGGAGCAACTGCTCGCACAGCCTTGAGGCGTTCGTAAAAAGCGAAACGTCGATTCGTTTTTTACCGGCTTATTCGAGTCATACCACTGTTTTAGGCTCATTCCCAATAGACGAATCCAACCTGGCGTCTGATCGGGAGAATGGGCATGAACAACAACACCCTCGAGAGTCCAGCACGGCGCGCGGTGATGGCGGGCACCGTGGTGGTGGCCGCGACGCTGGCGGCAGGCAGCGGCCTGGCACAGGCGCTGGAACCTTCCGGCAAAACCGGCAAAACCCCAGGTGCAGGCGTGGCGGTAGATGTGCTCATCGTCGGCGGCGGTTCGGCCGGCGCGGTCCTGGCCCGGCGCTTGAGCGAGAACAGCAAGCGCCAGGTGCTGCTGCTGGAGGCCGGTCACAGCTACGGTCCGCGTCAGTACCCCGAGATTCTCGCCAAGAGCGATATCGTCGGTGCCAATGGCAACCCTGAATTCGAATGGGGCTACAAGACCCAACCCGGTTACATCGATCATCCCATTGGTGCGTTGCGCGGCAAGGTGCTGGGGGGCAGTTCAGCCATCAACGGTGCCGTAGCGATTCGCGCACGGCCCGAAGACTTCAAGCGCTGGGACCTGCCGGGCTGGAGCTACGAAGACATGTTGCCCTCGTTCAAGAAACTGGAAACCCACAGCGGCGGTGCCAGCGCTTTGCACGGCCATGACGGGCCGCTGCCGGTGCACCAGTTGGATCGCGCCGACGTCACCCCCATGCAGCGGGCCTTTATCGACGCCAGCGTGAGCAATGGCTTCAAGGTGATCGGCGACTTTGACGGCGCGGATGCCAATGGTGTCGGCCCGTACCCGATGAACATCGTCAACGGCGTACGGGTCAACACCGGTATGGCTTACCTCACCGATGAAGTGCGTGCCCGCAACAACCTGCATATTCGTCCCGATAGCCTGGTGGACAAGGTGTTGTTCGACGGCAAACGCGCCATCGGTGTGCAACTGGCCAATGGCGAAAAACTCCTCGCCGGTGAAGTCATCCTCTCGGCCGGCAGCTATGGCAGCGCCGCGATTCTTCTGCGTTCCGGCGTTGGCCCGGGTGATGACTTGCGGGCCCTGGAGATTCCCGTGGTGGCCGATCTTCCGGTGGGCAAGCATTTGGTGGACCACCCGTTCTACTACAACGCCTACGCCGCCAAGCCCGAGTTGATTGGCGGCCAGTCCCCGGCCATTGGCGCCAAAGTCTGGACCCACAGCAGTCACGCCAAAACCGGTGAGTTGGACTTGCATATCACCGCCACCCACCTGTTTCCCCACGACCAGAGCCCAACCAACGTCGGCTTTGTGCTCGCCGTGGCACTCACCCGGCCACTGTCCCGAGGCACGGTGTCGCTGGCCAGTGGTGACCCGTTCGTGGCACCGAAGATCGACCTTAACTTTCTGGCTGAGGCCGGCGACCGCCAGCGTCTGTTGGAGGGGATTCGTATGGCCCGCAAAATTGGCGCGACGGCCCCCCTGAACGGCCTGATCGCCTCCGAGCTCAACCCGGGCCAGGGCAATGATTCCGACGAAGCCCTGCTGGCCAGTGCTCGCGCGAGTCTCGATACCTATCACCACCCCGCCTCCACCGCGCCGATGGGCCGGCCAGGCGACCCGCACGCAGTGGTCGACCTCGAAGCCAAGGTTCTGGGCCTGCAAGGCCTGCGCGTGGTGGATGCGTCGATATTTCCTGACGTGCCGTCCGTGGCCACCAACCTGACCGTGATTGCCACCGCCGAAAAAATTGCCCGCCGCTACGCCTGACCCAAGGAATGTACCCAATGAACCCGACACCGGTTTTGAGCTGGATTGACGGCCTGTGGCTGGACTCCGGCGACTACAAGGATTCTATCGACCCGGCCACCGGCCAGCGTATTGGCCGCTACGCCGAGGGCGGGCTGAAGGAAGCGGAGCAGGGAATCAGTGCCGCGCACCGGGCTTTTAGCGAGACATCGTGGAAGGACGATCGCAGTTTGCGGGCGCAGGTCCTGCTGGAGCTGGCAGACGCCTTTGAGCGCCACTCGGAGGAACTGATCGACACCCTGGCCCTGGAGAACGGCAAGATCAAACCTGAAGCTGAGTTTGAGGTCAGCATGGTGCCTGGTAAGTTGCGTTATTACGCAGGCCTGGCCCGTACCGAATATGGCCGTGCGGCTGAGCCTGCTATGGGGAAAATCTCTCTGGTACTGCGCCAGGCCGTCGGCGTTGTGGGGATTATCGTGCCGTGGAACTCGCCCGTCGTGCTGATGATTCGCTCTCTGGCCCCCGCATTGGCGGCAGGTTGCACCGCTGTGATCAAAATGCCGGGGCAGACCGCCCAGACGAATAGCCTGGTGGCGCGCATTTTGTCTGAATCCGTATCGCTACCTCGAGGCGTGGTCAACCTGTTCAGCGAACTGGGCGCCGCTGGCTCCAAACACTTGGTGGAGTCTTCCCAGGTGCCGGTGATCAGTTTCACCGGCAGCACCGCTACCGGTCGCGCCATCTCGGCGGCAGGTGCGCAACACCTCAAGCGGTTTGGCCTGGAGCTGGGAGGCAAGACCGCGATGGTGGTGTTTTCCGACGCCGATATAGATGCCGTGGTGCCGACTCTGGAGAAAGCGCTAACGGTGTTCGCCGGGCAGTTCTGCATGACCGGTTCACGGCTGTTAGTGCAACGCGAGATAGCCTTGGAACTGACAAAAAGACTGGTTGTTAGACTCGCGGCGGTACGAGTCGGTCCCGCAGCGGACCCGCTCAGTGAGATGGGGCCATTGATTGATAAGGCTAACGTACAGCGGGTCAACCGGTTGGTAGAGGAGGCGATCAGCGCGGGTGCACAGGTCATTGTGCGGGGCGGCCCAGTGAACCAGGGGCCGTTGGCAGCCGGCGCTTTTTACCGTCCGACGTTGCTGCAGGTCACGGACCCGAAAATGCCCATCGTCCAGGAGGAGACCTTTGGCCCGGTGCTGACACTGCAAGTGTTTGATAGCGAAGCCCAGGCTATCGAGTTGGCGAACGACAGTGAGTACGGCCTGGCAGCCAGTGTCTGGACCCGTGACCTGGACCGCGCCTTGCGTGTCGGCCGGGAGCTGGAAGCTGGTACCGTGTGGGTCAACGACTGGGCGGTAGTCTACGACGAGTTCGAGGAAGGTGGGTTCAAGCAGTCCGGCCAGGGACGCCTGAATGGCGTCGCGGCCATGGATGACTTTGTGGAGTACAAACATATCGCCCTCAACCCGGGACTGCGCTTGAGCTGACGTGTTTTTGCCCGTGCACCTGCTGTGCACGGGCCTTTTTAGGAGCTGTCCCTGTATATGAGCGCTGTGCCAACCCTGTTGAGTATTTCATCCTGGTCGTACGGGCCTGAGTCGTGAGACTTGCAGGCCGATGGCGTGTCCTGGCGCTGATCGGACTACTGTCAGGCCCGATCGCCGTCGCCAGCCGTTTAACCCCTGAGCCCGAAGCCAACACCGTGATAAACCCTAACTCCCTGTACGACGCCTTGCTCGACGCCCTATACGCCACGTTTGGCAACCATCCGGGGTTTCGCGTGACCCACGCCAAAGGTGTGCTGGTCAGCGGCACCTTTGTGGCCAGCGCGGCTGCCGGGCGACTGAGCATCGCGCCTCATCTGCAAGGCCAACCGGTTTCAGTGCTGCTGAGGTTCTCCAATTTCAGCGGGTTGCCCGCCACCCCTGACGGCGACCCGATGGCCAGCCCCCATGGACTGGCGATTCGCTTTGCCTTACCGGATGATCAAGCCACGGACATCGTCGCACATTCCTTCAATGGTTTTCCGGTAGCCACCCCCGAGGAGTTCCTGAGTTTTCTGCAAGGTATCGCCGCGAACGCCGCTACGCCGCCCAATCCGGCGCCGTTGCAGACGTTTTTGGCCGGACATTCTCGGGCAAAAGCTTTTCTCGACAACCCGAAACCGGCACCACGTAGCTACCTCAGCAGCACGTATTTTGGGGTTAATGCGCTGCTGTTCAAGGGTCCTGACGGTGTGTTACGGGCGGGGCGTTATCGCATTGAGCCGCTACAGATCGAAGCGACCTTGAATGAGAGCCAGGCGGCACAGCCGGCGGATTACCTACAACATGAGCTCGCTCACCGTTTGGGTCGGGCAACTGTGACCTTGCGCTTGATGCTGCAGCTGGCGCAGCCGACCGACGTGGTCAGCGATGGCTCCATCCCCTGGCCTGAAAGCAATCCAAAGGTCGAACTGGGCCAACTGAGGCTAGATCGACTGATCCCGTTCGAAGAGCAGATCGCGACCCAACAGCGCCTGGATTTCAACCCGGGGCGCTTGCCATTAGGTATCACACCCAGTTCCGACCCAATGGTTGGCGCACGAGAGGGAATTTACCAACGTGCTCTGATCCGCAGGCAGCAACATTGATGAAGTGGCTTGGATGATGACGAGGATCTTCTGATGATCCGGATATCAAGACTTTGGCGTGGAATTCACTGGCGAACAGGATTCTTGGTGTAATCAATGGTTTCTGGGGGGGCGCGGCTTATCGTTGCGTCAAGGCACTATCGTCGATGCCACACTGATTCATGCGCCCAGTTCGACCAAGAAAAAGGACGGAAAACGCGATCCTGAGATGCATCTGACCAAGAAAGGCAACCAATACTATCTTAGGCGCCAAAGCCCATATCGGTGTCGACGACGGGTCAGGCCTGGTGCACAGCGTGGCGCAGTACTTACAAAAATCATGGAAAACGTAGCTCCCTGTACAAAGCGATACGCAAGATCGAGAAGACCAAGGCCCAGGTTCGCGCCAAGGTCGAGCACCCGTTTCGGGTGATCAAGCGCCAGTTTGATTATGAAAGAGTAGGCTTTCGAGGCTTGGTCAAGGATACTGCACAGATGGTGACATTGTTTGCCCTGTCAAACCTGTGGATGGCACGCCGATATTTGTTGGCGCACGCAGGAGAGGTGCGCGTGTAATGCAGAAAATGGCGGCCGAAAAGCGCTGCGCCTTGTAGCGGCCGGAATGGCTAAAAAATGAAGAGAGCGGGCCAAATTTCGACGTGGGTCGTTTTTTAAAAAGTGCTGACGGCTCGATAGCTGGAAAATATAGGGCTATTTGAGACCATCCCTAAAGACGATCGGCGGTTTGCCTTCTTCTACAAGCCGCGCAGCCACATAAAATTTTACTGAGAGCGCAACGGATTCTGTCTCTGGCCCAAACCCCCTTGAGTCTGCCTCGCTAACCGTTTATGCAGCCAGCGTGTTGACGACCCACAGCGTGTGTCGCCCTTCACTTTGTTGGTTTTTGGGCATTACAGCCGCGACCAGAAAAAGTGTGAACTATGCCGCAACGACGGCCTCTTATAGGGCGGTGATAGTGTTAGCGTACCAAGATCACCGGTTTAGACTTTATGTCATTAATGAGGTAGGGAATAGTTCTTGGAGAAGATACTCCGATGAGCATGTTAAAGCGGGGCTTTCACAATCCAAGGCCACTGTCGCGGACTTGGCGTATGTGAAGGAGCGACTAGAATCTGAGCATCTGTCAGCACTCGACAAGGTGGCGTCATCGGTTGGCGCTGATCTCAACATGCAGAAAATGCTGGGTTCGAAGCAGGTGGCCACTAGCTACAAAATCAATGAGGCCTTGACAGTTAAAGATCTTTGAGGGTCTACCTTCGGATATTGTGTAAATTTCGACGTCACGTTCAGCGACCTACAGGGAAAAAAGCCGAATCCCTTTCTGCGAGCCCAAGAAAATAGCCCGTCTAATGGAAGGGGGCGATGGCAGATCACGGCACCCTTGACTTATTCCCCATTCGTATCTGCACAGGACGTGCAGAGCCTGCCGGATACTTGGCAGGCAATAACACCAGGGAGGTACATCCACGCAAGAGGAAATGCAAATGAGCGCATCAGGTAACGCTGCAAACTTTAATGGCCAAAAGCCGACGATTGATCCCGCCGACACCGCCATGTTGCTGATCGACCACCAGAGTGGTCTGTTCCAGATCGTCAAGGACATTGATGTTCCTCAGTTGCGCGCCAACGCCATCGCGTTGGCCAAGGCCGCGACCCTGTTGAAAATCCCGGTCATCACCACTGCTTCGGTGCCCCAAGGCCCCAACGGCCCGCTGATTCCGGAAATCCACGAAGCAGCCCCGCACGCCAAGTACGTCGCCCGCCGCGGCGAAATCAACGCCTGGGATAACCCTGAGTTCCACGCCGCCGTCAAAGCCACCGGCAAGAAGACCCTGGTGATTGCCGGCACACTGACCAGCGTGTGCCTGGCGTTCCCGTCCATCGCGGCGGTGCATGAAGGCTACAAAGTGTTCGCCGTGGTCGACGCTTCGGGCAACCACTCCAAGCTGGCGACCGACCTGACTGTCGCACGCCTGGCTCAAGCCGGCGTGGTGCCGATTGACATCATGGGCACGCTGTCGGAGCTGCAAGGCTCCTGGAACCGTCCAGATGCCCAGGAGTGGGCAAATGTCTACACCCAGGCCATGCCGCACTACCAACTGCTGATCGAGAGCTACATCAAGGCCCAGGAAGTGGCAAACAACCACGAAGAACTAGACTCACAGCGCAAGTAAAAGCGGCTGGTCCTTTGCGGTGCGCCCATTTCGGGCGACACCTTTATTTATCAGGAGTTTGATCATGTCTACACCCTACGTTCGCTTGGACAAAAACAACGCCGCCGTGCTGTTGGTCGACCATCAGGCTGGCCTGCTGTCCCTGGTCCGCGACATCGACCCGGACAAATTCAAGAACAACGTGATGGCCCTGGCTGATCTGGCCAAGTACTTCAAGCTGCCGACCATCCTCACCACCAGCTTCGAAACCGGCCCTAACGGCCCGTTGGTTCCAGAGCTCAAGGCGCTGTTCCCGGATGCCCCGTACATCGCCCGTCCTGGCCAGATCAATGCCTGGGACAACGAAGACTTCGTCAAGGCCATCAAGGCCACCGGCAAGAAGCAACTGATCATTGCCGGCGTCGTGACCGAAGTCTGCGTGGCATTCCCGGCGCTGTCGGCCTTGGCCGAGGGCTATGAAGTGTTTGTTGTGACCGACGCTTCTGGCACGTTCAACGAACTGACCCAGCAATCGGCCTGGGCTCGTATGTCGGCCAATGGCGCGCAACTGATGACCTGGTTTGGCCTGGCCTGCGAGCTGCATCGCGACTGGCGCAACGATATCGAAGGTTTGGGCGCTTTGTTCTCCAGCCATATTCCGGACTATCGCAACCTGTTCACCAGCTATAACGTGTTGACTGAAGGCAAGTAAGCCAAAATGCGGGGGCTGTGCGGGTATCGGCAGTCTTCTCCGCTTTAGTCTTGGAGAGCGAGCGTTCAGATGGCAAGGCACAAGGTTCAATCCAACGACCCGTTGTTGACGCAGACAACCGTGCCGTGCCGTGCTGTTGATTGATCACCAATACCTCCAACTGCTGGCGGTTCGTTCCCATTCAGCGGAAGCGGTAGTCACCAACACTACCTTGTTAACGTTGGACAAGAGGCAAAGATTCTTAATGTCCCGACTCTGTTACCATAACTTATGCTAAGTAGCAAAAAGTATTCCAAGGGCTGGAGACAGTATTTACCAAGCAGCGACCTGTCGATCGTATCAGCTTGAACTCTTGGGATGATTCTCAGGTGCGCAATTGGGTGAAGAAATCCGGCAAGGTGGTGATTGCGGGGTTGTGGCGCAAGCCTGCTTGAGCTTTTCAGTATTGAGTAGACTAGCGAACGGTTACGAAAATAGATCGTAATCGATATGGCGGGTGGGGGCGTGGAGGGTCATGAGCGTAGCGTGCAGCGCATGGCACAATTTGTTGTCTGACCACTGACCGTAGTGGCCGATATCAGAGAATTGCAACGGAGTTGGTCTCGAGACGAAACAGCAGGTGATGTGTCGAAGCTCTTTACCGAGTTAGGAGTGGTAACTTCTCGTGCTTAGCGAAGGGACCCGCTGACGGCCGTGCCCCTATAAATACTTCTGTCTTTTTTGGATGTTTAACTTATCCGATGCCTCACTCAGCTTAAATGATCGTTGAGGCTAGTCGGGCCTGTACTCATAGGAGTGATTTAACCATGAATATTATAATGCTCGCTGGGCGAGTCCTAATTAGTTTGCTTTTTATTTGGAGTGGTCTGGGTAAATTGATGAACTATGGAGCAGCGATAGATTATATTAATAGTGCTGGATTGCCATTCGCTTCACTAGCCTATTTTATTGCCCTTGGTGTAGAGTTGATCGTCGCTCCAGCGCTATTGCTTGGTTTTAAAACCAAGATGGCAGCGGCGATCATCGGTGCCTTTTCCGTTGTGGCGGCTGTGCTTTTTCATCTCCATCCAGACGATGCTAACCAAATAACACACTTTATGAAAAACCTGACCATCAGTGGTGGTCTGTTGTACGTATTTGCCGGGGGCGGTGGGGCGTACAGCTTGGACAGTTCACTTAGTAGGAACTAATGACTTAGATAATTTGTTTAAGTTCTGGCGCACTTTACATCGTGCGTCCGGCTCCTTTTAACGAAATAATATCAAACATGCTCGGAAGTTCTTCTATGAGCGAGTCCGTTGTCCAAGCCGTGCTGGGCGATATTCCTTACCAAGTGACACTCACCAATGAAGTGCATCGTTGGCTCAGTGATGTAAGTCACGGTTTAGGCGGCGTCAACTCAGGTCCCGACCCTCATCAGCTACTGCTGTCTGCGCTGGGGGCCTGTACCGCGATCACAGTGTCCATGTTCGCCAAGCGTAAGGCGATACCGCTGGCCGGCATTCATGTCGAGCTGAGCATTGTGGAAGATCAACAGATCGCCTCGACTCGCACCGAAATTGTACGCACGATCACACTGTATGGAGAACTTGAGCACACGCAGCGACTACGCTTGTTGCAAGTCGCCAATGCTTGTCCGATCCACTCACTGTTAAACGGGGCTGTCGACATCCACAGTCAATTGGCTACGCAGGAGCATGCATGAGCAATCAAGAGCACCAATGCCAGCTGTCCAGTTCGGCAGATTGCCCGAGGGAAAAGGGCGCCCATGAGATTCAACGCATTGCTGCACGTACCGCACTGGTCGGCGGCGGAATCCCGGTTAACCGGCTTATGCCTTCAAGGCAACGACGTACAATCGGTGCCTGGTGCTTTCTCGATCACGCCGGCCCGGCGGTCTTTGAAAGCCACGCCGGGCTGCGTGTCGGCCCCCACCCGCACATCGGCTTGCAGACCTTTACCTGGATGATCAAAGGTGAAGTCTTGCACCGTGACAGCCTGGGCAACGTACAGGTGGTTCGTCCAGGCCAGGTCAACTTGATGACGGCCGGGCGTGGCATTACCCACACCGAAGAGTCGCTGGCGCAGGAGCACCATTTGCACGCGGCACAGTTGTGGATTGCCTTGCCCGAGGCCGACAAGGACTGCGCCCCGGCGTTTGATCACTACCCCGATTTGCCGACCTGGTCCGAAGGTGGCTTGCAGGCCACTTTGCTGGCCGGAAGTTTCGCCGGCCGAACCGCACCGGGTCGATTCTATTCGCCATTGGTGGGCATCGACCTGCGATGTGACGATACTGCGGTTGCAACGTTGAGCCTGGACCCGCAGTTCGAGTACGGCATCCTGCCCTTGGAAGGCGCCTTCAGTATCAACGGGCAGACCTTTGTCAGCGACGAACTGGCCTATCTGGGGCGTGGCCTGAATGACGTTACCTTGCAAGCGTTCGGTGCCTCACGTGGGTTGCTCCTGGGGGGTGTGCCGTTTACCGAGGAGATTCATCTATGGTGGAACTTCGTGGCGCATGACAAGGCCGAGATCGCCGAGGCCCTGCATGCCTGGAGCAGCCATGACCTGCAACGATTCGGCGATGTCGAGGGGTTTGACGGCGAGCGTCTGATTGCCCCTGAGTTTGTGTGGCCGCGCCCTTGAGTCGCTTATGCAGCCACTGATCAACTATTTCAAAGTGGTATTCAACCCCGGCCTCGGGGTATTGCTGTTTGCCTTGCGCACCGTTGCAGCAGGGCTGTTGACATTGTACCTGGCGTTTATCTTCGATCTTGATCAGCCGAAATGGTCGGTAATGGCTGTGATTGTCGTCAGCCAGCCCTTGGGAGGCATGGCGTTGCAGCGCAGCTTCTCGCAGATTATCGGCACCCTGGTCGGCGCTGCAGTGGCGGTATTGATCATGGGGATTTTCCCTCAAGCGCCACTGCCCTTTATTGTCACCCTGTCGTTATGGTTGGCGTTCTGTACTGCTGGCGGCACGCTGCTGCGCTACACCAGCTCCCACGCGTTCGTGCTGAGCGGTTTTACCGCCGTCGTGGTGGGGTTGCTGGCGGTACCGGAGCAAGACAATACCCTGATGCTGGCGATCACCCGACTCACTGAGACATTGCTGGCGGTCGCTTGTGTGTTCTTGGTTAGCCTATTGACCGCGCGCCCGGAAGTGGTAGCACGGGGCTACTTCGCCAAGGTCGATCAGGTGCTGAAACTGATGGCTACCCACGCTGCGGCAGTGACCCGTACCGAAGAGAGCGAGGCCGACTTCCACAAGCGCCAGATGCGCCTATTGGGGGAAATCGGTGCACTGGAAGGATTGCGCCGGCATCTGTATTTCGATGCGCCACGGTTGCGTAGTGCCAATGGGCTAGTGCAATTGCTGGGTAATCAATTGGTGTTACTGACGTCTCGGCTGACGGTCCTGCGCCGACAGCGCACGCTGATCGGCGAGCGCTGGGAAGGCGATCTTCCCGAAGATATTCAACAGCTACGAGCTGAAGAACTGGCGTTTCTGGATGCGCTGGCAGTGGCGGGGCGCTCATTATCGGCCGAGGCGCGCAAAGGATTTACCGCGCTCCAACTGCGGTTTGATCAACAGGCAAAAAAGGCCGAGCAACGCGATGAGCCCATGTCTGGCACGTTGCGCGCATTAGCGTGGGCCTTGCGTTGGGAGCAGGCGCGTCTGCTGCAGCAATTGGAAGATATCCTTGAACTCAGCGATGCGATTCAAGATGGCCGTCAGGCCAGTTGTGTGCACCGTCAAGGGCAGAGCAACCCGTTGTACCTGGACTGGCGCCTGGCTGGGATGAACGCGGCGCGGGCCTTTATCGCGTTGCTTGCCTGTGGGTTGATCTGGATCGAAACCGCTTGGGACGGTGCCCGGGCGGGGATGATTCTGGTGGGTATCCTCTGTTCATTGATGGCGACCTTTCCTCGGCCCCTGGCTGCGAGTCAGAACTACGCGCGCGGGTTTGGCCTGTCGCTGGTGATTTCAGCGGTCTATCAATTCATGTTGGTGCCCGCCATTGGCGATGTCGAAATGCTGCTGTTGGTTCTGGCGCCGCTGCTCTATGTGATCGCCGTGGGGCTGGCCAGCCCGCTGACGGCCGGGATAGGCATGGGCCTTGGGCTTTCGACCTTCTTGATGGTGGGCCCGCAGAATATCGGGGCCTGGCAGAACACCGCGAGTCATTGGTTCGAATTTGCCGGCGCCTATATCGGGGCTTGCACCTTATCGTTGCTGGTGTACTCCTGGGTGTTTCCATTCAATCCGGCCCGGCGTATCCAGCGTCTGTTCGATGAGAGCCGGGAGCAGGTGTACGTCTTGCTCAAGACCTCAGCGGCGGACCAACAGCAGTTCGCTTTTGAAAGCCGGATGATGGACCGTCTGACGATGATGCTGGGGTTATTGCCGGCCACCAGCGATCAGCGCTCCAACGCGTTATTCGAGGTCAGCCTGGCATGCATGGCCTTGGGGGTGGCACTCAGTCAGCTCAGCCAGCAAGGCCAAAGCAATGAACTGCTGACGGCGGAAACCAAATCGCGCTTGCAGTCGGTTCTGAATCAGTCCGGTCGCTATGTGGCGGGGCGGGGTCGTATCGATGTGTTGACCTTGGCCGCCGATTTGCGGCGTCTGGGTGATGAATTAGACCAATTACATGGCACCGCCTCGCCATCCGGGCATGAGCAGTTGTGGTGGGTGTTCCGCATCCGGGTAGCGCTGCTGATTGTCGCTTCTTTCATTGAACGCTACCGCGAGTTTCTTGAGCCTGCAGAAGAAGGAGTACCGACCCTTGCCCATTGATTTCGAGGTCGGCGGTGTCTACCTGCCGCCGATTGCTCAGGCCTTGCTGCTGGCGCTGCCGATTTTCATGCTGCTGGACTGGGCTTTGCGGCGGCTTGGTGTACTGCGGTTTGTGTGGCATGAGGCGCTGTTTGAGGGCGCGCTCTATGCCGGCGTCTGTGCTGTTGTCATTTTAGTGATGGGAACCCCATGAGCTTGAAAAAAAGCATTCCCCAACTGAGCACCTTGCTGGTGGTCTTGCTGGCATTGGTACTCGGTTGGTTCGCCTGGGAGCACTACACCCGCTCGCCCTGGACCCGTGATGCGCGAGTGCGTGCCGATGTCGTGACGTTGTCGGCGGACGTTTCGGGGCTGATCGTCAGCTTGCGTGTGCAGGATAACCAGCATGTGATGAAAGGCGATTTATTGTTGGAAATTGACCCGGCGCGTTACGCCCTGGCTGTCGAGCACGCCCGGCGTTCGGTGGAAGTTGCCAAGGCCACGATGGGCCAATCGGAAGCGGCGATCATCGCCAGTGAGGCCCAGCTCAAACAGCGCCAGAGCGAAGAGCGGCGGCGGCGCAGCCTCAAGCAAGGCTTTGCCATCTCCGGCGAAGAGTGGGAGAAGTCCAGCACCGATGTGGCGGTCGCCCAGGCGCAATTGCTCAGCAACCAGGCCAATCTCGGGCTGGCCCAGGCCAATGTGCAACTGGCAAAGGCCGCCTTGACTCAGGCTGAACTCGATTTACAGCGCACCCGGGTGGTGGCGCCGGTCAGTGGTTATGTCACGAACCTGTTGACGCGTCAGGGCGACTACGCCAGCGCCGGCAGCGCCTTGTTGGCCCTGGTGGACAGCGACTCGTTTTATGTCAGTGGCTATTTCGAGGAAACCAAATTGCCACGGATTGAGGAGGGCAGTCGGGTGCGGATTCAGTTGATGAGTGGCGAAACCTTTGGTGGCACGGTGCAGAGCATTGCGTTCGCCATTACCGACCGGGAGAACGCTCTCGGCAGTCGCTTGCTGGCCAACATCAACCCCAGCTACACATGGGTCAAGTTGGCCCAGCGGGTACCGGTGAGAATCCAGATTGATCCTGAATACGCCAGCAAGGGCCGCCTACGGGCGGGCACTACCGCGACGGTTACAGTGCTTGAACAACAGGAGCAACGCTAATGTCTATCTCTGTGAAGCGGCTCATGCGGCTTTCAATGTCGCTAAGTGTGTCGCTGTCGGCAGCAGGTGCTTACGCCGACAACTCAATGGACCAGCGGGATAACCTCAGCACGGGCATCAATGCACGACAGAAGGCAGAGTTGGCGGTCACACCGGGATTTGTCAGCGGTTCGTCCCTCAATGGGCTGCTGCGTAATTACTACCTGGGTCGCGATAATCACAACACCCCGTCGGGGTTGGATCAGCGCGAATGGGTACAGGGTGTGTACCTGTCGTTTCGCTCGGGATACACCGACACGCCGATCGGCGTCGGGGTCGATATTCATGGTTTCTATGGGCTCAAGCTCGACGGAGGCTCAGGCAGCGGCGGGGCCGGATTGCTACCGCTGGACTCGAGGAATTCCCCGGAGTCTGAGTTCTCTGCTGCGGGCGCGGCACTTAAGCTGCGCGGCTTTGACAGCCTGGTGCAGGCCGGTGATCAGTACCTGGAGAACCCGCTGGTGGCCAGCGGTGTGAGCCGGGTCTTCCCGCAGACCTTTCGTGGGGTGACGCTCAAGAATTACAGCCTGGAGAATGTGACCTTTGACACGGGCTGGGTCGACTCCACGCGCCTGCGTAACCAGAGTGGCCAAAGCCACCTGACCACCAGTTACGGCACGGGTAACAAGGCTGGGGTGGCCGCTGATCGTGAGAGTTCGCACATGAGTTGGTTGGGCGGGGTCTACAGTGCGCCGGGTGGGATGACGCTGACGGTGTATGGCGGCCAACTGAGCGATATCTGGAACCAGTACTACGCCGGGGTGAGTCATCCGTTCGCGCTGACCTCCAAGGTCACGCTGACGCCGTATGTGCATTACTTCAAAACCCGCGATCAGGGCCAGAGTCAGTTCGGGCGCATCGACAACAACACCTATACCGGTGGCTTGACCCTGTCAGGTGCCGGCCAGAGCCTGACACTGGGGGTACAGAAGGTGGATGGCGACACGCCGTTCGATTACGTCGTTCAGGACGATCGGACCTTTCTTTTCCTGAGCAACTCCCAGCAATACGCAGACTTCAACGCACCTGGGGAAACGTCCTGGAAGATTCAATACCAGACCAACCTGGCGTTTATCGATGCGCCCGACTTCCAGCTCAGTACCTCCTACACCCGTGGTGAAGCGGACTTGACCCGGGTCGACCCCAACAGTAAAGGCTACGGTTACATCTACAACGCGGCCGGTAAGGATGCCCATCATTGGGAGCGGGACGTCGCCCTGCGATATGCCGTGCCGGACGGCAAGGCCAAAGGTTTGAATATCACCCTGCGCTGGGCCGCACACCGTTCAGCGCAGGGATATACCGCGCCGGGCAATACGCGTGGCAACTCAAACGCCGATGAGTACCGGGTGATTGTCGATTATCCATTCAACGTTTTTTGATCGACAGTCAATGGGGATGTAAGCCTGAGAATTTAAACCTAAAAAAATTTCATATGAAGTGCGGATTTGTTGCCTCCCTTAGTGTTTTTTTTAACCTCTGCTTCTGAATAAAGTCGACATGTTCTGATGTAGAACTACCCGGTATTCACAGCGAGTGGGGTCCTGAGACGAGCGATGTCATCTTGCCGGCGGGCGGATGTTATCGGCCATGTAGTTAGCTATTTCGATCAGGTCGAGTTGTTCGTAAAAACCGAAATGCTCATTCGACTTTTACAGGGTTACTTCAGGCGCCTCATTACTTTACGTTCTTACACAGCAGTCGAACCGTGGTGTCTGAGCCGGGAGGCAGATATGAAAAACTATGGCCATATCAAGACTTTGGTACAACGCGTTGCTGAAGGCGCGCGCAAGGCCCCGGGTGTGCAGGTCACAATTAAGCGTCTGTCTGATACCCAGCACCCTGAAGCGTTTAAGGTATCTTATGGCAAAGTAGACCAAGAAACTCCTTTCGAATCCACCGCGGAACTGAGCGACGACGATGTAATGTACGTCGGCACACGAAGGCATCCAGTCTCCTTCTATGGTATGTCCACTGTGCTCTGTATTTCACGAGTAAGCGTTGGGATGCCATATGGCGCTTTGACCATTGCCGGTGATGATGGCTTTCGTCAGCCGTATACCTGTTAGTTAGATAGGCCACTCATCGAGGCGAACATGTCGTCAAGACCGCGACCAAATTGGTCGATAGGTATGGTATAATAAGTGTCAATGTTCGTTTTTGAACTCTGTTCGCTCTTGTAGCAGGAAGAAAGAATTAGATAATATATTTTGCCTGATGGCGCCTCAAAAAAATATTTTTGAAATAGAGAGGTAGGTTAAAATGTCTTGGGTAATATAGGCGTGGTGGAGTTAAGGCCTATGTTTCAGAATGGAATTTAAGCGCTTTTGCTAGTAGGGAAAACAACTCCAAGCTGTAAAGTGTTTTTGCTGGAGCTTCATTGTTTTATTTATGATTAACGCAAAGTAGGCATGCAGCAGTGATTGAAGCTTGAAATAACTTAAGGAGTGAGTTATGAGACAGCTAACATTTTTTGAAATTAATAAAATTTCCGGGTAGGAATTCATTCAGGATGACACATAAGGAGAGAATATGAATCGTAAAGGAAAAAGGCTCTTGGTCGCAATGATAGCCTTGCTTACTTTTTCAAGTTTTACATTGGCTGATTCTGTTGATAAAAATCCAAATATAAACACCGACACCCCCATTCCTCAATGGGTGTATCGCGTAGATTCAAGACCCCCAGAACGGATTTTTAATGACGGATTCTCGGCGAGGGGTAATTCATATGTGATAACAAATCACGTGATAGGTGCAGAAAATTTAGCGCAAGATGGTTATGTTTCTACTACCGGCGTTGAATCAACAGCAGTCAATATTGTGAACAGTGCGATCAATGATGTTCTTAGAAATACTTACGCTTGTTCATCGAGCCAGACAGTTTGTCGCGCATACGTTTACCAGATAAGACCTAGCTCATTTAATTACTTTTATATTCCAGCGCAACTTCCTGGTGGCGCGTTTCTTGACAGGTATCGTGGGCAAAATGAGTGGGTTGCAGTAGATAGAATTCCAAATGATACCATATATGGAGTAACCGTTTATGAAAGAACATTTAACACCAACTCTCAGGGGCAGTTGGTACCAGCAGGAAGTGCGAGGGTAGTCAGCCACAGTACCAATGCAATGTATAACCTTAACTCTTTAGGGTACTCCCCTAATGACTTCGCCAGTGCAGATGTCGGAGATACAATAAACACGTGTTCTAGTTCTCGAAATAAAGCAAGGCCCAAGGATAGTTTGGATCTCTGTAATTTGGGAAATATTGAAGGTGGTTTAGAAAATCCTGTTCTAGAAAAACCTCCTGTTGCAAGTAGTTCTTTTAAAAAAAATATTGATGCTTTAAATGGTAAAAGTGTCAAGATTCTGGCCTGGAAGGGGGCCGAGGCAACTACCTGGGGAGGACAAGTTTGTGTTTTTGGACTGAGCGGAGATGAATATCTATGGGCTACTCAATGTGTGTCGGATCGCTATCATGGATACAGTGCGCAGTGGGTACTAAATGTTTTAAAATCTTCATCTGATGAAGCAAGCATACAATTAAAACAAGATGGCAAATGCCTTATGATGACGATGAGTTATAAGTCTTGGTCAAAAATGGTAGATTGCTCTAGTGGCGACACACATTTAACGATTAGTAGTGACGGTGCGTTACAAAGTGCATCAGGAAAATACATGAACTTCAGCTACTCTGGACTGTACTGGGCTACGCCTTTTGGATACGTATATTCAGATTATAATAATAAACCAGAGAACAATAGTTGGGCTGAGTGGGGAATAGAAGGTTGGTAAAGGGGGTTGAAGTTCAACGGAACGAAAGCGTACGCTAAGGTCGGTCCTCTCTCCGTGAGCTGCCTCAATGGTCTTAGGGGTGGTCTGAAGTAGTCATGTGTTTCTGGCTGACTTCGGCCACCGCTGATTTTGAAAGTGGCGAGTCGATCCAAAACGCTCAGATCACTCACTCGTTTCTGTCTTTTTAGCCGCTGCGAGCACCTCGCGGCGGCTATTTCCCACATTACAGGCGCCCCTCTCCTGCATTGCTCAGTAAGTGTTCGTACCTGGCGGAAGCCCCAACTGCTCTGCCTTCAGGCCAAAACCATAGCGAATGCGGTCAGGCGTACGATCCTGTGAACCGTCAGCCGTCGCAGGGGAGTACAACCCTAATGAGACAAATGCAGCGATGTATGCGCCAGGCCCAGCTGCGGCAATTCGGCCCGGCGCCGCAATGGCATCGGCAATAGCCTGGGCCAAAGCGGCAGCCCCTTCACCGGCCTGAATAATGCCTTTCCCCGCCACTGTGATCACGTTGGCATTAGCAGGCATCGCTAAGGTACCGGCTGCGCTGAAACGGCCTGCCGAGCGGCAGCCTTTGCAGCAGCGTCAGCCGCCGCTTGATCCGCCACGCGCTTCGCTTCAGCCTCAGCGGCGATCCTGGCCGCTTCAGCAGCAGCGGCTTCGTCTGCAACACGTTTAGCTTCGGCTTCAGCCGCCAGTCTGGCGGCCTCAACAGCTGCCGCTTCATCGGCAATACGCTTAGCTTCAGCCTCCGCTGCAAGTCGCGCCTGTTCTGCGGCTTCAGCCGCCACGCGTTGTGCTTCAGCTTCAGCGGCAATACGGCTTTGTTCAGCTGCGATAGCGGTAAGTGTAGTGGCTCGCGTTTGAAAACACGTGGGCTCGCATTTAGCGGAATTTCTGGCTCACATTAACTGCATCCAGCCAAAGTCACCGGCTCACATTAATTGCAAATAGGCTTGCATTCGAAGGTTCGGGCTCGCATTTCATTGCGACGGGCTCATATTAACTGCAAATGACCAACGGCAAGATCGCACGCTCGGTCCTTTTGATCATCCATCTAGGTTTTGGCTAGCTCTTTGCTGGGTCTCATTCAAGCGTCCAAAACCCCAAGCGGCCGAGGCTTGCTGCCAATCCTAGGCGTGATGTCTGCCAACTGTTAAGAGTCTGGATATGTTGGTTTTGGGCATCGGTGTAAGCGGTCAGGGCATTGAGCAATTCAATCATGCTGCCAACCCCTGAACGGTAACGACCTTGCACCACTTGCAGTGATTGCCGTGACTGTGTAACCAGTTCACTGGTGCGTTGCAAGCTTTCAGTATCAATACGTAGTGTCTGATAGTTAGACCATAGATCCAGGGCAACTTGCTGTTCAGTATCGGCCAGTTGCGCCTGACCTGCTTCGACTTGAGCCTGTGCAATACGGATCTGGTAACTGCGTGAAAAGCCTTCAAACAGCGGAATGGAGACTTGCAAAGCGACGCTACGATCACGGTCGTTGCTGTTGCCATTGAACACTTGCGATTGATCATTACGCCCGCGTGACAGACTGGCCGTCAACGCAATACTGGGCATACCGGCGGCACGAGTTTCCTCGATGGCGGCTTTGGCCGCTTCGAGCCTGGCCTGTGCTGCGAGCATAGCCGGGTGCTCTTGGCGGGCCTGGGCTAGCAATTCATCGACTGCCTTGACGAAATGTGTGTCGGGAAAACGATTCAAGTCGCCAGCCAAATGCAGGGGCGTCTCCGGTGCCAGCCCTATGCGCAGAGCGATGTTGCCCAGAGCATTGCGCAAGGTGCCGCGGTCACGGATTTGCCGTAGGTAGGCTTGAGAGAAAGCAGTTTGCGCTTGCAGGCGATCGGATAGGGCCGCTGCCCCGGCTTTGTATTTGGCATCAGCGGCCTCAAGGTTTTGGGCCGCTACTTCAGCGATCTGGTCCGAGGCTGCCAGAGTACGCTCAGCGGCCAAGGCACCATAGTAGTCTTGCGCAGCCTGGATAAACGCAGCTTGCAAAGCCGAGTCTTGATTGGCATTGGCAGCTCGAAGCAACTGGCGCGCGTTATTGAGCGCCGCGTCGCGTCGCCCGAAGTCGAACAGTACCCAGTTCAGATCCAGGCTGGAGCTGTTGCGTCGCCGATGGCCGTCTCCGGAGCGTAAAGCCGGGTTGTCATAATCAATATTGCCGTTGCCGCGACTGCCATTGAGGCGACCATCCAGACGTGGCAGGTACGCCGACTGGCTGACTCCGACTTGGGCGGCCCGGGCCTTGGCGTTGGCCCAACTGAGGCGGACCTGTGGGTCGTGACAGAGAATCCGCTCAATCACCTCCTCCAGCGACAGTGGTGCGGACGGCGGGGCGAAATGACAAGCCAGATCGCTGCGGCTTTCATCATAGACTGCTTGCCGGGCCACACCGTTGGCTGTGCCGAACACGTCCGGCTCGTACGCCGAGGCTGGTGAGGCGTACCAACATAGGGCTGCCCACAGAGCATGTTGCAGGCCCTTCATAAGCTTTCCTGCACATTGCCCGTGGCGCGTAGTGTCCTGCGTTTATCGAGCACCACTTTACCGGCCTCGAGCATAATCACGCGTTGCGCGGAGGCGATGGTTTCCGGGCGGTGGGCAACCATCACCCGGGTGATGGGTAGACTATCAATCGCCTGGTTCACGCGTTGCTCGCAAGCGACATCAAGGTGACTGGTGGCTTCGTCGAGAAACAGGATTGCCGGCTTTTTATAGAGTGCCCTGGCCAGCAGCACTCGCTGCTTCTGACCTCCCGAGAGCACCGTACCCATATCACCCACAAGCGTGTTGTAGCCCATCGGCATTGCCAGGATGTCGTGGTGGATAGAGGCGGTCTCGGCGCACTCCATCACCCAGACTATGTCCGCATCGGGGTCGAAGAAACTAATGTTGTCTCTCAGCGAGCCGGCAAACAATACATCGTCCTGCATGACAGTCCCGACTAGCTTTCGCAGCCCATCCAGGCCCAACTGCGAAAGCTCGACACCAGATATGCGGATCTCTCCTTGGGTGGCAGGCAGGATGCCCAGCATCACATTGATTAAGGTACTTTTCCCGCACCCCGAGGGGCCAACAATTGCCACCGACTCGCCCGCTTCAATGCGTAGGTCGAGCTTGTCGAGGACCCAAGGCTCTTGCTCAGCATAGCGGTATTGCAGGCCGCGTATGTCGATGCTGGCTTCCCGGCTGCTTAGTGAGTTCGTATCGATGTTGCTGTGGCTGGTCTCGGGGGGGTGCAGGACAATATCGGCCAGTCGCTCGCCCTGCAGTTGCAACATACGCAACTCGAAGAACTTGTCGATCAGGTTTGCTACTCGGCTGTCGAACTGGGATTTATAGGCGCTGAAAGCCATCAAAACCCCGACGCTGAACTGACCGTCCATGACCATAATTGCTCCTAACCAAATCACCAGCAGGTTCTCTACACCAAACAACAGCCCATTCATTTGCTGATACAGCAATTGCAGCTTTTGTGTGCGCAAGCCAGCGTTGATTTGCTCAACCAGCAGACCCAGCCAGGCCGAGCGACGCTCTTCTTGGCGTTGGAATAGTTTCAACGGGCGGATTCCGCGCACCGTTTCGAGAAAATGGCTCTGTTGCCGAGCCGCGTGAATGATCTGTTCTTCCGTAGCGTTGCGTAGTGGCCGATACCAGGCCCAGCGTCCCAGCGCATACAGGCTCATCGCGATGACCGCGATGGCTGCGAGTATCGGGCTGTAGAGCAACATGATGCCTAGCGTGGCGACGGTCATCAGACCGTCCAGAATCGCCGTGAGAAAGGCTGCGGTCAGAGTCTGCTGAATACTGTCCACTGCACCGAAGCGCGAGACCACATCCCCCAGATGACGCTTTTCGAAGTACTGCATCGGTAAACGCAGCAGATGACTGAATACGTTTGCTCGCCACTGCACACTGAGTAACGTACTCAAGTGCATCATCACCCAGGCACGTACACCACTGACGGCCTGCTGCATGAGCAGCAGCAAGCCAAAACCGATGACCAGAGTGTTGAGCAAGTCGCGGTCGGCGCTGGCGATCACATTATCAATCGTCCATTGCAGGAAAAACGGACTCGTCAGGGCAAAAATCTCCAGGGCGAAAGCGAGAAGCAGTACTTGCAACAGGGAGCGATACAAACCAGTAACTTGGCCCATCAGGCCCAGCAACTTTATTCGTGGTTTGGTCTCGTTTTTTTCAAAACCACGGTCTGGCCATAGCTCCAGAGCCACACCGGTAAAACTACGTGACGACTCTGCGTGACTGACCTTGCGTAAGCCATGGGCTGGGTCGTGCACAGTGATGCTGTGCTGATTGACGGAGTGCAGCACCACAAAGTGGTTAAAGTTCCAATGCAATATGCAAGGAACTTTGAGCTTGCCCAAGTCATTCAGGTCGAGTTTGACGGCACGTGTGCCAAGTTTGAGTCGGTGCGCGGTTTGGATCAGTTGCTTGAGGGAAGCTCCTTTGAGCGACACGCTGAAACGCTGGCGCAATTCGACCATGTTGGCGCTATATCCGTGGTAGCCGGTAATCATTGCCAAACAAACCAGCCCGCACTCGGTGGCCTCAGTTTGCAGTACTACTGGCAAACGTCGGCCTAGACGCAGAGCAATGGCGTCGAGAAAAGACATAAGGGTTCTTCCTAGAGTTTGCCGGTCAGGCTGTAAAGAGGTTCCAGTACCCATTCGTAGAGTCGACGGGTGTCTTGCAAGATATCGGCCTCAATGAGCATTCCGCTCTGCAGCGACTTTGGCTTGCCGTATGCCATGACCGCCTGCTGGTCGAGATGAACCCGCAGGCGATACAGCTGCTCGCCGTTCTGCGCCAACCCAGGGACTTCGCCTGCCATGCTGGCCAGGTCGGCAGAGGGAACTGCGGTCTGCGAGATCGATAACACCTGAGCGTGATGCTGGCCAAATTTTTGATAGGGATAGGCTTGGTAGCGGACCAATACCGCATCACCAGGCTTAATAAAACCCACGGCTTTGCTGGGCACGTAGAGCTCCGCCTGGAGCACGCTATCCGTTGGCATGATGCTCAGCAATGGACGTGACAGATCGACTGTCTGGCCTATTTCGGCGAGCACAGCGGTGGCGATCCCGTCGCCAGGAGCGGTGATCACGATATTGCGTTTGGCTTCGCTTTCCGCCAGTTCCTGTTCGATCCCTGAGAGTTGTCGGCGCAGGAGTGACAACTCATTGGTCTGGCGGGTTTGCAGGCCTGCGAGCTCGTTTTTGCGTTCGGTGAGTTGCTGCTGCATAGCAGTGCGCTCGCGGTTCAGGCTCTGCAACGTCTGGTGCTGGCCCAGCAATTCGGCTTGACGCTGTTGGAACTGATCCGTGGAAATATAGCCTTTGTCCAGCAGACCTTGATAACGATTAGAGGCATCGCCGGCGAGTGCGACTAATTTGTGTTGGCCGCTGGCCTGTTCGACTAATGTGATCAGCTCGCTTTGCAGGCTGGCGACTTTGCTGGTCAGGCTGTTGCGTTGGACCCGTTGCAGTTGTTGGGTTTTCTCCAATTCATCAGATATCGACGCTCGTCGTTGCTTGAGTTGGTAACTGATGCTCGCCTGAACGGGGTCCGCACCAGAGCCGTAGCGCTCACTGGAGATACTCAGCAGCGGGTCGTCTCGGCGAACAACCTGGCCTTCGACCACAAATTTTTTGATGACGATACCGGTTTGAGGAGTGCGTACCTTTATCTGTCCTTTGGCCGAGACCAGTTGACCAGTCACCGTGCTGCGCTTGGTATAAGAGCCGGTGATAAAAAAAACCATCACAAGGCTTGCCATACCTACGGCAAGCAAGGTTAAAAAGGTGAATGACGTTGGTCGGATCAGGACAATTTCACCCAGCCATTTTGCTTGATGCGCTTCTTGCGCGGCGGTTCGAAAAAGCTTGTCGCTCACAAATCACTCCAAAGAGCTGACCCCTAATTCAAACGGGTCAGGACGCAGCGGGAAAATATAAAAACGTGAGCCCTCAACGGCTATCGAAGGCCCACGGTAGATCAGGCGAACGCAATATCGGTTTGCGCTGCTGTGCCTAACAGGTTAATTGAGAAGTCGGCAACATGGTCGCCTGAAAAATCGATGGATAGGCTGCTGTTTTTATTATTGTCGTTGGTCAGGACTATTTGGCCAGCAGTGCCATTAAATGCGTCGACGAAAACAAAAGCTGATTTGTTAGTGACGAATTTTACCAGAGCGGAAATATTGATGATGTCTTCGCCACTGGTGAAGTCCAGAATATGGTCCGGAACATTGGCGTAGGAGTCACTGACTTGGGTATAGAAAAAGGTATCTTTACCTGTACCGCCCACTAAGGTATCCGTACCCGCGCCACCGTACAAAGCATCATTGCCACCACCACCAAATAGTTGATCATTGCCCGCCAGGCCCTGCAGTATATTAGCGTTGTCGTTACCCACAACAATATTTGAAAGCTCGTTACCGAAGCCATTGATTTTATTGCTTTCAGTCAAATACAGGTTCTCGATATTCTTACTTAGGGTGTAAGTTACCGAAGCGTGCACACTATCGATACCTTCGCCGTAATTTTCGTAAACCTGGTCACCCACGTTATCAACGATATAAGTATCGTTATTGCCACCTCCATACATTTTGTCTTTACCCGCTCCACCGTCCAGTACATCATTACCGTCTTTACCGAGCAGGGTGTCGTTGCCCCAGCCGCCGCTAATATAATCATTGCCGTTACCGCCCTGCAGATGATCGGAGAAAATACTGCCCTTGATTGTTTGGTCGGTCTTAGGTACATCAACGAACCCTTTTAACAGCAGGTCCAGCGAGTTGGTAATACTTTGCGGGTTTCCGGAGAGCAACTCTTTGACTACACCGAGGCCCCCGGCGACATTCGAAATCAGACCAGTCAGTACACCTGAGAGTGAGGCCACCAACCCCACCTCAGCAGGGTTGGGGAACTTTACATAATTATCACCAAAGCCTAGAGGAGGAGGGAAAATATCACCTATAACACCTGCCCAGGCACTTTCAGGGAGGCCAAGGTTTTCCAAGGCTTGACCAACATCAGTAGCAACCACATCTTTGGCGCTGGGCATACCTCCGGCCTCGACCGAGTCCAGAATCACCATTTGCGCCAGTTTATTGGAGGCAATCTGAAATTCGGCTTCACTGATCCGATGTCCGGCCAATGCGCCGGCCATGCTGGTCGAGCCACGGACAAATTCACTGAAAATTGAGCCATCAGACGCATTGATGCCCACTACATCGCTGATCCAGGCTTCGAGTTTGATTAGCTCTCGGGATTTTTCGTCCCCAAACAAGTATATGAATGTAGGAGGGCCATCACCTGCGTAGGCAACGCGAGCCTCGTGGACAATATCGCGGATGTAGCGATAACCGT
The DNA here is from genome assembly GCF_000263715.2 of Pseudomonas synxantha BG33R. Lineage (NCBI taxonomy): Bacteria > Pseudomonadati > Pseudomonadota > Gammaproteobacteria > Pseudomonadales > Pseudomonadaceae > Pseudomonas > Pseudomonas synxantha. Next base: position 2,430,224 of record NZ_CM001514.1, read on the forward strand.
CGGCATATTGCTCAGTGGTATTAAACTGCAAGAGGGCATCTTTTTGTTCTTGCGTGTAGCTGACCAGTACATTTCCATTTGTGAAAGGCATAATAAAGCTCCATAGTCTAAATAAAGAAGTGCTATTGCCATCTGTAATGGTAATAGCACTTCCTAGGGGTTAGGAGTTGCTCCACTCCTGTCCAAAGTGACTCGGTTGAGTCGGTGTGTAATTGCCTCCCAAGAGGGTGCCTGTTTGGCTCACGGCACTTTGAATCCCAGCGATAATCTTATCTCCGGCATAGTGAATCGGTGCAACCCCTGGGATCAGGTTAAGTGCCTGTCCGATCGGGGCGACCGCATTTAGCAGGCCATTACTGACGTCTACACCAGCCTGCAGAGCACTACCAAGCAATCGGTCCAGGATAAAACCACCGCTGACTGCTTCGATTTCTTCCAGACTCAGATCTTTAATAGAATTATCGCTCATAGAATATTCCTTTTCGGATGATTAGGGTATTTCGATATGGCATTTAGGCATATGCATGCTTTTGCCACATTTCCTTTTACTCAAAAGAAAACAACATATCAAGCACATTAACTGAAGGGGCGTGTTTTGTTGGGAGCTGGATGATTAATGACTAATTGGTCAGGTATTTGCCGTCGAACTATTGGCGTCAACTATTGTGTACGCCAATGAATTTAGAATTATTTAAATTTTAAATTCGCCAGAAACTATAAGCCAAATTCCCAGAAAGCCCCGTCGGAAAAGTCGAAAGATAACAAAGCCCTAAAGTTGTTGCGGAGAAATCCCAGATCAAGCGGGGGGCTCTCTTGTCTCTAATTTTATAGTTCTCATTTCGGTATACCCAACCGATACTCTCAGGTGAGACAGTTTTCTTGTCTCAATAGGGTTGTCTTTCGATTTTGGTATGCTAGCTTTGCAACGTCTAAAGCCTAACGAGACAAACCTCACCCATGGCACTATACGGATATGCCCGAGTCTCCAGCAGCGACCAAGATTTTGTGCTGCAAGAAAAAACCTTGCGCGAAGCGGGTTGTGACGTGGTTCGTGCCGAAAAAGGAAGCGGGGCAAGCCGAGTGGGTCGAACGGAGCTTCAAACGCTGCTCGATTTCCTACGTCCTGGCGATACGCTAGTAGTTACACGCATTGACCGTCTTGCACGAAGCATCAAAGATCTTCAAGACATCGTTTACACGCTGAAAGAGCGCGGCGTCAGTCTCAAGGCGACTGAACAGCCAATCGATACGCTCAGCGCGGCCGGCAAAGCCTTCCTGGATATTCTGGGCGTTTTTGCAGAATTTGAAACCAACTTGCGACGTGAGCGCCAACTTGAGGGGATTGCTGACGCTAAAGCTCGTGGCGTTTACCGAGGCCGTAAACCGTCCATTGACCCTCTGGAGGTTCAACGCTTGCGGGCTGAAGAAAAACTAGGCGCGACAGAGATTGCTCGACGGCTTGGCGTCGGTCGTGCCTCAGTGTATCGAGTGTTAGCTCAGCATGGACACCAAGCGTAATTTCATTACTGTCGACTCGCTGTTGCAGTTGCGGCAGCGATTGGATCTTTTGCCACGCAAAAGTCCTGAGCGCGCCAGACAGGTGTAGGCCGTTGCCGAGCTATACGGCATGTCGTCGACCACGGTCTACCGTGCATTGCATGCTTTCAACAAACCGCACGCAGTACATCGCGCTGACCACGGCAAACCACGCAAACTCCCCAAAGCCGAGCTAGAGCGCTATTGCGATCTGGTCGCGGCTTTGAAACTGCGCACCACCAACAAGAACAAGCGCCATCTCTCTACAGCCAACGCAATCAAGCTGCTGGAGGATTTCGGTGTTGAGACGAAGCAAGTGTCTAGTCCTGAAATAGGTTTACACCTGTTTCAGTCTCAAAACGCCGATACACCGCATCGGGCGTTTTGTATTTCAGGGATAAGTGCGGCCGCTCCCGGTTGTAGATTTGCACCGACTCATCCACCATTTTCACTGCATCCGCCAGGTCTTTAGGACGATGCAGCAAAAACTCAGTCTTCAAAATCGCATTTATCCGCTCCGCCATCGCGTTCTGATAGCAATCATAACCGTCAGTCATTGAGCACCTGATTCCATGCCGGGTATGCATCCGTTGGTATAAATCGGAGCAGCACTGGGCGGATTCAACCGGTCGTCGCAACACCTTGATCGAGGTGTTTATGGGACGACCCGCAGGATGGATGCAAGAATTGACGGGCCGGGGAGCGATGCGTTCTCCAGGTGCACCCTCACTTCGTAATGAGATCGAGCGGCTATTTTGGGTGCAGATTGCAACAGGCATCACAAGCGAAAAGGCAGCACATGCCGTTGGCGTATCAACAGCGGTAGGTACACGCTGGTTCCCGCGTTGGGAGATAGGTAATGTCTGCGACCCAAACCTGCTCAGGTCTGCTGGCTACAACTTGTTCCGGGCCAGCTTTGAGTAGGTTGGGGTGACGGCGGAAGCGATGATGGCTATGCGTGGTTTTATGATAAGCACGTTTGCGAGGGACCAACTCTCGCGCCTCTCGCAAGATGGAAAACAGGCGGTCTCGACCGACACGTAGCGCCGCTGTGGCTTCAATTACCATCAGATGGTGCAGTTTGCGCGTCCCAAGCCTCGGTTGGCGGCGACGCTTTTCCAGAACGAATTCCACGACTTGCTGGTCTTGGCAAACTCTCGCGTCAAAGGCTCGGTTGCGCTTGTAATACGCTTGGCGCGAAATGCCCATAAACAGGCAAGCCCTGGTAATGCTCAGGTCTTGGACTTGCCCTTGCGAGAGGACTTGCCGGGTCGCTTTTTTACGATGGACACACCATAATCATTTTTCAAGACGTTCACGACAGCTTCAAAGAACTGGGCCTTCTGATTGCTCAGCGCCAACTGTTCTTCAAGCTCTTTGATCCGCTGTTCGGGTGTCAGCGGGAGGTTGGGGTCGGTCATCGGCCTGCTCCGCGGCGCTCGGATTGAGGCGCCTTGGCTCCAGTCCTGTCGGCCATGCTTGCGTAACCAAACCAGTACCGTGGACCGGCCTTGAATGCCAAAGCGCCGTTGAGCCTCTTTATAACTCAACTCGCCTTTTTCGACTTGATCTACGACTGACAATTTAAAAGCTCGCGTGTAATCGCGCTGGCTCCGCCTTTTTCCCGTATCCATTGAATCCTCCTGAAGATCGGTCAGAAGGTGTAAACCTTATTCAGGACGGGACAAAGGGCATAAAAAGGCCCTGTCCATCGCTGGCGGGCCTTTGAAGTTCATCTGCATGTCCTGAATAAATGTGTCACTACCGCGAAACGCTGAGGTGGCGCTGGTTACAGCAGTCGTCATGTTTTGCATAAGCCACACCATCGGTTCCACTGGAGGTGGGCTCTTGGTGGAAGGCGGTGCTGGTTTTCAGGTCTTGAGCGATGTCGTTTACATCGAGCTTGAACAGATGCATGCGCCAAGGCTCACGCCACGAGTTGCAGTGCAGCATTCAGGGCTTTCTGTTTGAGTGCCGCACCTTGGCCAAACCAGGCCGAATCCAATCGATACTCCGAGCTTCGGGCTCGTCGCTCGTGATCAACGTACTCGGTTACCGCGTTCAGCAAACCCCAGGCGGTGCCGCGAGCGGACAGCAGATCAGCACCTCGACCTTTTCCTTCATACAGGCTTTGCACCTTCTCTATTGCTCGCTTATTGGGCAGTACTATCGGGGATAGGGGCATTCGCGCAGGTGTCACACAGTACGTCCATAAAAAGCCAAGTGCTTCTTTAGACTGAACCTTGCGTTCGGCGAGTGTACGCATGAGGTACATGAAGTCGTCCCATCGTGAGACGGTGATGCCCAGTTGCTGTTTGATGGTGTGAGGATCGAAGCGCGTAGCAATGTTTCGCAAGGCCAACAATGGCGCGAGGCTTACCCCACCAGACGCCGGGTAGATTTAAGCGAGCCACCACATCGCCCGTTAATCAGCATTGCAAAAAGGGAGGGTGACCATAGATTTTTTCGTCTATGGAAAACCGGAGACCCCTTTACCAGCAAGACATAAATGCATCAGTGCATTTTGGCTGCAAAATAAATGCGATTTTGCATTGACTTGTCATGCATAAATGCATATTGTTTGCCTCAAGCCGGCCAATAAAGTCTGGTGGAGACGGCAGGGGTGCTGCTAGGGAAGACAAGGAAGGCACGCAAAACCGGCAAGGATGCCGAGGCTCTTTAGTTTCACCGCTTCACGCAATACAGGCAGCGATGAACCGGCCTTAACGGTTCAGAGGGTTGGCAACTGACCCGGGTGTGCAGCGTAAAACACCAGAAGCAGTTATCCGGCAGGCAAGGAACGTGGTCGGAGCTAATCATTTAAATGGACCCGCATCGTGCCAGTAGCGCCGAAAGGCCAGGGCCGTGTTACTGAAGAGGGCGCCCTTGGAGGCGCTATGAATTTGAAACACATACGGATTAATCAACGCACCGGTGCCAGGCCGGTATTGCCTGGATCAACGGCTCAGTGGCAAAAATTTGCGCTAATTTTATCATGCCGGATAAACACCTGTTTTCATCGCACCGTGTTTAGCTTTTCAAGCGCAATACCACAGAGAAAGCCCCGCTTAACCTGAGGGATTTTTACGGCCTACCAAATACCCAAAAGCTCCGACAAGATCGGGGCTTTGCTATAGGGCGCAAAAAAAGAGGGCGACTCCAAGGGGTGTATCAGCACCCAATGAAGTCACCGGATCGCAGAGCTAGCCTGCAAGCCAGCCAAGGCCCTCCCACTCTCGCGAGAGTGGACGGAGCCTAGCAGAAACGCAAAGGGCTTTGCAGATGTTTAAAGAATGCCGTTGTGGCAAATGCAACAAGCTACTTGCCCGTGTGGGTGAGTTTAGCCGAATTCAAATCAAGTGCCCGCGCTGCGGAACCTTGAACCATATGAAGACCGAGAGTCTCGCTGAAGTGCCTACGAGCCCAAATGAATCGTTAGGAGAATAGTGATGACTGATACAACTAAATCGGCCCAGGTTATTGTAGGTGATGGTCCGCAATACGCGCTCCCTCACGTATTCATGTTCCCGGACCAGCTTGAAACGTTCATTGATAAGTTCATTGCCGTTTTGGGCGGTACTTTTGATCCGATCAGTGATATCAATTTAGCTGCTGTGCCTGCCACCATGCAGTTCACTGACCTTTACACCAGCGTTGGTGCGATCTCTGCCCAAGCCTACAAGGACAATGCACCTCCCTTCCCAATGGGCAAGGAGGCTGTTGGGTTTGCGGTGGTAGATATGAACAAAGCAATTCAAGTAGCTTCTTCGGGTGGGGCTAAAGTCTTGCGTCGCTGGGAGGTACTTGGCAACCAGGAGGCCATGATTGAGACACCGGGCGGTGTTCGAATTCAGTTTTATGCTTTTTCAGGTGCGGCACCTGCCAGGGAAATCCAGGAGTCGGTATCGAACACTCGATATTACCTGAGTGAGACTGATGCTGAAGCGTTTGTAACGAACTTTCTGGCAGCTACCAAGGGTACGCTTATCAGTGACGGCTATTACAGTTCTGAGGAGTTGGGTGTCGAGGGCGGAGTGTTTCGCCGGGTTCAAATCGAGTCGACTCTGGGTAACGTGAACATAATTGCTGTGACCTCAGATATTCGTGATGGGTTGAAATACCCGTATACTGATATCAAAACAGATTTTACCGTCGATGATCTGGCTGCAGTTGTTGAGAAGGCCCGTCAGAATGATGTTGATGTGTTAGTGCGTCCTGAGTACACCGATCCGAGCAATCGCCGTGCGGTATTGCGCTTCCCTGGTGAGTATGTGATTGAGCTTCGCCAGAATGCGTAGGGCTGGGTATTGATTTTGGGGGGAGGGCCAAGAGCTCCAGCCCCTTTTTTGCATGATAAACCGCGCCATTTGCATTCATTCCGAGCCCCGGCATATGCTGCGGCTATTTGTATTCGACTCCACTACATCCATCGCTCTTAGGAGGGTGTAGGCAAAGTCAAGTCGCGAGCCAGCGTGCGAGCTCCAGGCCTCGCTCACAGCAAACAACCGGTCGTGGTGCATAATCAGTCGCCGAGCTCTCTCGCTCCAAGCATGAGTCCGCTCCACCACCCACCGCTATCGCCCCTGTCGTCCTGGCCTTGTCAGCGTCTATTCGATCTTGCCCAAGGCAGATCCGTCTGACGTCTACCGTTTGCTTTCGCCCCAGGTCGCCACCCATGGCACGCCCGTGTCATGGTCGTTGCGCCTGGCCAAACCACAGACTAGCGAGGTCCTCGACAGCACGCGCATTGCCGTGGCGCCTCATGGCGACTTGATCAGCAGCTATGGGAACTCGTGCTGGAGTGATCCGGAGCCGGTGCTGTTGCGTAATCGTCTGCTGGATGTGTTTCAGTGGGATGGGCGGGTAACGCTGTAAATACTGGTGACACCAATCTGCAGGCCGACTTTGAGTTAGGCGGGCAGTTGCAGGCATTCCAGATTGAGTGCCGGGGCGGTCGAGGTGATGATTCGTTTCGACGCGCGGCTGGTGCGAGCCGGTGATTAGCGGATTATTGCCAGCTGTAGAAGAATCGAAGTGCGCCAACCGGTGAGGTGGTTACAGGGTTGGGGATGCGCTGAGCAAACAGGTGGTAGATCGGACTGTAGGGTAGGGAAACAACGCGGCTAGACGCTGACGATCGCATTGTCGGCTCACTATTACTCAAGATAAGTCTCCACACATTGGACTGCGATACCCTACCTCAAGGGGCACCGTTAAGCTGTTAGTTGGCCTGAGCTTTACCATATCCCTAGCAAGCTTAGCGAATGATCTCATCGGTGGCGCGGATCTTGCTTTCGCCTGTGCTTTGTACCCTTCAGACAAAATGAGATAGTGACATGCGATTATTGTTAGCGGCAATTGCAATGCTGATCCTAGCGGGGTGTGCGTCATTCACGAGCACTGTCCAGCATACCGAGACTGCCCCAGAGTCTTGTGAATGTATGGCATACAGAGCCATGATGACGGCTCCTATAGCGCCGGATGCACACGAAAGGCTTAGACTGGATTGTAAGAAGTCGAAGACAGGGGCACTAAGTAAGTGACACCCGAACCCAACCGCCGAAAAACTTACAGATTCCTGATGGTGGCCCATCAGGTCGCAAGCGGTAGATGGGGCAGCAAAGTTGTATCAGCTAAGAATAGGAAATCATCGATTCTGTTCATTTCGCGGGGATGTACAGATTTGGAGCCAAGGTATCAGGCGCGGGGCATGAAAAGCCCGACGCGGGGCCGGGTTTTCATTATGCGTGCGTATCAGCGTCTTGTGCGCCAGTTACCTCTTACTCTTTGACGGCTTTCATTTCGTCGTCAGCGAGGATGACGGTGCGTTGGCTTTTGAGCAGAGAAAGCACCCAGACAAAGAAAACCGGCACAAACACCACCCCCAATATCGTTGCGCTGAACATCCCGCCGACCACGCCGGTGCCGATGGCGCGTTGGCTGGCAGCACCCGCGCCGGTGGCGATGGCCAGGGGCACGACGCCGGGGATAAAGGCCATGGAGGTCATGACGATGGGTCGAAGGCGCAGGCGCGCGGCTTCGATGGCGGCGTCACGCAGGGAGTAGCCCTGAGCCCACAGGTCTTTGGCAAACTCGACGATCAAGATCGCATTCTTGGCCGCCAGCCCGATGATGGTGATCAGGCCGACCTTGAAGTACACGTCGTTGGGCATGCCCAGGCTGGTCACGGCCAGCACCGACCTCAGGGCGCCCACCGGTACGATCAGCATCACCACAAAGGGGATGGCCCAGCTTTCATACAGCGCCACCAGCAGCAGGAACACCACCACGAATGCCAGCGCGAACAGTTGCAAGGCCTGGCCGCTGGCGATCTTTTCCTGGTACGACAAACCGGTCCATTCATAGCCAATACCTGCCGGCAGCGTGGACACCAGGCGTTCGATCTCGGCCATCGCTTCCCCGGTGCTAACCCCGGGCGGCGCATCGCCGGCGATACGGATCGACGGGTAGCCGTTATAGCGGGCGATTTGCACCGGGCCTTGCTCCCACTGGGTGCTGACAAAGGCACTCATGGGCACCAGGGCGCCGAGGTTATTGGGGATGAACAGTTTGAGCACGCTGTCCGGCGTCATCCGGTCCCGCTGGTCGGCCTGCACCACCACCCGTTGCTGGCGCCCGGCGTTGGCAAAGTCGTTGACCACCGCCGAGCCGAACGCGGTCGACAAGGTGTTGTTGATTGCATCAAACCCGACGCCCAGGGCCTCGGCTTTTTCCCGATCGATGGTCAGGCGCAATTGCGGGGCCTCAGCCAGGCCTTCCATCATCGCGTAGAGGATTTTCGGATTGCCGTTGGCCTGGCCCAGCAACTGGTCCCTTGCGGCGAGCAATGCTTCGCGGCCCAGCCCGGCGCGGTCCTGCAGGCGCAGGGAGAACCCACCGGAGTTGCCCATGCCGTCGATGGGGGGAGGGTTCACCGCCATGATCGCGCCGTCGCTGGGGTTGGCAAAGTGTTGATTGACCCCTGCGGTTTCCGCTTCGGCAGATTGCTCGTCGCCGCGCAACGACCAGTCCTTGAGGGTCGGAAAGGCCAGGCCGGCGTTTTCGCCCATCCCGGAAAAGCTGAAACCCAGGACCAGGAAGGTGCTGGCGACCGCGTCACGGGAGGCGAGAAACTGCTCCAGTTCCTGGCCGGTCGCCGATGTCCGCTCCCGCGAGGCGCCGGGTGGCAACTGCACGTCAACGATCATATAACCCTGGTCTTCCACCGGTACGAAGGATTCTGGCAAGCGCAGGTAGGTAAAGCCCAACAGGACCACCAGCCCCAGATACACCAGCATCACTCGGCCTGCGCGTTTTACCAGGTGGTGATTGAGGGCGCTGTAGCGATCGGTCAGGCGTCCGAACAGGCGGTTGAAGGCGCCAAAGAACCCACGTTTTTCATGATGCCCCTCGGCCACGGGCTTGAGCAGGGTTGCACACAGTGCCGGGGTGAAGGTCAGGGCCAGGAACCCCGAGAACAGAATCGACACCGCCAGGGTCAGGGAAAACTGCTGGTAGATGACTCCCACCGAACCGGCCATGAAAGCCAGGGGCAGGAATACCGCCGACAGCACCACGGTAATGCCGATGATCGCCCCCGATACCTGGCCCATGGCCTTGACGGTGGCGGCCACCGGCGACAGGCCCTCATCGGCCATGATCCGCTCGACGTTTTCCACCACCACAATGGCGTCGTCCACCAGGATACCGATGGCCAGCACCATGCCGAACATGGTCATCATGTTGACCGAGAAACCCAGCAGGTACATCACCATCAACGTGCCTAACAGACACACCGGCACCACAATGCTGGGGATCAAGGTGTAGCGTACGTTCTGTAGGAACAGGAACATCACCAGGAACACCAGGACCATGGCTTCGATCAGGGTATAGATCACCTTTTCGATGGCCACGTCGACAAAGCGCGAGGTGTCATAGGGCACCGAGAATTCAACGTTTGGCGCAAAATTCACCGACAGTTCCTGCAGGCGCCCCTTGACGGCACTGGCGGTCTTCAGCGCGTTCGCCCCCGGCGACAGTTGCACTGCCGCACCCACTGCCGGCTTGCCATTGAGGCGCGTGGTGAAATTGTAGTCCTGGCTGCCGACCTCGATTCGCGCCACGTCGGCGAGGGTGACCCTGGAACCATCCTGATTGGCGCGCAGCACAATGCGCCCGAACTCTTCGGGGTTGTCCAGGGTGCCCTTGACCGCCAGGGTCGCCGTCAACTCCTGGCCGACTGCGCCCGGGGAGCTGCCGAAGCTGCCTGCGGGAAGCTGGACGTTCTGGGCGCTGATCGCCCGGCTTACGTCATCGATGGACAACCCGTAGCCCACCAGGCTTTGCGGATCGAGCCAGATACGCATCGCGGCTTCCGAGGCAAAGAATTGCAGCTTGCCCACGCCTTCGACCCGACGGATTTCATTGTTGACGTTACGCGCGGCATAGTCGGCCAGTAGGGTCGTATCCTGCGTCGCCGTGCCTTCCTTGTAGCTCAGGGCGTAGATCAGCAGAAAACCGGCGCTGGTCTGCTCCACCTGGATGCCCTGGTTGAGCACCGCCTGGGGCATGCGCGCCTCGGTTTTTTTCAAGCGGTTCTGCACTTCGACCTGGGCCATGTCCGGCTGGGTGCCGGGCTTGAAGGTCACGACAATTTCCGCCATGCCGTTGGAGTTGCTGGTGGAGTCGAAGTAGAGCAGGCCCTTGGCACCATTGAGTTCTTCTTCGATGACGCTGGTGACCGAATCCACCAGCACCTTGGCCGACGCCCCAGGATAGGTGGCGGTGACGGTGATTTGCGGCGGGGCGACACTCGGGTACTGGGTCACCGGCAGGGCAGGGATGATCAGCAGCCCGGCCATGGAGATAAACAACGCAATGACCCAGGCAAACTTGGGGCGCTTGATAAAAAACACAGACATGGTGTGACCTCGAACGCGGTGGTGCCGGGCTTACTGGCGTGCTGCTTGTTGTTGGGCAGCGGGGGCGAGGGGCGCTTTCACCAGCACTTTGTCACCCGGTACGAGGCCGTTCTGGCCGCCGATGATGACTCGGTCACCGGCCTCCAGGCCTTGGGTGATCTGCCAGCGCTGGCCCTGCATGGCGCCGGTTTGTACGGCGCGTGGGCTGACGCTGTCGTCGGCATTCACCACCAGTACCTGGGCCTGGCCGTCGCTGCCGCGCTGCACGGCACGCTGGGGCACCAACAAGGCTTGTTGATCGGTGCCCTGGGGCACTTTCACGCGCACATACATGCCTGGCAACAACACCCCTTCAGGATTGCTGAAGCGTCCGCGCAACGAGACCTGGCCGGTGCCACGGTCCACCGCGACGTCGGAGAACAACAGCGTGCCCTGGCTGTGGAAGTCGGTGCCTTCGACCTGCAACGACAGCTGTGATGAGTCGCCGGCCGACAAGCTGCCGTGCTTGAGGGCCTGGCGCAGTTTCAGCGCTTGCGCCACCGGCTGGGTGAAGTCGGCATAGATCGGGTCCAGTTGCTGGATGCTTGCCATCAATGTCGCTTCGCCCTGGCCAACCAGGGCGCCTTCGGTCACGAGGGCGCGGCCGATGCGCCCGGAGATCGGCGCGCGGACCGTGGCGTAGCCCAGGTTCAGGCCCGCGGTTTGCAGATCGGCGCGCGCCGATTGCTGGGCGGCCTGGCTGCTTTTCAGGGCGGCGCGGGCGGTGTCGAGGTCCTGGCGACTGATCGCTTCGACGTCGGCCAGTTGTTCATAGCGCTTGACCTTGGCCTGGTTCTCGAACAGCTGCGCTTCGATACGTGCCAGTTCGCCCTGTGCCCGTGATGCGGCGGCCTTGAGGGGGGCAGGGTCGATCTGGAACAACAGGTCGCCGGCCTTGATCTCGGCGCCTTCCTCGAAGTTGCGTCGTAACACGATCCCGGCTACCCGGGCCCGTACCTGGGCCACCCGGACTGGCTCGATACGCCCCGGCAATTCTGCGGACAGGGAGAAGGCTTCGGGAGCGACAGTCACGGTCTCCACTTCCCGGGGTTGCTGGGCAGCCTCGGGCTGATCGGGAGCACCACAGCCGGCGAGGCCGACAAGGGCCAGCGCAGCAAAGCTGAAAATACGCAGGTCGCGCAAAGCGTTCATGTGTCACCTGGAGGCTAGGTCTGGAAAGGTGCGCATGATATATACATGGATCTATTGAGATAATAATGTCTCAAAAGATTCTTTTGTGTTTAAAAGTGTCATTTCCCTTGAGGTCGGGGGGAATTTCGGCACAATGCCTTCCACTTCACGTCCGACCAATGAGCCTGTTGCCATGTCTTCGCCCGCCCCCAATGAAAAACTTCTCAAGGCCCTGGCGGTTGCCATCGTTGACCATCCCCGGGCCACGCTCCAGGAGCTGGCGCGTGCGGCAGGCATCAGCAAGGCCACGTTGCACCGCTTCTGCGGCGCGCGGGAACACCTGATCGAGATGCTGTTGGCGTACTCGCGTGAGCTCATGCAGCAGGTGGTCGACGACGCAGATCTTGAGCGCGACGCGCCGGCCGAGGTCCTGCGTGGCCTGATCGACAAGCACTTGGCCCATCGTGAGTGGGTGTTGTTCATGGTGTTCCAGTACCGCCCGGACACCTTGAACAATCACGGTTGGCAACCGTACCTGAACGTCCTGGACCGCTTCTTCCTGCGGGGGCAGCAGGCTGGTGTGTTTCGCATCGATATCACAGCGGCGGTCATGACCGAGCTGTTCACATCGCTACTGTGTGGCCTGGTCGAGGCAGAGCGCCTGGGCCGGGCCGCACCGGCGGGGACGGCCTGGGTGATGGAGCAGATGTTCTTGCACGGTGTGAGCGCTGCGCCGCCGCACTCAGCGTTGTCGCAGGGTCTGCGAGGGTAACTCGCCAAACAGCGCCTTGTACTGACCGGCAAAGTGGCTCAGGTGGTAAAAGCCCCATTGGGCCGCCGCGTCGCCAATGCTCAATTCGGCCGGCGACGACATGACCAGGCGGCGCCGCACCGCATTCAGGCGCACGCTGCGCAAGTAGTCCGCGGGGCTGGTGCTGGTGATGGTCTGGAAGCTGTATTGCAGGGCACGCCGGCTGACGTGCAGGCGTTCGCACAGATCGACAATGGTGATGGGCTCGTCGTGGCTTTCGAGGGCGATCTGCTGGCTCATCTTTACCAGGTACTGGCGCGTGGGGGTGCTGGGCCGCAGACGTTTTTCAGGGTTCTCGACGCTCCCCAGCAGATCGAGGAAACCACTGAGCAAGCCATGTTCCATGAGTTTGGCCGTGGCTTCATTGAAGTGTTGCGGCGGGCAATCCAGTGCCTGGCCAAGTTGCAGGCGTACACGCTGGTACACCTCACGGGTGCGCTGCCATGGCGACTGCAGCGACGGTGCGGCGGTCAACTGCCGGTAGCTGCGGGGGCTCAGGTTCAGCGCGGCCAGCGCCAGGACCTGCTGGCGGGCAAAGGTCGCGGCAAAGACCTGGGTGTTTTCCGGGGCATGGAACATGAACTCTTCGTGGTTGTTCAGGATTGCCAGGCAGTCCTGCGTGCCGTGGCTGTCGGTGCACAGCGGAATCGAAAAGCACATGCGCTCGGCGGGTGACTGGCCGTATTGCACGATGCGCCGGTTCAATTGCTCGTGGAATATCTGGAAGTGCCCGCGGCACAGTTGCCGCAAGCGGCTGGCAAACCGACCGGGGGACAGTTGGTCGTAGGTCTGCTCCCAGTCATGCACCGAGCGCGCATGCTGGCTGGCGTCGGTAAAACAAAGGCTTTCGATCTGCGTCATGGTCATCACCGGTGCGCGGGTGTCCGCCCGTTATTGAAATGTCCATCGGCGGTGCGGCATCAATACATCACGGTTGCCCCAGGTCCTGCAACCGCTGCAAAAGTGTGCCGATTTGGGATAACGGCCCAGGCACCTCGCTCCCTACAGTCCAGGCTGGCCCGAAACCTCTCGGCCCACCTTTTTGGAAGGGAGTGCAATCATGTACGCGCATTATCAGAACGCCGAAAAAAAATTCTGGCACCCGATGCGAGCGGCCGCGGCCGTTGCGGGGGAGCAGACCCTGATCATTGCCAGGGGCAATGGCAACTACGTCACCGATATCCATGGCTGGCGCATGCTCGACGGCATCGCCGGGTTGTGGAACGTCAACGTCGGGCATAACCGTGAAAGCGTCAAGCAGGCGATCCACCGCCAGATGGATGAGCTGGCGTACTACCAGACCTTCGACGGCATTGCCCATCCCAGGGTGTATGACCTGGCTGAACGCTTGACCGGCATGTTTGCCCAGGAAGACATGCAGCGGGTGCTGTTCTCCAGTGGTGGCTCCGATGCTATTGAAACGGCATTGAAAATGAGCCGCCAGTATTGGATTGCCGTCGGGGAGCCCGAGCGCACACGGTTTCTGTCGTTGCGCAACGGCTATCACGGCGTGCACATGGGGGGCACCTCGGTCGGTGGGATCAGTGCCTATCAATTCAACCATGGGCCGCTGCTGGCGGGCTGCACGTTGCTGGATGCTCCGTGGTCCTATCGCAACCCGTGGGACTGCGAAGACCCGCAGGCCCTGACCGGCCACTGCATTCGCCAATTGGAAGAGCAGATCCGCGCGCTAGGGCCACAGACGATTGCCGCGTTCATCGCCGAGCCAGTACAGGGCGCGGGCGGGGTGATTGTCCCGCCTGCAGGCTACTGGCCGCAGCTGCGTGCGGTGTGCGATCGCTACGGCATTTTGTTGATCGCCGATGAAGTGGTCACCGGTTTTGGCCGCACCGGCTCGATGCTGGGGTCGCGGGGTTGGGGCGTGGCGCCTGACATTCTGTGCCTGGCCAAGGGCATTTCCGCCGGCTACATCCCCTTGGGCGCCACGGTGTTCAATGGGCGCATTGCCCGGGCCATCGAAACCGCTGAAAACTTCGGCCAGGTGATCATGCACGGCTACACCTACAGCGGCCATCCGACGGCTTGCGCGGCCTCCCTGGCGGTGTTGGATATCGTCGAGCAGGAGAACCTGCCGGGCAATGCGGCAAAGGTCGGCGCCTATCTGCTGGAGCGGCTCAAGCCCCTGAGCGAACGCTTCGAAGTGGTCGGCGAGGTGCGGGGCAAAGGCCTGATGCTGGCCCTGGACCTGGTGAGCGACAAGCGTCTGCGCACCCCCGTCGACCCGGCCGAGGGCTACGCCTCGCGCCTGGCGGAACGGGTACGCCTGGAAGGGGTGCTGGTACGTCCGGTGGGCACCAAAATCATCCTGTCGCCGCCCCTGACCCTGACGCTCGAAGAAGCCGACCTGATCTGCCATGCCCTGGAAACCGGCCTGGCGAATACCTGATCTCCCCTTGAACGGCGCCCATTGGGCGCCGCACTGACGATTGCCTTCAGGAGTCCTGTTGATGAGTGACATTGCCTTGCTGCCTGCGGTTACCGAATTTCTTGCCCGCGCACCGGCCAACTTTATAGAAGGGGCTTACCAGCCCAGTACGTCCACACAACGAATCGCCGTGCGAAACCCTGCGACCGGGCAGGTGATCAGCCATATCCTCGATGCCAGCGACGAGGACATCGAGCACGCTGTCGCCAGTGCGCGCAAGGCGTTCAAGGGCGCGTGGGCGGACACCTCGCCCTATGCACGGGGTGTGGTCCTTAACCGATTTGCCGATCTGCTTGAGGCGCATGCCGAAGAGTTGGCGCAGTTGGAAACCCTGTGCTCGGGCAAGTCGATCAACCTGTCACGCGGCCTGGAGATGGCCCAGAGCGTGGTGTTCCTGCGCTACTTCGCGGGCTGGGCGAGCAAGATCAACGGCCAGACCATGAGCCCCTCGATTCCGTCCATGGACGGCGAGCAGTACCTGGCCTACACCCTGCGTGAACCCGTGGGCGTGGTCGCCGGGATTGTGCCGTGGAACTTCTCGGTGATGATCGGCATCTGGAAAATTGCCAGCGCACTGGTCACCGGTTGCACCATTGTGGTCAAGCCCAGTGAGTTCACGCCCCTGGCGTTGTTGCGGGTGGCTGAGCTGGCGTTCGAGGCGGGCGTGCCGGCCGGCGCATTTAACGTGGTCAACGGGACAGGGCAGGTGGGGCAGCAATTGATCGCCCATGCCGCAATCAGCAAAGTCGCGTTCACCGGGTCTGTGCCGACCGGGATCGCCGTGGGCAAGGCGGCGATGGCCGCCGACCTGACGCGCGCGACCCTGGAGCTGGGCGGCAAGAACCCGGCGGCGTTGTTGGCCGATGTCGATATGGACCAGGCCGTGGCCGGGATGGTGCAGATGGCTTATGTGCATCAGGGGCAGGTGTGCGCCGCACCGGAACGCCTCTATGTACACCGCTCACGGGTCAGCGAGTTCCTGGAAAAGCTCGGGCAGGCCCTGGGGACCTTGAAGATTGGCTCACCCCTCGATGAAAGCACCCAGTTTGGCCCGCTGGCCAACCAGGCGCACCTGGAAAAGATCCTCGACTTCTTCGCCAGGGCCAATCAGAACAACACGGTAATCTGCGGTGCCAAGGCCATTGACCGACCGGGCTACTTTGTCGAGCCGACGCTGATCCTGGCCAATGGCCCGGATGACCCTTTGCTACAGGAAGAGGCGTTCGGTCCGGTGCTCTGTGTATTGCCCTACGACACAGAGGAGGAGCTGATGACCCTGATGAACGACTCGCCCTACGGCCTCACGGCCAGTGTCTGGACCAACAACTTGTCCAAGGCATTGCGCCTGATCCCGCAAATAGAGGCCGGTACGGTATGGGGCAACATGCACACCTTTCTGGACCCGGCACTGCCGTTTGGCGGGGTCAAGGCGTCGGGCATGGGCAGGGAATTTGGCGATGCGTTTATAGAGGCCTATACCGAGCTCAAGTCGGTGATGATCCGCTATTAGTTGTAGGAGCGAGCTTGCTCGCGAAAAACGTTAACGATAACGCAGTGCCAACAGGTAGCCCGTGGCGCTTGTGGGATTTTTACGAGCAAGCTCGCTCCTACAGGGGGGAGGGTCAGTCTTCGGGCAGGTTGTCGAACAGGGTTTCCAGCAAGCTGTTGAGTTTGTTGAGTTGCGCGTCCGTCAGGCCCTTGAAGCTGGTCTTGAAGATATCCGCCGTGACCTTGTGGCTCTGCTCGATGGTCTGGTACCCGGCCTCTGTCAAGGAGACCTGGGTGACGCGCCCATCGTTGGCGCAGACATTGGTCTGCACCAGGCCATCGGCTTTCATGCGGTAGACGATTTTGGTCACCGTGGGCAGCTTGGCGATGGCGTGGGTGGAGATTTCCGAGATGCTCGACGAGCCGTTGTCCTTGAGGATCAGGAGGATGCGCCAGCGCGGAATGTCCATGTCGACTTTTTTCAGGGCCTTTTCCATCGCCATGGAATAGCGCCCGTTGACCCGGGCGAGCCAGTAGAAGGGGAACTCTTCTTTCTTGAAATCCTGGCTGGCAGGGTTATGACGATTCACACGTTTTTTCGCGGTGGTCATGCTCGGGCTTCGAATAATGGACAACGGTCGATTGTTGCATATTCACGTGATTGACGTCGCGCTTGTCGCGCCGTGTGGGAGCCATCGGGCCCCACACGGGATAGGGCAATCAGCTCGCGAGCATTTCCTGATGCTTACTGCTCAGGCCCAGGTAGGCCTCGATCACCCGAGGGTCGTCGGCCAGTTGCCGGGCGGGGCCGTGCATGGCGATCTGGCCGGTTTCCAGGACATAGGCGTAGTCGGCGACCCGCAGCGCCGCCCGTGCATTCTGTTCCACCAGCAGAATCGATACCCCTTGCTCGCGCAGGCTGCTGATGATGCGGAAGATCTCGCGGGTCACCAGGGGCGCCAGGCCCAGGCTGGGCTCATCGAGCATCAGCAGGCGTGGCTTGGCCATCAGCGCCCGGCCAACCGCAAGCATCTGCCGCTCGCCGCCCGACAAGGTGGCCGCCAGTTGCTCGCGCCGTTCCCACAGGCGCGGGAACAAGTCGTATACCTGCTTGAGGGTCTGGCCGTGGTCGCGCTCGCCCCGCCGATGACGCTGGAACGCCCCCAGCAGCAGGTTGTCCGCCACGCTCATCGAGGTGAAGAGTTCGCGTTTTTCCGGCACCAGGCCCAGGCCGCGGCCGACCATCACTTCTACTTCGGGCACGGTTTCCAGGGTGCCGTCGAAGTTGACCTGGCCCCGGGAGCCCAGCACCCCCATGATCGCCGACAGCAGGGTGGTCTTGCCTGCGCCGTTGGGGCCGATCACCGTCACAATCTGCCCTTCGCCGACGCGCAGGCTGGCATTGCTCAAGGCTTCCACCTTGCCATAGGCCACGCTCAGGTTATCGATCTGCAGCAGGGTAGTGCCGGCGTTGCACGGTTCTATTGGCATATTCATGCGCCTGCGCCTCCCAAATAGGCTTCAAGCACGGCGGGGTTGTTTTGCACTTCTTCAGGCAGGCCCTGGGCGATGGGCTGGCCGAACTCCATGACCACCACGCGATCCACCAGGCCCATGACGAAGTCCATATCGTGCTCTACCAGCAGGATCGCCATGCCTTCTGCGCGCAGGCGCCTGAGCAAGGCGGCCAGGGCCTGTTTTTCCTGAAGGCGCAGGCCCGCAGCAGGTTCGTCCAGCAGCAACAGGCAAGGGTCGGCGCACAGGGCGCGGGCGATTTCGAGGATGCGTTGCTGGCCTAACGCAAGGCTTGCGGCGTCCTCCTGCACCGCGTCACCCAGGCCGACCCGTTCCAGTTGATAGCGCGCCTCGGCCAGCAGTTGTTGTTCCTCGCCACGGTCCAGGTTCAGGCTGGCGGCAATCACCCCTTTGTGCCCGCGCAAGTGGGCGCCGAGGGCGGCGTTTTCCAGCACGCTCATCCCGGGCAGCAGTTTGACGTGCTGAAAGGTGCGGCTCATGCCCAGGCGGGCGACATGCCGCGAGGTTTTGCCATTGATCGGCTGGCCCTTGAAGTGGATATCGCCCGAGCTGGGCGTATCGACCCCCGACAACAGGTTGAACAGGGTGCTTTTGCCGGCGCCGTTAGGTCCGATCAGGGCGAGGATCTCCACGGCGTCGATATGCAGGTTCATCTGGTTGTTGGCGACGAGGCCGCCGTAGCGCTTGGTCACCTGGTTGGCCTGCAGGATGCGAGTGCCGTGTTCTGCCGCATCGCGACGCGGCAGGGCCTGGGATGGTGGGAGCTGCGCGGTGCGTGTGCGGCCCTTGAGCCATCTGCCCAGCCACGGCGTCAGGCCACCCGGCGCGCAGTGCATCAGCAGCACGATCAGGATGCCGAAGACGATGGTCTCGTAGTTGCCGCCGTCGCCCAGCAGGTGGGGCAGCCAATCTTGCAGCCATTCCTTGAGCACGGTGAGGATGCCCGCGCCCAGCAATGCGCCCCAGATACTCGCCACACCACCGATCAACGCCATGAACAGGTAATCGATGCCCATCCCCAGGCCGAACGGGGTCGGGTTGACGAAGCGCTGGGTGTGGGCGTACAGCCAGCCTGACACGGCGGCAAACAGCGCGGCGATGACAAAGATCACCATCTTTGACCGGAAGGTGTTGACCCCCATGGATTCGGCCATCAACTGGCCGCCCTTGAGCGCCCGGATTGCTCGGCCTTCGCGGGAGTCGAGGAGGTTGTGGGTGATCAGCATCGCGGCGCCCAGCACCAGCCAGATCAGGTAGAACATGTCTTCACCCTGGTCCAGGGAGATCCCGCCGAGGGTAATGGCCGGCAGGCCGCCGACACCAGTATGGCCGCCCAGGGGTTCCAGGGTGCCGAACAGGTAATAGAGCGAAAGCCCCCAGGCGATGGTGCCCAGTGGCAGGTAGTGCCCGGACAGGCGCAGGGTCATGGCGCCCAGCATCAGCGCCACAGTCACCGTCAGCGCCACGCCCACCAGCAGCGTCAGCCACGGCGAGGCGCTTGCCCATTGCAGCCAGGTCGGCAGTTGGTCGGCGGTAGTCAGCCATGCCGTGGTGTAGGCCCCAAGGCCGACAAAAGCGGCCTGGCCAAAGCTGGTCATGCCGCCGACCCCGGTCAACAGCATCAGGCCAAGTACCACCAGGGCATACAGGCCGATGTAGTTGAGCAAGGTCACATAGTAGGGGGCGAGTACCAGCGGTGCCAGGCCCAGCAGGACGATCAACCCGAGGATCAGGTAGCGTGGTTTCATTCGTGTTCCTCCACGTGACGGCTGGTGAGGGAGCGCCACAGCAGGAACGGAATGATCAGGGTAAAGACGATCACCTCCTTGTAGGCGCTGGCCCAGAACATCGAGAAGGCTTCGATCAGGCCCACCGCGAGGGCGCCGAGGGCCGCCACCGGGTAGCTGACCAGTCCGCCCATGATGGCGCCGACAAAGCCCTTGAGGCTGATGATGAAGCCTGAGTCGAAGTACAGCGTGGTGATGGGTGCGATCAGAATCCCGGACAGGGTGCCGATCAGCGCCGCGAGGACGAAGGTGCTCTTGCCGGCCATTTCCGGGGAAATCCCCATCAGGCGCGCACCCATGCGATTCACCGCCGTGGCGCGCAGGGCCTTGCCGTACAGGGTGCGTTCGAAGAATACAAACAGGCCGATGATCAAGCCCAGGGATGCGGCGATGATCCACAGCGTCTGGCTATTGAGCGCCACCGGTCCCAGTTCCAGGCCTTGTTCGGAGAAGGGCCGGGTACGCGCACCTTCCGGGCCGAACAACAGCAGGCCCAGGCCCACCAGGCTCACATGCACCGCAATCGAGACGATCAGCAACACCAGCGAGCTGGCCGAGGCGATGGGTTGGAAGGCCAGTCGATAGATCAACGGCCCCAACGGCACGACCAACGCCAGGGTCAGCAGGGCCTGCAATGCCATGGGCAGTTGTGCCAGCGGCAGGTTGTTGACCAGGCCCACCATCGCCGCCGCGTAGGCGATCTTTACCAGGCTCTTGCGCGGCAAGCGCCAGGCGTGGGGGCGGCGGATCGAGGCGAGCAGGTCGAGTGCGCCATCGAGCAGGGTCAGGGCCAGCAGCAGCCAGACCAGTGCAGTGGGCTGGCCCGCTTGCAGGCTGGCCATGGTCAGGGCGCCATAGGTGACGAACTCACCCTGGGGGATCAACAGGATCCGGGTCACGGTAAACACCAGGAGAATCGACAAGGCCAGCAGCGCATAAATGGCGCCATTGGTGATGCCGTCCTGGCCAAGCAGCAAGGCTATCTGGGCATTCATAGGGCAACTCTTTGTACGGGGTCATCAGGCTTGCGGCGCCCGTCGGACACGGCTGGCCGAGCGGGCGATTGGGTGCACTCTCAGTCTTTGAGCAGGGTCCAGGTGCCATTTTTCACCTGGATCAACTCCCGGCCTCGCTCATCGAACCCACTGTGGTCGTCCGGGGTCATGCTGTAGACCCCTTGGGTGCCCGCCAACTCATGGGTGCTTTCCAGGGCGTCACGCAGCGCCCGGCGAAATTCCACAGTGCCCGGCGCGGCCTTGGCGGCAGCCAGGGGAATTGCGGCTTGCAGCAGCAGGCCGGCATCGAAGGTGTTGGCGCCGAAGGTGGCGGGTTTGCTGCCGTAGAGCTTCTGGTAGGCGGCGGTGTAGTCGGCGGCGATTTTCTTCGATGGATTGCTGTCGGGTATCTCATCGAGTACCAGCATCAGGCTGGCGGCAAGAATCGTCCCTTCGACCTTCTTGCCGCCCA
This sequence comes from Pseudomonas synxantha BG33R, assembly GCF_000263715.2. Taxonomy (NCBI): domain Bacteria; kingdom Pseudomonadati; phylum Pseudomonadota; class Gammaproteobacteria; order Pseudomonadales; family Pseudomonadaceae; genus Pseudomonas; species Pseudomonas synxantha. The sequence goes on from NZ_CM001514.1 coordinate 2,451,386, forward strand.
GCTTGAGGAAATCCGGGAGCGCCGCTCCATGGGTCTGGTAGACCTGGCCACGGTAGCCCTGATCGAACAGCGTGGCCTGGGGCATTACGGCCGGGCTGCCGGGGGCCGCTACCAGTACCGCGTCGGGGCGTGCGGCGAGCACTTTCAGGCTTTGCCCGGTGATGGAGGTGTCCTGGCGCTGGAAACGTTCGTTGGCGACGATCTTGATCCCATGCTCGCTCGCCAGGGCTGTGGCCACCTTGGCCCAGTTCTCGCCGTATGGGTCGGCGGTGCCGATCAGGCCCAGGGTTTTCACCTCGTGGCGGGCCATGTGCTCGAACAGCGCCTTGGCGATCAGCTCGTCATTTTGCGTGGTCTTGAATACCCATTTCTTCTCTGCCGTCATCGGCAGGATCACCGCCGCGGTGCCCACAGGCGACAACAGCGGCACCTGGGCCTCGGCGACAAACGAGATCACCCCAATGGCGTTGGGCGAGCCGCTCGGGCCGATGATCGCATCCACTTTGTCTTCGCTGATCAGCTTCTTCAGGGCCTTGACCGTGGCTGTCGGGTCGCTGCCGTCGTCCAGCGCGATGTAGCGGATGGCCTGGTCTGCGACCTGGGTCGGCAGCAACGCCACGGTGTTTTTCTGCGGCACGCCGATCATGGCCAAAGGGCCTGCGGCCGAGGTGATCACGCCGATCGTGACTTGCGCCTGGGCCAGGGATGCGCAGGCGGCACTCAGTAGCAAGGTGGACACAGCTTTTTTCAAGAGCATGAAATTCTCCGAAGCATTGCAAGGCTAAGCAAGCGCCCGTCCCTCGGCCCGTCGCCGCTTGAACAGCGGTCGCGATGCGCGATGGAAGCGAGCCCTTGGCGGTTACCGCAACGGCGCGAGCCGCTGTTGATGGGCGAGTAGGGCGATAGCAGGTTGCATGCCAGAAAAATTCGGGACAGCTGTGTGAAGCAGGGTTTATCCCGGGTAGTGGTCGCTGTGTTTGTCGTTCCGGGGCGAGGCAAGCCAGCGGTATGCGAAGGCGCTAGCTCGCGGTTTTATCGCTGTTTTTTATGGTTTTTTAATCGAAAAAATATGCAAAAAATCAGAATTATTTCGATGGTTTTTGTTGCAAGAAAACAATCGGTAACTTTTCGTTTCTGCGTATTTTTTAAGATTTTTTGTGCTTCAGGTAAACAGAAGTAAAGCGTTGTCGATGTTGTGGTTCTCTTTTATCTATTTAAAATATAAGTACATTTTATAATTTTTCGTTTGGATTTTGCGTTTTTAAGAGTGTTGCCGAAATGCACGGCTCCGGTGCATCTCGTGGAAAATGTGCACCGAAAATACCCATATTTTAAAATAGATAATTCAATTGACATTTCACGTAAATATTATGATTTTAGATTTAAGCGTTGGGCAGGGGTTGATCTGTCCAGTCCACTGACAGGCGACGCACAGGCGTCACAACATTGAGCGGGAGGTGGCATGACTATCGTCGTCGAGCATATGGCGTTGGGGGGGAGTGGTCTGTCGGTGATGGTCAAGGACACGATCGACATCGCAGGCTTTGCAACCCGTGCTGGCAGCCAGGCTTTGGAGAACGCAGCAGCGGCGCAGGAACATGCCCAAGTGGTCGAGGCCCTGCTCGCGGGCAACTGTCGGATTCTCGGCAAGACCAGCCTGCATGAGTTGGCCTTTGGCACCACCGGGATCAACCACTGGAGCGGCACCGCCGACAACCCGCTGTACCCCGGGTTGATTCCTGGCGGCTCCTCCAGTGGTTCGGCGGCGGCGGTTGCGGCAGGGCTGGTGGACTTCGCCCTGGGCACCGATACGGGTGGCTCGGTGCGTGTGCCGGCCGCCTGTTGTGGCGTGTTTGGCCTCAAGCCGACCTTTGGCCGGATCAGCCGTGCGGGGGTGATGCCCGGCGTCTCCAGCCTCGATTGTGTCGGCCCCTTTGCCGCCAGCATGGAACTGTTGATCGCGGCCATGCAGGTCATTGACCCTGGGTTTATTGCCCAGTCCTGCCCACCCAATCTCAGCATCGGCGTGGTGCCCGTCACGGCGCACCCGCAGATCCTGCAAACCCTCGACGCGGCATTGGCCCGCAGCGGTTTTGCCCTGCACCCAACGCCGCTGCCTGGCATGGAGGCGGCCTACAACGCGGGCCTGGCCGTGATCAATCGTGAGACTTGGAACGCCTGTGGCCACCTGCTGCCCAGCGGCCTGCTGGGCGCGGACATCGCAGCACGCCTGCAAGCCGCGGCCTTGACCAGCGACGAAGCACTGCAGCAGGCCGAACAGGTGTGCGAAGCGTTCACCCATGAGGTGGACGCGGCCCTGGCGCAGCACCCGATCCTGGCCTTGCCCACCCTGCCCGATTACCCCCTGCAAGTGGCACAGGCGGCAGACACCCGCGCCGCCATCGGCATGACCCACCTGGTGCGCCCCTTCAACCTCACCGGCCACCCGGCCCTGAGCCTGCCGCTGCAAGGTCCGAGTGGCCTGCCAGTGGGCCTGCAGCTGATCGCCGGCAAAGGCCAGGACGCGTTGTTGTGCGCCGTGGCCCTGATGATTTCGCAACGCCTAGAACAATAACCAGCCTGATTCTTTTTGGAGGTATTCCATGACTGCACTCCGTGCACAAAGTCCGAGGTCCGACCTGTCGATCATCGACGGTGAAGACTTCCAGCAACTGTTGGATGACATCCGTCGGCGCGCGCGTAGCGGTGAGTTCGACCAGCAAAAACACATCAGTCAGGACATCATCGAGCGCTTCCGCACCCTGGGTGTGTATAGGGCCCTGGTACCCAAGCGTTTTGGCGGGGACGAGTGTTCGCCGGCGCAGTTCTGCCAGATGGTCGAAGACATTGCCCATGCCGACGGCTCCGCCGGCTGGGTCGCGAGTTTTGGCATGAGCCTGGTGTACCTCTCGGCCTTGCCCCTAGCGAGTATCGAGCAGGTTTACGCCAACGGCCCGGATGTGGTGTTCGCCGGAGGGATCTTCCCGCCGCAACCGGCCGCGTTTGTCGACGGTGGCCTGGAGGTCAACGGGCGCTGGAAGTTCTCCAGCGGCTGCATGGGCGCCTCGTTGATCGGGGTCGGTATCGCCCCGAAAAATGGCGACATGCTCGGCCTGCCACGCATGGCCGTAATGCCCAGGGACAAGGTGCGCATCGAGCAGACCTGGGACGTGACCGGGCTGATCGGTACCGGCAGCCACGACCTGGTGGTCGAGGGCGTGGTGGTACCGGAGGAGTGGACGTTTGTGCGTGGCGGGCCGTCGAGCCTGACCGAGCCGTTGTTTCGCTACCCGTCGCTGTCGTTCGCCACCCAGGTGTTGTCGGTGGTCGGGCTGGGCGTGGCGCGTGCTGCACTGGATGAACTCAGTGGCATGGCCAATGGGCGCATTTCGGTGACTGGCGCGCCGTCCTTGTCCGATCGCCCCCTGGCCCAGGTGGAAGTGGCCAAGGCCGAGGCGGCCTTGCTTTCGGCGCGGGCCTGGTTCTACCAGGCCATCGATGATGCCTGGAGCAGCATCCTAGCCGGCGACCCGGTGTCGGTGGAACAAACCAACCTGCTGCGCCTGTCGTCGACCCATGCCACCCGCGTGGCCGCTGATGTGGCGCGCACCGCGCAGATGCTCTCGGGGATGAGCGGGGTGTACCGCAGCAGCCCGCTGTCGCGCTTCGTCAACGACGCCCAGGTCATTACCCAGCACGCCTTTATGGGTGACATGACTTACCAAAGCGCCGGTGCGATTTTCTTCGGCAACAAGCCGTTGCCCGGCTACCTGTGACGTTCAATTCTCAAGAAAAAAGGTGACTGCAATGAGCGATACCAAAGCCTTGCGCGTGCTGTTTTGCATGGGCATCAATCAAAATTTCTTCGACGCGCCGCGGGACGAACAACTGCAAGTCTGGGCGGCGTTCAGCCAGATGTGGAATGGCATCCATGACCTGCCGGGCGTCAAGGTGTTCGGCAACATGGATGACGACCAGAGCATGGTCGGCCCGTCCACCGGCTATCCCTGGACCACCTACCTGCTGGCGGACGTGCCGGATATCGCCAGCGTGCATGCGGCCTGCAACCTGTTTCGCAGCACCCCGGTGGGGGACGGCACCTACAAGCTGTGGAAGTACTGCAAGGTCGAGGCCCGTACCGGCCGCGAACTGATTATCCAGCGCTGAGGCCCGGCCATGAACGACCCACTCCAAACCCTGGAACAACGCCTGGACGCCCTGGAAAGTGCCAACGCCATCCGTGCCTGCATGAACCGTTACATGCAGCTGTGCGACGACCTGGGCGCCCACTCGCCCCTGGACGAACTGGCCGGCCTGTTCACCCCCAGCGCGATCTGGGAAGGCAAGGGCAGCAAGTACCAGGAGGCCTTTGGTGGCTATCACGGGCGTGCGGCCATTCGCGGGATGTTTGCCACCTACATGGTCGAGCCCGCGCACTTTGCCCTCAACGTGCACTTCCTGACCAGCGAACAGATTGAGGTCCGGGGCCTGCAGGCCAGCGGTGCCTGGGTGATGTTGCAGACCTCGACCTTTGCCAGTGGCGCGTCCCATTTGAACAGTGCACGCCTGAGCGTGACCTTCGAGTGTGAGGACGGCCAGTGGCGGATCGCCCATTTCCAGACCGAGAACCTGTTCAGCCGCCCCGTGAGCCTGTGGAACCACAGCGCCCGGTTGCCGGTGCCCCATAAGCCGGGTGAGTGAAACCCGCATTCAAGTGAGTCGGCCCGGTGGGTCGACGAGGAGACATCGTGAATAACCTGATTCAAGCCGTGAACCTTGAAAGTTGCCCGTCCGAACGCGTCCTGCCGGACCGGGTGCACACGTCGCTGTACACCGATGCGCAAGTCTTCGACCAGGAGCTGGAGAAGATTTTCTACAAGACCTGGATCTGGGTGGGCCACGTCAGTGAAATTCCCGATGCGGGCAGCTACAAGACCACCTACGTCGGCAAGCAGCCGGTGATTGTGGTGCGTGACCGCAAGCAGGCGATCCATGTGCTGCTCAACCGTTGCCGCCACCGCGCCGCGACGGTGTGCGAGCACAAGAAGGGCAAGACCAACAGCTTCGTCTGCCCCTACCACGGCTGGAGCTACGCCCTCGACGGTTCGCTGCGTGGCGTGCCCCATCCGGAGAGTTACGCCGACATGCTGGACAAGGGTGAGCACCCCTTGGTGAGCCTGCGGGTCGAGCAATACGCGGGGATGATTTTTGCCACTTTCAACGATGCCATCGAGCCGTTGGAAGACTTTCTCGGTGCGGCGAAAAAATGGATGGATCTGTTTATGAAACAGGGCTGTGGCTACCCGATCAAGGTCGCCGGAGAACACCGCTTCCGCTTCCCCGGCAACTGGAAAATCCAGCTGGAAAACACCACCGACGCCTACCACTTCCCGTTGGTGCACAAGTCGTTCCTGTCGTCGGTGGATAAGCAGACCGAAGAAATGCTCAATTTTGTCGGCGGCAGCGGTTATGTCGAGGACCTGGGCAACGGCCATAGCGTGATGGTGATGATCCCCGACCTGATCGACCTGGAAGCCAACCTTGAGTTGCCGATCCCGGCGCGTTTCGAAGAACTGGCCGGGCAACTGCGCGAAGAAGGGCATGACGAGCAAGCAGTGCGGCGCATCGTCCGCGCCGTGGGCGGCTCGGGGTTCAACCTCAATCTGTTCCCCAACATCGCGTGCTCGATGGCGTTCTTCCGGGTGCTGCAACCGATTGCCGTGGACGAGACCGAGATCCACCACGCAGTGATCACCATGGACGGCGGCCCGGCGGTCGCCAACCGCTACCGCTTGCGCCTGCATGAGTACTTCCAGGGGCCGATGGGCTTTGGCACGCCAGACGACTCCGAGGCGTGGGAGCGGGTGCAGAAGGGCGCCAGTGCCGGCACCGACCTGTGGGTCATGCTCAATCGCGGCCTGGCGGGCGAGCAGGCCAGCACCGATGGCCTGGTCAGTGATGTCAGCGCCGAAACCGGCATGCGTGCCGGCTATCAGCAGTGGAAAAAAATGATGTCGGCCCAGGAGACCCAGTGATGATCAACCTACAACTGCTCAACCAGGCCAGCGCTTTTATCTGGCAAGAAGCGGACATGCTCGATCACGGTGAGTTTGAATCATGGCTGGCGCTCTGGACCCAGGATGCGACCTACATCATCCCCATCGACCCGCTGGAAACCGACTTTGAGAACACCCTCAACTATGCCTATGACGACCATCACATGCGCCAGTTGCGGGTCACACGCCTGACCAGCGGCGAGTCGATTTCCACCACGCCACGGGCGCGCACCGTGCGCACGCTGTCACGGTTTTGCCTGCTCGCCGATGACGGCAAAACCGTCACCGTGCGCTGCGCACAGAACCTGCGCGAATGCCGCAAGGACGTGCTCAAGCACTACACCGCCGATATCACGTTCGAGCTGCTGCGTGACGGCGACAGTTTCAAGATCCAGCGCAAGCTGATCCACCTGATCAACTCCACCGACACCCTCGCCGGTATCGGTTACATCCTGTGAGGGCGCCGGCATGACATACATAGCCTTAGTGACGGGCGCTGCCCAGGGCCTGGGGTACGCCATCGCCGCCCAGTTGTACGCGGCGGGGTATGCGGTGGTGCTCAGCGACCTTTCCCTGGCGGCGGCAAACGCCAGTGCCCGGCGCCTGGACCCGAGCGGCGAGCGCGTGTTGGCGCTACGTCTGGACGTGGGCTGCAAGGCCGATTTCGAGCAGGCACTGGCGGCGACCCTCGAGCGTTTCGGCGCCCTGCATGTGTTGGTCAACAATGCGGCCATGACCCTGGCAACGCCGTTGATGCAGATCAGCCCAGAGGAGTTCGAGCGGGTCACCAACATCAACCAGCGCGGCACCTTTATTGGTTGTCAGGTATTGGGGGCTTACCTGGCTGACCAGGGCTATGGGCGGATCATCAACATGGCGTCCCTGGCCGGGCAGAACGGCGGGACTGCTACCGGTGGGCATTACGCGGCGTCCAAGGGCGCGATCATCACCCTGACCAAGATCTTCGCCAAGGAACTGGCGGCACGCGGGGTGACGGTCAATGCCATCGCCCCGGGGCCGATCGACTCGCCGGCAGTGCATGCCGTGGTCGCGCCCGAGCGCATGGAGCAACTGCTCGAAGCGATCCCGGTCAAGCGCCTGGGCAGTGCCGATTACATCGGTCGCCTGGTGGTGCAACTGGCGGAACAGGATGCCTATTTCGTCACAGGAGCGACCTGGGACGTCAACGGCGGGCTATTCATGCGCTGATGCGACAACGGGCCGACCGTGATCGGCCTTGGCCAATAATAACCAGCGGAACGAGCCGATATGAGCGTGCAAACATTATTGAAAGTGGTGGTGCAAAAACGCCAGGAACAGGGCCAGGGGGTGGTGGTCCTCGACCTGGCCGACCCTGATGGCCAGGCGTTGCCGGCCTTCGAGGCCGGGGCCCATGTGGACATTCACCTGCAAGCGGGCCTGGTCCGCCAGTACTCGCTGTGTGGCGACCCGGCCAATTCCCGGGTCTATCGCCTGGGCGTGTTGAAAGATCCGGGCTCGCGCGGCGGCTCCCTGGCGGTACACGAGCAACTGCTCGAAGGCCAGGTGGTACAAATCAGCGCGCCGCGCAACCTGTTTCCCCTGGCGGCCGATGCGCAACGCTCGATCCTGATCGGCGGTGGTATCGGCATCACGCCCATGGTGGCCATGGCGTATGCCTTGCAGGCCCAGGAGCGGGAATTCCAGCTGCACTATTGCGCGCGGTCACGCAGCCTCTGCGGCTTTATTGACGAGCTGCAGCACGCGTCATTCGCGTCGCGGGTACACACCCATTTCGATGACGAAGACCAGGGGCAACGGCTTGATCTGCAAGCGGTGCTCGGGGTGCCGGGCGCTGGGGTTCATGTCTACGTCTGCGGGCCGGCCGGCTTCATGGATTGGGTCATCAGTCAGGCGGCCAAGGCCGGTCATGCCCAGGACCATATCCATCGTGAGTACTTCCAGGTCGAGGTCGATAGCAGCGGCCAGGGCTTTGAAGTGGTCGCCGCGCGCAGCGGCAAGCAGGTGCAGGTGCAAGAAGGCCAAAGCATCCTCGATGCCCTGGCCAGTGTCGGTATCAAGATTGAAATCTCCTGCGAGCAGGGGGTGTGCGGGACGTGTCTGTGCGATGTGCTGGAAGGTGAGCCCGACCATCGGGATGTCTACCTCACCGACGACGAAAAGGCCGCCAATGACCAGATCCTGGTGTGTTGCTCGCGGGCCAAATCGAAAAAACTGGTGCTGGACATCTGAATTGGCGGAGGGCAAGACCATGGTAGATACAACAGGTTTTCGCAATGCAATGGCATTGCTCGGCGGCGCCGTCTCGGTGATCGCCACCGATGGTGCGGCCGGGCGCTTCGGCTTTACGGCCTCGGCGGTATGCAGCGTGACGGATCAGCCGCCGACTCTGCTGGTGTGCATGAACCGGGCGTCGACGTCCAATATCAACTTCAAGAGCAACGGTGTGTTGAGTGTCAACGTACTGACCGCCGATCACCAGGCGATTTCCGGGGTGTTTGCCAACCGTGACATGAACACCGAGCAGCGTTTTGCCTGTGCCCAGTGGGTGACCCTGGAAAGTGGCGCGCCGATTTTGCAGGAGTCACTGGTGAGTTTCGATTGCCGCATCGCCCAGGCCCATGAGGTGGGCTCCCATACGATTTTCTACTGTGAGGTGCTGGGTATCTGCAATGGCGAAAGCCAGGAAGGCCTGGTGTATTTCAACCGTGCCTATCATCGCCTGGGGGACGCATCGAAGGCCGCTTCTTGATCGTTGCCAACTAACTTGTCCGGTTCTCTAAAACAACAATAAGCGTGCCCCGCACGCATGCGTCTTTTTGCAGCAAGTGGTTATAAAAATAAGACTGCGGATTAACTGCCCATTAGTGATCTGCCCCACTCAAATGTTTTGCGCGCATATAAAGGAACCACCGATGCCTCTTGAAAATAGAATGGCCCGCGACTGCGTGTTCGTCGGCCTGCTGGGCTGCCTGACGCCGCTATTTGCCCACGCCGACTTTATCAACGACCGTCAAATCAGCCTGGGCCTGCGTAACTTCTACCTGGACCGGGACTTTCACCAGACGGATGCACCCAAGTCCCGGGTCGGCAGTTGGACCCAGGGTTTCGACTTCAAGGCCGCCTCAGGCTACACCGAAGGCCCTGTGCAGTTCGCCCTCGATCTCTACGGGCAGTATGCGTACCGCCTGGACGGCGGCGGCGGGCGCGGGCCGGACTCGGTGATCCCGTACGACGACAGCCGTGGTGAACCGGTGCAGGACTACGGCCGGGCGGCGTTCGCGGCGAAAGTCCGCTATTCGAAAACCGAATTGAAGCTGGGCGAGCACCGCCCGACCTTGCCGGTGGCGTATTACGACGATACCCGGCAATTGGTGACCACATTTAATGGGGTCAGTATCGAGTCCAAGGACATTGATAAGTGGACATTGACCGCCGGGCGTTTCAACCAGATCAGTTCACGGGAATCATCCGACCGCGAAAAAATGTACCTGTTTAATGGCCCGGATATAAAACGCCGCAGCGACGGCCTGAACTTTGCCGGTGCCACTTATGCACTGACCCCACAGTTATCGGCGACGTATTTCTACGGCCAGTTGGAAGATATCTACCAGCAGCAATACGTCGGCCTGAGCCATGACCTCGACCTGGGCGGCGGCTATGCCTTGAAAAGCGACCTGCGTTATTTCGATAACCGCGAAGATGGCAAGGCGTTGTACGGAAACATCGACAACCGCTCCTATGGCCTGATGACCACCTTGAAAAAGGGCGGCCATACTTTTGGCGTCGCCTACCAGCGCATGCTCGGCGAAAGTACCTTTCCAACCATCAATGGCTATGCGCCTCAGCCGTACCTGGTGAATTGGTCCATCGTGTCCTACGTCAAACCTAATGAAAGCTCTTGGTCGGTGAGTTATGACTACAATTTTGCCGCCATGGGTATACCGGGATTGAAGTTTAAAACCCGGTACTTTCGTGGCACAGGAATCGACCGAGGCAGTAACGCCCTGGACCAGAATGTTGAAAGTGAACGCTGGCTGGGCCTAGGGTACGTGGTACAGGACGGCAGCTTCAAGAACCTGGGGCTGGAGTGGCGTCGCTTCGACGTCAAGACCCGCTACGGCAGTGGTGGAGCGGCGGGCCCCGACTACACCGAAACACGTTTGATCACCACCTATGTGCTCAAGTTCTAAGCCCATTGGCTAATGGGGGTACGCAATTGGGTGCATGCCAATGAATCGATGGACTCGATAATTCCTAGCAATAATTACGATTTTTTTTGATTGTTTTCAAAGGCAATAATATGCGCTCAATCATGCCGGAAAAGGTAGAGGTTTTGGCAAAAGCTCAGAACTACACAAGTCTTGCGAAGTGGTTGCATTGGGGTATGGCACTCCTCTGGGTCGGCGCCTGGCTCATTGGAATCCTAGCAACTCACTGGCGTGATGAGTTCAATGCCCACCATGGGCTGACATTCCTGCACAAAGCTCTGGCAAGCCCGTTGCTATTTTTGATTGTAGTGCGTATCGCTTGGAGGATTACTCACCCCGCGCCGGTTTTGCCTGAGACAATGAGCCCACTGATGAAGCGGGGTGCCTTGCTTGGCCACTTGTTGCTTTACGGAGTCGCTCTGATTGGTTTACCACTCTCCGGGTGGTATTGGAGTTCGGTAGCGGATAAACCCATCTCGGTGGCGGGGCTCTTTCTACTACCACCCCTGGTCGATCCAGATCAAAGTCTCTATGAGTTGGCGAAAGCGATTCATACGTACATCTCTTGGCTATGTGGAGCTTTGGTGGGAGGGCACGTTCTCGTGGCGCTCACGCATCACTTCGTACAGAAAGATGAGGTGCTCAAAGGCATGCTGCCTCGCCGTAATAATCCGTAACATCGCTTGCAAACAATGCTTCTTGTGCGTTGGCCCTTTGTTCTCATTATTTAAATCCATTGAACCCTTTTTCGCTCTTGAAACACCCCAAAAACAAGTCCAGAATTGAGTCTTTTCTTGCTTTCGAAAGAAAAGAAACCCCTTAGATTTCAATGGGTCTGACGCTAGATGCGAGTCTCGTTTCCCGCTCCAAAATTTGATCCATAGATGTCCATTGGGCGCTGTGATCCACGAAATAGACGCTTAGGCGTCTTTTTTCGTTTCTGCGGAAAACCACTGAAAACCAGGGTGATCCAGTACGTTTAAGTACCTTTTTGAGTACCTTTTTCCGGGGAGACTCAAATTCGTATTGTTGATGGATCCTCTCAGGTCGCCAGACGAGCATCGGGTGCTGACTCTCTAACAGGAGCTCACCATGCCTCTCTCAGATATGGCAATTCGGCACGCCCGACCTACAGATAAAAACTACACCATTGGCGATTTTGACGGCCTGTCACTTATGGTGACTACCGCTGGCAAAAAAACGATGGTTGTTCCGTTTTTATTGGGAGGGCCAGCAAGCCAAAATGTCCTTAGGCAGCTACCCAGCAGTCAGTCTGAAACAAGCACGTGAACGTCGTGATGAAGCACGCAAACTGCTTGCTCAGAATATCAACCCATGTGAACACCGTAAGCAGCGGCGCATTGAGGCTGAAGCCGAAGTAAAACATACCTTCCAAGCGGTCTATGACGAGTGGATCGACTTCCGCCGCCTGAGTTTGAATGAAGGTCGCCAAAGCACGCTGTCGCAGATCCTCAGGGTCTTTAAAAAGGACGTACTGCCCACGATGGCCGAGCGCCCCATCAAAAGCATCACCTGCGTTTGCTGATGCCAAACAGCTCGCCGCTGTGGGCAATAATAGCGGTCGCCAGAAACTCCTGGCTTTCGAACACGGAATAGCGCCGACCTGCCGGAGAGCTCCCGAAGATAACTTGCAACATTGCGCCGATTACACATTCATAGCCGCTCTGAGTGCGCTCATTTAGCGGCTTCTCATCACTGACCAGCCTTAACAGACGGTCGCGCTCTGTCACGGTAGCGATGTGCTGCGTCGGTTGGAGGCAGGTTTGCATTCCGTGGCACGCGGCAAGACCAGTGGCTTGGTTTCAAGCAAAGTTGGGGGCCTGGTTGGAGCCAATGACGGCGCGTTGCAATCGGTCGAGGCCAGCGGTGCGGTTGTGGGCGGAGAAAGCAGTTACATCGGTGGCTTGGTGGGTACCCATGGCAACAATTTCGCCAGTTACATTGAATCGTCCAAGGCCAGCGGCACGGTTCAGGGCGGCGCGCGTGCGAACGTGGGTGGTTTGGTCGGCCAGAACCAAAGCCAGATCACCAATTCGTCGGCCACGGGTGGGGTCAGTGGTGGCGTCGCGGCCACACTGGGGGGCTTGATCGGCACGAATTCCGGCACTGTTCGTCAGTCTGTCGCTTCGGGCAAGATCACCACAATGGCGCCTGTTAATCGCCAGACATTTGGTGGCTTGGTCGGGGCCAACTTCGGTGATATGGCGTTTAACGGAGTCTCCGGAGAAGCTGCGCTGGTGCCGTTGTACAGCATCAATCGCGGCTCTATTCGTTGATCGTTGAGCTTTCCTTCCTTTCTTTGAAGTAGCTATAGACTGCATGGCGCTGGGTTGGCCATGCAGTCTTTCGGCTTCGGCGATGTGCTTGATATAAGTGTAATAAACATACGGTGTTTCGGATCGAGGCTTTTGCGGGCCGGAGCCTGGCTGTTGATGCTGTGGGGTGCGACTGACGTCAAGGCTATCAATAGCGTGGCGAGGTTTTGCACGTTCACCAACGGCACGGGCAGGCCATGGTCGCAAGTGACGCCTTTGACCAGTACTACACCTAGAGGCTCGGTTTTATGGGAGCGCGGTGTAGCGCTCAACGTCAACTATGCCTACGCCGGACCTTCCGGCGCCGCCCATGAGCTGGTTTCTACGGGCCATTGGGGGCCTGGGACGACTTTATCGGAGGGCATCGCTCCCACAAATATTGACGGTATCGGCCTGAAAATTAACGTGCGTTCCTCGGACGGACAAAACCGGACCTTGCTGCAACCGCCTCTGCCCGTCGCAGTTGAGAAGGAGTCAGTGCAGTATGATTCAGCCGCTGCCCAGGCGCGTGGTTCGACACTGACCACCAACTATGTGCAACAGTTGATCCTGACGGTCGCACCCAGCCAGTTGCCTGCTGGTAAACTGATCGTCGAGCGCGTCGCCGGGAGCTCTCAACTCACGCTCTACGCCATCAACTTACTAAAAGGCCAAGTGGGTTTTGGCAGCAGCGTGGATATACCGATAGATAACAGACCCAGTGGAGTCTGTCGCGTGCCCTACCTGCTAATGGGGCCGGCGATCATCAATATGGGGGACGGCGGTGGGCCGATTGAAATTCCCAATACCTGCAACGTGCAAACCTATAAGACCATACCTGTGCAATTGGGGCGCTTGAGCCTGAACGATTTTCCGCAGATGGGTGCGACTTCAATGCCTGTGCACTTCGCCATCGAGTTGAGCCAATGCGCGGCCAATGCCAAGCCGGTGATTACGTTTAATGACAGGTATGGACCTTCTGTGAATCCCACCGTTCTAACGCTTGAGCCGACATAGGCCAGCGCCCGGGGTTTCGGGATTGTCATGAATAATGAACTGAGCCAGCAGGTGATTCGATATGACGGCGCAGGGTATGCGATGAAGCGGGCAGGTGAGGGCGCGAAAATACCTTTAAGTGCGCACTATATTCGGTTGAGCAGTGAGGAAGCGTTGAGGGCAGGCGCCGCTAATGGGCGGCGGAGTTCACGTTTACGTTTCCTTGAGCGGCGGCTGCATGTTCAGTGACATCGATTGGACGAAGTGGTGAGCGCTGGCAACTACAGGTAGCTCATGACAAATGTCATTTCGGTATTTGCTGTACCTGGAGTGATGCCTGAGCCACCGGCGATTTTGAAATAGCGTGCGTTGAGAGGGATTGTAAAATTTCCACCGGCGCTTGAGTATTCCTTGAATGGTATGGAAATATTTAGGGGGACCGGGACCATACTGTCGTCAGTGACTTGCAGACCAACTCCCATTGCTGTCGAACCAGGGTTTGGCTTGATGATGCCTTGGTTGTCGTTTAACGAAGGTGAAGAGGGCGTTGGTACGAGCGAATACATGACTTTGTTTATCCCGGCCGGGCAATTATAAATTTCGATGTTGAACGGGATGGTTTTATTTGACGGTGCGCCATCTTTGGGGAAGTCACTCAGGCGGTGTTGTCCCATGTGGACGTTGACGTTCGCCGTTTGACAAGCGGGGGCGGTCAGGGTCACGCTGTTCGACAGATTTATTGTTGAAACTTTAAGATTGCCCATCTTGAGGCCCGAAATTTCACCGGCTGGGATGATTGCGCCGCTTATGGTGTCGCCTGTTTTTATAATTCTTAGTTGGATGGTTCTGTTCTCCATTGTGTAAGTCTTGTCTGGAAGTGATATTTGGCTCGCCTCTTTGATTGGAACGCCATCGTAGAGTAGCTGGAATGACAGTCCTGAGTTGTCTATGGGGTGCAATTTAGAGCCGGCGGGTGTGGTTCCCAAATTATTTATTGCGCCCCATGTATTGCCGCCAGAGCAGATGATGCTGTAATTGGATGAGCTATGAGTAAAAAACGCTGATTCAAAAAGGGTTGAACCTATTGGTGTATCTCGAGGGATAACAAGTGAGCGTGGCATGCTGGTTGAGAATTTATCGGCATGTGCCATTGGTATGTTGCCATAATGACAGTCTGCTGAAACAATGCCCGAGGGGCAGAAGAATGCAGGAACTGCGTATAGGGTCGCAATAAAGCATATGGTTTTCATTTTTTGATCTTTAGGTGGTAGTGATAAGCGGTTGTCAATGAAGTGATATATTGCGTAGTGTTCAGTGTTCGATATTCAACTTCAGATTAAGGGTTTGCCTCGGTTTTCATGATTTCGTTAAGCATCTTTTCGGCCTCCTGTATTAATTGAATATTAGTTAATGCTTCTTGCTCGCTAAGCTTTAATGCTGCTTCCCGGTGCTTTAATGTCTGATCGAATTGGTCCAGTTGTCGTTGGCGCTCATCCAGCAACACATACTGGCTCAATAGTATTTGCTTGTGGTGGGTGATACTGGCGATCAGTGATTTGAGGTTCACCTCAAATTTTTCAGATGTGGTTTGTTCGATCGGTGTTGCCAACGGCTCATCGGCCGCTGGGACTGTAATAGTTGCGGAGCCAATATTGTCATCTGACTGCACAGAGGCGCTACTTGCTTTTTTCTGGGGGTCGTATCTCAGCAGGCTCGTTAGCCACGCCTCACTGATCTTCAAGTTGTAATGAGTACTTACAGCGCTGCACTGAATGTTTGTGTCGGTCAGGTCCATCAGCGCATAAGTATCTTCGGTTTGTGTGGGGTCAGGCGCGCAGACATCGCGGAAAATATGCTTGAGCACTTGAGCGGCGGTCTTAAGGATCTCGGCCGGCACATCACACATATGCAGTTTTTGTCCCTCCCCCTCAATGTTCGTCAGGTAAATTTTGACCAACTCATCGCCCGATTTTTCATTAAGGCTATAAACCAGAAACTGTCGGTTGATGCGGGTTGCGGTGAAGCCACACAGGACCACTGCGTTGAGTAGCTGGCCTTGGGTATCGGGTACTTCAAGCGTTCGAAATAACATGGGAAAGATGGCTCCGCTAGCATGGGCGGTTGGTTGAGGGGCGGTAGCGTAACCGCTGGAAGATGGAGGTGTCGTAAGACAATTCGTGCTTTCCGGCAGACACTTCGACTTGCGCCAAGGAACAATCGGATTTTCCGTTAATGAGGTTTCAGTATCCGTACCCTATCGATAAGGTGCGTCGCGAAACGAAGCGTGCACTCTCAGACGCTTCGCCGCGTCTGAGCAGGTAACTGGGCAACCATGATCGATATAACGCATTTGACCAAACGTTTCGGCAAAGCCCTGGCAGTAGACGATGTGTCTTTCAAGGCCACCTCGGGTGAGGTACTGGGGATGCTCGGCCCCAACGGTGCGGGAAAGTCCACCACCCTGCGTATGCTCACCGGGTTCATGGCGCCCACCTCAGGCACCGCCAACCTCTTTGGTTTTGATATACGCCGTCAGACACGCCACGCTCAACGTCTGATCGGCTACGTTCCTGAAACAGCTGCTTGCTATAACGAAATGTCCGTCGCAAGTTTTTTGGGTTTTATTGCTCAAGTGCGTGGCTTTCGTGGGCGCGAAAAGACGGCGCGGGTCACGGCCATGCTTGAGCAATTCGAGCTGATGGAAGTACGTGGCCAGACCATCGACACCCTATCCAAGGGTTTCCAGCGCCGGGTCGGATTGGCGCAAGCGATTCTGCATGATCCAAAGATACTGATTCTCGATGAGCCCACCGATGGCCTGGACCCGAATCAGAAGTACCGCGTGCGCGAGCAAGTCAAGGAGTTGGCCCGCGACAAAATCGTCATCATTTCTACCCACATCCTCGAAGAGGTTACTGCATTGTGCGGCCGCGTGCTGGTCATGGATAAAGGTCGGCTGTTGGTCGACAGCACCCCTCTGGAACTGGAAGGTCGTTCGCGCTATCACCAGGCTGTTACGTTGTACGCCACCCGGCCTCTGGATGTAATGACGCTTGGCATGCTGCCCGGCGTTGCAGGCATAGAGGCGGGGCCTGAACCCTATAGCGTGCGGGTGCTGGCGCGCACGGGAACGGTCATATTACCGGCCATCAATTCGTTGATCCTGAGTCGCGGTTGGGATGTACCGCGCCAGGAAGTCGAGCGAGGCTCACTGGGGGAGGTCTTCCGGTTGCTGACGCGGGAGCAACAACCATGAGGACGTTCTGGCCGGTGTTCAAGCGCGAACTGTGCAGTTATTTCGTCACTCCCGTCGCGTATGTGTTTACCCTCTTGCTACTGCTGCTCAGCGGTATCAGCACGTTTTACCTGGGTGACTTCTACCAGCGTAACCAGGCCGACCTGGCACCGTTCTTCGACTATCTGCCGTGGCTATATGCGTTGCTGCTGCCGGCCCTTGCCATGCGCATGTGGTCCATCGAGCGGCAGAGCGGATCTATCGAGCTGTTGATGTGCCTGGCGGTGGGTACGGCTGAGGCGGTTGTAGCCAAGTTCCTCGCCGCCTGGGTGGTCAGCGGGTTGGCGCTGGCGTTGACGTTTCCACTGGTGATTACAGTCAACTACCTGGGGGCGCCAGACAACGGCGTCATCCTTTGTGGTTATATGGCCAGTTGGCTACTGGCCGGCAGTTGCCTGGCTATTGGCGGGTGCCTGTCGGCACTGACCAAGAACCCACTGATTGCCTTCCTTACTGCAATGGCGTTATGTCTGGCATTCATGGCCTGTGGCTTCCCGGTGGTATTGGATGTCTTGCGTGATTGGTCAAGTTTGCCGTGGCTCGATGGGGTGGCTTCGTTGAGTTTTCTCACACATTTCGAAGGACTATGCCGAGGTGTAATCGACCCGCAGGACGTGCTGTATTTTTTCAGCCAGATCATTGGCTGGCTCGCCGTCACCGTGATTGCGGTTGAATTGAAAAAGGCAGTATGACGCCATGTCATTCAAATCGGTGACGCGCACTTGCTTGCGCCTAATGGTCATTATCGCTGGGTTCGTGGCGGTCAACTTCGAGTTGGCACCACGTTTGGCGTCCATGCGGTTGGACCTTACCGAGCAGCAGCTTTACACCCTGAGCCCGGGGTCGCGTCAGATCATTCAGGCCTTGTTGGAACCCACCGACCTGTACTTCTACTTTTCCAGCCAGGCCGCCAGGGACCTTACGGTCATGCGCGGTTACGCGGTGCGCATCAAAGCATTGCTGCGTGAATATGAACGTGTGTCAAATGGCCGACTACGGGTGCACATGATTGACCCTGCGCCGTTTTCAGCAGACGAAGCCCGCGCAGTCGAACTTGGCCTGCAACCTGCCCCTATCGGCAAGGCGGGTGCTGCGGTTTTCTTTGGGTTGGCCATCGTTGACGCCCAGGCGCACCACGCCAGCATTGGGTTCTTTGCGCTTGAACAACAAACGTTCCTTGAGTACGACATCAGCCGCACATTGCAGAAGTTGACTCGGCCTGCGCGGCCCGTGATTGGGCTGATGTCTTCGTTGCCATTGGCAGGTGGCTTCGATGTGCAGTCGGGGCGAACCCGGCAGCCGTGGCGCATTATGCAGGAGATCAACAATGCGTTTGAAGTGCGCGAATTGGCGTCCGATGTCGACACCATCGACAGTGCACTCAATGTCTTGATGCTCGTGCATCCCAAACGGTTACCTGTGACGACACTGCGCGCTATTGACCAGTTTGTGCTGCGTGGTGGACGTTTGTTGGTGTTCGTCGACCCCTATAGTGAGCAGGATCGTGGCGATTACTATTTTGGGATACCCAGCAAAGACAAGTCTTCTGACCTCGCGCTTTTGTTCAAGGCGTGGGGCATCAAGCTTCTACCCGATAGCGTGTTAGGCGACAGCCGCTACGGTCAGTTTGTGGCATTGGCACAAGGCGCAGAGCCGGTCTGGCAACCGACCGCCCTGGGGCTGTCACCCTCTGCGATGAATGAACAGGATGTGATTACTGCTGGTATTGGCAGCCTTAACCTCACAACCGTCGGTATCTTGAGCGCCTTGCCGGGTGCAACAACTACTCTGACACCGCTGTTGCACAGTTCGGAGCAGGCTATGCCCTACAAGACGGCGCTTCTGAATCATCTGGAAAAGCCTGATGAGTTGTCCAAGAGCTTCAAGGCTACCGGCGAGCGTTACCTGATCGCGGTACGCCTGCAAGGGGCGGCACGCTCGGCTTTCCTGGACTCTCCGGGAGCGCTTACCGAGGCGCAGAATATCAACGTTGTGGTGGTGGCGGATACAGACGTATTGAGCGACAACCTGTGGGCGGATGTGCAGCAGCAAGGGGGGCGGCCAGTCACGGAGCCATGGGCCGACAATGCGGTGTTGGTGCTCAATGCGCTGGACAGCCTGTCCGGATCGGATGCCTTGATCAGCTTACGCTCGCGGGGGCATTACAGCCGAACGTTCACTGTGGTCGAACAGTTGCAGCAGCAAGCCCGCGAGCGTTATCGCGACATGAGACGCGAGCTGCAAGATAAGCTCGATCTGGTTGAAAAGCGTCTCGTTGCGTTGGCCGCTGAACAGGGCCGTGATATGCCTCGGACGGCAGAGCAGCAAGCGACTTTTGATCAGTTCAGCAATGAAAAAGATGCGATAGACAAGGAGATGCGTCAGGTCGCGCGCCATCTTAACTTTCAGATTGAGCAATTGGGTGTGCGTATGAGATGGCTCAATCTTGTATCTGTCCCCGTGGTGATTACTTGTTTGTTGTTGTGTGTGGCCTTCTTAAGAAAGCGAGCGCAACGCCAGCGCAATATTTAATAAAGGCACTAAGTATATGTGGGGTTTTCGCAGGTGCAGAAGAAGTCTCTGGATTGTTGTTGTAGGTCTACTGATTGCATTGCCGGGCTCTGCATTGGCAGGTTGTGTAATCAGCGGAAATAAAATCTATCCAAAAATTACGGATGTACCATACGACAGTGGGGGTGTGATATCTACTGTTTGGCATACGGGTACCATGATGCTCAAGTGTGTTCGAATGACCAATGATGACTATACTAACGTCATGAGTACGGTTGGTGCCTTTGCCGGCACTTCAGTGATGTTTGAAGGGGTTAATTACAAGCTTTATAAAACAAATGTTAATGATGTTTTCTATTTTGGTACTTTTGCAGTAGATAGTGGAGCGGAACAGCAGTTCGGTTCGGTTCCCTACGTAAGTTTAAAAGAAGTAACGGGTCCCGCGACCTCGGCATTTGATATGAAAGCTTTAGTTAGAGTAAGGTTTTATAGCCCCGGCAAGAGTCTGTCTTCCGGTGTGCGCAATATAGAGCTTTTAGATCTTGTTCGAGGTGATATTAACTCTTTGAAGCCCGGCGTCTATTCTGGTAGATGGATTATGCAAAGTGAAGGTTTTTCGTTTGTGGCAAAAGGTACGTCGTGCGTACTGACAACGCCCGCCACCGTCAAATTGAAACAGGTAAGCATCGTTTCTATTCCTGCGATAGGTTCAATGGTGGAAGGGGGGGCGTTCACCTTAAGTTTAGCCTGTAATGCTAGCGCCCCCTCATTCAAGGTCAGCTACGCGATGACTGACGTTTACAACCCAGCGAATACATCTACTGTCTTAACCCTGGCTGATGAACCTTTGAAGGCGAACGGCATAGCATTGCAATTATCGGACGAGGGCCGGGCCGTTATTTTTTCTCCACCGGTGAAATCTTCAATGGGTAGTTTGACGCATGGAGCTCTTAGTAAGGCGATGAATGTTCAGTACATTCGAACGGAAAAAGTCGCCACGCCCGGAAAAATAACCGCGGCGGTCAGTGTGACTTTTACGTACGACTAGTCAGTGGCTCGCGTCAATTATCAATGTGCGGTTTGTCAGCTGGACGATCAAAGAGCTTTTCTGGAGCATTGGCTATTAACCGGTTCCCCACATCCTCTTAAGCTGGATTCACTGAGTTTCAGCCAGCAACAGAAAGGAAGTGAACATGAAAAGGTTGCACAAGAAAGTCGCGCTGGTGACCGGCGCCTCCAAGGGCATTGGCGCGGCCATTGCCAAACAATTGGCCCAGGATGGCGCCACTGTCATCGTTAATTATGCCAACAGCCGCGAGGACGCTGACCGGGTGGTTGAACATATCCTGCAAACCGGCGCGAGAGCACATGCAGTGCAGGCCGATGTGTCCAACAGCGCCGACCTCAAGGCGCTGTTCAAGACCATTGTGCATGAGCATGGTCACCTCGATATTTTGGTCAATAATGCCGGCGTTTACTCGACCAGCGCGTTGGCCGACATCACCGAGGCGGAGTTTCACCGCCAGTTCAACCTCAATGTCCTGGGTCTGATCCAGTGCACGCAAGCAGCCGTTGAAGTGTTCAACCCTCAGGGTGGCAGCATCGTCAATATCAGTTCCAGCGTCACCTCGTTCACACCTGCCAACTCGGCGGTGTACACCGCCTCCAAGGCTGCGGTTGACGCTATCACTCGTACTCTGGCAAACGAGTTAGGGCCTAGAAATATCCGCGTTAACTCGGTCAATCCTGGGTTGGTCGTGACCGAGGGTGTGCACGCCAGTGGCTTTTTCGAAGAGGCGTTCCGGCAAAAAATTGAAGCTATTACACCGCTGGGGCGCATCGGTCTGCCCGAGGATATTGCACCCGCCGTCGCCTTCCTGGCGTCGTCGGATGCAGGCTGGATCACCGGTGAAACCCTGATAATCGGCGGCGGGCTGCACTAAACCTGGGCGGCATGCTCGCGCACATAGTGGCGGGGCGACTGCAACATGACGCGCTTGAATGCCGTGCTGAATGCGCTTTCGGACTCATAACCTAATGAGAACGCAATGGTGGACACCGAGTCATCGGAGTTCTTCAACCGATCACTGGCCAGCAACATGCGCCAGTACGTCAGGTACTCCATGGGGGCTGCGCCGACCACCTGCTTGAAGCGCAACGCGAACGCCGAGCGCGACATGGTTGCCAGTTGCGCCAGTTCCTGGACGCTCCAGCGATGGGCTGGGTCGGCGTGCATCGCGCTCAAGGCAACACTGAGGTTGCGGTCGGCCAAACCGTAAAACCACCCGATGCCGCTGCTTTCCAGGGTCGCCAAGTGAGTGCGCAAAACTTCGACCAGCATCAGGTGCGCCAAGTGTTCGTTCATCAGCGAGCGGCCTGGGCGCTTCTGCTGCAACTCCGAGGTGAACCGCTCCAGCGCCCAGCGCAGGACCGAGGCCTGCGGTTCATTGCCTTGTACGTGAACCAGCGAGGGCAGGCCGCTGAGTAGCAATTGAGTAGGGACACCGGTGAAGTCAAAGCGGCCACCGACCAACTGAGTTTCATCGCCGCCGTAATGCAGGGCCAGTTCGTCCGCCGCAAGGGTTTGAAAGTGACCGTCGGAATTCATCACCGGCTGGGACATATCACTGTAGAGCGAAAAAGGCATGCCTCTGGTCATCAGAAAGCAATCGCCCTGATGCAGTCGCTGCGGTTGCTGTTCTCCATCCACTTGCAGCCAGCAACTGCCCTTGACCACCGCGGTGAACTTGATGCCTTCGCGTTCAGGAAAGGTGAAGGCCCAATCACCGCCCAAGGACAGCGTGGCGGAGTGGTAATTACGGATTCTCAACAATGAAAGGACGTCGGACAGAGGATCCATGCAGCACCTGATTGGACGAAAAATAAAGTAATTGCAATTTTATATCAGGGTTCATCCAGATTTCACCTTTAAATATGAGGTTCTCCATGCATATCCATTTTGATGCGTCTTATGGTCCACTGATCAACGGGGTGTTTGAAACTGACGATAAATCGCGCTCGTTTGCCGCAGTCGACCCCGCCACGGGCAGGCACTTGGCCTATATCCGCTATTGCGATGCCACGGACGTCGACCGCGCCGTTAATGCAGCGCATGCAGCGTTTCCAGCCTGGCGTGCCATGGGCCAGCAGATGCGCGCACGTTTGGTAAATCTGCTGGCGGACGAGATAGAAGAGCACAGTGAACGCCTGGCCATGATCGATGCCCATGACGTGGGCCGTTGCATCAGCGAAGTACGCAAGGACTACCTTACCGCCGTCCGGCACTATCGCTATTTCGCCTCAGTGATCATGGCTCATGAAGACACTGGTCGGGAAATCGACGGTGGTTACGCTATTGCCAAGCGTGAACCCTTGGGTGTGTGCGGACAGATCATTCCCTGGAACGCGCCGGCGATTATGGCTGCGTTCAAGCTCGCTCCGGCATTGGTAGCCGGCAATACCGTTGTCCTGAAGCCCGATGAAAACGCTTCTTTATCGACGCTTGAATTAGGCAAGCTGATTAACAAGATCTTCCCAGCCGGGGTGGTAAACATGGTCACCGGGTTGGGTGAGGTAGTCGGTGCGGCGTTGAGCGAGCATCCTCTGGTCAGGAAGCTGTCATTTACTGGCAGTACGCAAGTCGGTCGCACCGTGGCCGGTGTGGCCGCCCGGCGTCTGGTGCCCGCGACACTCGAACTGGGGGGCAAGAGCGCCAATATTGTGTTCCCCGATATCGACGACATTGATGCGGTGGTCGATAACGCCACCTTCGCAGCTATTCATAACAACGGGCAGTCATGCCTGGCCGGCACCCGCTTGTTTGTGCATGCCGCGATTTTTGAAGTGTTCAAGCAAAAGCTGATTGCCGCGTTCAATCGTGTGAAAGTGGGGTCTCCGCTGTCCGAAGAGTCGCGGGTCAGTTGCCTGATCAACGCGCAACAAGGTGAGCGTGTGTTGAGCTACATCACTATGGGCTTAGAGGAGGGCGCCGAGCTGCTCGCGGGGGGCGGTCGCGCAGTCGTATCAGGTAGTGAATACGGTTACTTCATCCAGCCAACCTTGTTACTAACGCATAATGACATGAGCATCTGCCAGGAAGAGATTTTTGGCCCGGTACTCTCGCTGATCGTGTGGGATGATTATGAAACGATGATCGCCCAGGCCAATGACACCGAATACGGTTTGGCGTCCGGAATCTATACCAGTAACTTGCAGCACGCTATGGAAACCGCAGCAAGGTTGGAGGCGGGATCGGTGTGGGTCAATCGTTATTCGAACATTACCGATGGCACCGCCTTTGGCGGCTATAAAAATAGTGGTATTGGCCGAGAGTTCTGTCGGGAGACCCTGAATGCCTACACGCAGATCAAAACTGTGACGGTACAAGCAAGGTTGCCGAATGTATGGTTCGCCGAAAGATAAAAACAGGCAATTCATTTGGGTAGTTGATTTTTTTGCGCCCACCAGCGCCTTGCGCATGTTGAGTGCTTTAGAATCGATAAAAACATGCAAGGTTAAAATGTAGAAGTTTAGGTTGGCGTTGCCTCACAGAGGCACGCCAATTTTTTTGTCTCGGTGCGGTCGAGTTTCTTTTCCACTGATGATGTGACTCACTTCATGCCTGAATGTGAATCGTGTTAGAAATATCAATGATCCCTCTCGGTGTGTGATTGGTTTTCCGCTATCGGAATTCCCGTCAGAATATATTTCATCATATTTTATATGCTCTAATTCATCATGTTTTGTTAGGGTTGATGTCGGCAGAGAAAAATTATTTATACGGTGTAGGAATAGTCCTACAGCGTCTGAGGATCTATCTTTGGTCTGTGTGGATCGCTGCGGTTGGCTGCTTGTGTGAGATGGGTAGAATTCGGGAACTCTTAAGCAGAGTGAACTTATCTATTTGTTGTTGCCAACCTAGAGGTACACAGTCGTGTCTATTCCATTCAAACTAATTCTCGCGTCGTCCATCGTTGGGCTTTTCGCTACATCTGCTATGGCTGCTGACGGTACTATCAATTTTACCGGTGAAGTGACTGCGGCTTCTTGCGGTATCAGTGCCGGTGCCGGTACCGGTGTCACGGGTACCACCCAGAAAGTTATTGACGTAAAAATGGGTAAGGTGAGCATCGACTCGTTGAAAAATAGCCAGACAGGAATCGTTGCGGGCTCGGCGATCAATATCAATCTTGATTGCGGTAATACCGCTGCTGGCTTGACCACAGTTAAGGTGAAATTCGATCCGAATTCGGGTAGCGGTGTAGATCTTAAAAATAACAATTTGCTGAAAACTACGGGCACTGCTACTGGCGTGGGGATCGGTCTGTATGACGCCAGCAATAACCTGATTAATTTGGCCGGTAACGGTTCGTTTGACTCCCCTTTGATCAAGGCCGGTACTGATCCAGATATTAAATACTCGGCTAACTTGAACTTGCGTGCTTCTTATGTCGCCAACGGTGACGTAGTCGTACCGGGTACGGCCAATGGCAACCTGCCGTTTACGCTGACCTACGAGTAAGTCATTTGTTGGAGAAGCACGTAAGTGCTTCTCCAGCTTCTGCACAGGCAAAATATAATGAAGCTGCTATCCAAATGTTTTTTGGCGGGATGTGTGTTGCTGTTCAGTGGTGTTTCAAGTGCGGGTATTACATTGGGTGGTACACGTGTTGTTTATCAGGAGAAGCTTAAAGAAACCTCAATCATGGTCAAGAATGATGGTGATAAAGACATCATGGTTCAGTCATGGATAGAGCCAGCGGCCAATGTTTCAGAACAAGATGTGCCTTTCGCTTTAACCCCTGCACTTAGTCGTCTCGGGGCCAGTAAACAACAAAGTTTGCGCATTTTTTATGCGGGCAAAGGCTTGCCAGCGGATAAAGAGTCTGTGTTCTGGCTAAACGTACAAGAAATACCGCAAAAATCAGAATCGGATAATACGTTACAGATCGCCATTCGCCAACGTATCAAGATTTTCTACCGTCCTACAGGCCTTATAGGTTCGGAGGAGGAGTCCGCCAAGCAACTGAAGTGGCAGCTGATTCATGAGTCCGGAAAGGCGTGGCTTGTCGCAAGTAATACATCGCCATTTTATATCTCATTTGGAGAGGTTTATTTAAAGCAGTCAGGCAAGCGCTATACGGTTCAAGCAGAAATGATCAGCCCTGGCGCAACGTTAAAATTCCCGGTTGATTCGGGAGGCATATTGGCCTCCAAAGAGCGGTTTAGCGTTGAGTATAAAGCCATTAACGATTATGGGGCACCAATAGCTTATGTGGGTGAAGGGGCTGCTGGTTAATCTTTCAGGTTTTCTGTTTGGTTGCCGCTTAAGAGTAAGCGTTGATAGTTGTGAGGCATAATCTTATGTGGGTGTTTCGATCAGGGAGTCGGCGCACGATGACGCTGCTCGGGAGTCTTGGGTCGACGGGTTTTTTTGCCCTCGGCGCCTCGGTTCCCTCGGTTGCGTCTGCGGTCGAATTCAATAGTGCATTTCTGAGTAAGCAGGGTGCGCCGGTTGAGTTGAAGTATTTCGAGCAGGGAAGTTCGGTTGCCCCTGGTCACTACAATGTCGATATTTATCTAAACCAGCAACTCATCCTGCGCCAGCGTATTGAGTTTGCTACCAATGGTAAAGACAATGAGGTCAAGCCGCTCATACCTCTCTCGGTGCTCAAGGCAGTGGGCGTCAACGTCGTTCGCCTGGAGCAGGAAAAGCTGATTGCCGCGAAGGCAGATGATAAAACATTGATTGACGTAGAGTCGCTTGCGCCTGGTGCGGGCGTGGAGTTCGACGTCACGGCACTGGCTTTGCAGATCAGCATGCCTCAAGCGTATATCCAGCGCCAGTCTCGTGGGTATGTTGATCCGTCATTATGGGATGACGGTATTACTGCGTTCTACTCAAATTACCAGACCAATTTCAGCCGCAATATCAACCAGGGCTACAATAGCGATTACCGCTATGTCGGTCTGCGCAACGGCTTGAATATTGGCGCATGGCGCCTGCGCAATGAGTCGTCGATTTCAGGTTCTACGGGGGTACGTGACAAATTCACCAGCAACCGTACTTATGTAGAGCGCGACATTCGCAGCCTTAAAGGTAAGCTCGCGGCGGGGGAGTTGTACAGCCAGGGTGAAATCTTTGACAGCGTGAGATTCAAAGGCGCGCAGCTATCCTCGGAATTGGGCATGTTGACCGATGATGAGGTGGGCTTTGCTCCGGTGGTGCGAGGTATTGCGGAAACGAATGCGACGGTTGAAATCAGCCAGAACAACTACGTCATCTATTCGGCCACTGTCCCTGCGGGCGCATTTGAGATCAGCGATATCTACCCCAGTGGGTCCAACGGCGACCTGAGCATCAAGATCATTGAGGCTGACGGGCGCGAGCGCCAATACTCCCAGGCCTATTCTTATCTCCCGGTCATGACCCGTCGTGGTAACACGCGCTACAGTCTGGCGGCAGGTGAATATTCTAATGAAGGCCAAGCAGCGCCTAAGTTTACCCAAGGTACCTTGGTGTACGGGGTGACGGATAATTTCACTGGCTACGGTGGCCTGATAGCGGCCCAGGCGTATAAGGCATTAAACTTGGGGGTGGGGGTTAACTCTCCGTGGGGTGGATTATCCTTTGACGTCACCAACAGCAGTTCGCAAGAGCGTTCCGGGCGTAAAAACGTCGGCCAGAGTGCGCGATTCCTTTATTCCAAGACACTTAGCCAGACCGATACCACCTTTACGATGGTCGGTTATCGCTACTCCACTGAGTCCTATCGCACCTTCAGTCAACATGTTGAAGAACAAGAGCACGTAGCTACACCTTATTATGGCCGACAGAAAAGTCGCTTTGATGTGAACGTCAACCAATCTCTGGACGGACGTGGCTCATTGTTTTTGAGCCTCGGCGAAACCAGTTATTGGAACAGGCAAGGCAGTACCCGGCGCTGGCAGTTCGGCTACAACGGTAACTATTCGGATATCAGCTACAGCTTTGCGGTATCCCGTACCGAAGGGCAGGCTGGGAGCCAAGGTGCCGATAATCAGATGACGGCATCGTTCAGCATTCCGTTTGGCGACACTCGCCGCTCGCAGCGTCTGTACACCAGCGTTACCACCTCAAACCAGGGTGAGTCTGCGATTCAGACAGGACTGTCCGGTAACTTGAATGATGAAAACACTCTAAATTATTCAGCGCAAGGCAGCCACAGTAAAACCAGCGGCAGCTCTGCCAGTTTCGGTGTCAACTGGGATACGCCGACTGCAAAAGTCAGCGGTAACTATGGGCAGGGACGTGATAACAAGCATTTGGATGTCGGCGCGTCAGGTTCGGTTGTCGTTCACAGCGGTGGTGTCACGTTGGGGCAGCCCGTGGGTGAAACATTTGCCTTGGTCGAAATACCTGATACCAAAGGTATCGGTATTGATTCATCCAATGCGGTAAGAACCGATAGCAAGGGTTATGCGGTTGTGCCTTATGCGCAGCCCTATCGTTATAACTGGATTAATTTGGATACCAGTACGATGGGCAGCAGTATCGAAGTGGCGGAAAGTTCGAAGAAAGTAGTGCCGACTCGCGGCGCAGTTGTTAAAACTCACTTTGAGGTCGAGTCAGGGCGTAGACTTCAATTTAACTTAACGGACGGCAAAGGTGCGCATTTACCATTTGGCGCGCAGGCATATGACGATGAAGGGAAGGTTCTTGGGTTGGTGGATAACGCTTCGAAACTACTTGTTTTTGGTTTGAAAGATGTGGGCACATTCAAAGTCAAATGGGGTAGTCTGGCGTGTGAAGTTAGATATGATCTGCCGCCGGTTAATAAAGAGTTGATGTACGAGCAGTACAGCGGTGTGTGTTTGTAGATCGGAGAGATAAGCTGGTATTTTTATATGGAAGATATAGGGGATAGGATATCAATATTCTTTTGGTATTGGATATAGGGAGGTAGGTATCAATACGTATTGATAATGCGCCAAATGACGACTAGGCACTCGGCAAATTTAGGAGTGTCTACTTTATTCATAAGGCGTTAGATTGTAGTTCGGTCTGTTCATGCAGGGTTTAGTTGAGACGCTTTTTGTAAGTGATATTTATAGTTTAAGCAATTCTTAGTGAAGGAGGTAGCGCGAAAGTCGACGATTCATTATGTTGGGAGTAAATAAATGAAATTTCTCAAAGCTATTATTGTATTGCTGGCCGCATATGCTCCATTCGTAGTGGCGGCTGGGTGTGTGCAAGAGTCGGGGTTTAGCCTCGCTCCATGGATCCCACCTATAGCCAATAACACGGGAGGCATGTTGTCGAAATCATGGCACACTGCAGAGCTTCAAGTTAGCTGCAATGGTATGAGCGGTTCTTATCTCTTGAGAAATGAGATAACGCCGGCGGGCAACGATTCCGGCAAGACGCAGTTGTTCGAGGGCGTTTCTTACAAGCTATACACGACGAGCGAGCGTGATGTTTTTTATTTTGGCGGTGTGGCAGGGCCTGACGGAGTTCTTCGCCCGTTTGGTACATCATACTCCCACGCTATATACCCCCCCGTGATTACCGAATTCAAGCTTCCTGCTACTGTGAGAATCAAGTTCTATTCTCCGTCAAAATCGATGACGCCTGGTGTGTACACAATTAATAGCGCTGGGTTAGTCAAAGGTAAGATTACCTCTGTGGGGTTCGTTGCCGAATCAGGCATGAATCTTTCGGCCTTCTCATTTATTGTGAATGGTCCTTCATGCACACTGGCAATTCCTGCTGAGTTAAAGCTGAAATCAGTAAATCTCTCGGCAATTCCTATGCCAGGGGATAGCAACGAGGCTGCCAGCTTTCAACTAGGGTTAACCTGTGCCGGTAGTACACCAGCTTATCAGGTCAGCTATTCGATGAGCGATGTTAACGATTCAGCCAACCAGTCCTCGACGCTCACATTAGCTGATGCGGCGAAAAAGGCCTCGGGTGTCTCATTACAGGTGGTCGATGGCATGACACCAGTTAACTTCGGTTCTACGTCGAAACGCCTGCTCGGGAGTATGCCAAATGGCGGCGGCATGATAAGCAAATCCATGAGCGTTCGCTATATACGAACCTCGACCATCGCGCGCCCTGGTTCAGTGAGGGCAGGTGTGACAGTTACGTTGTCCTACAAATAATGCTTGTTCTTGGGTACGCTTTATTTTATTCCCTAAATAGTTCAAGTTTAGCCAGCAGGCTTTCTTTGCGTTTGTGCGTATAATCCTTTGTTTTGCTCTGCATGCAAGGCATTATCTATGAATATATTACCTCAGGAATAACCAGACCATGGGCAACATAGTCATCGTCGACGACCACCCCCTGATGCGCATGGCTGTGCGCGTGATGCTCGAGCAAGAAGGCCACTCGATTGTCGCCGAAGTCGACAACGGCGTGGACGCGGTGGAAATTATCCGAAAATTGCTTCCAGATCTGATCGTTCTTGACCTGAGTATTCCGAAAATGGATGGCCTCTCCGTCATCGCGCACTTGAAGGCTATCGGCATTTCCACCCGTGTGTTGATCCTCACCTCTGGTGACACTCGCAACTTCGCCATGCGCTCCTTACAAGCCGGTGCGGCAGGTTTTGTCTGCAAAGATGACAATCTGGACGAACTGATAGGCGCGGTGAAGGCAGTGCTGTCGGGTTACAGCTATTTCCCGGCCAATACCATCCACCAGTTACGCGACAATACCCAGGCCGCCAGCGAGGAAAGCCAGCTGATTGCGCAACTGTCCGATCGTGAGATCACCGTGTTGAAACTGCTGGCGCGGGGTATGGGCAACCAGGCCATTGCCGATGAGTTGATGATCAACCACAAGACGGTGAGCACATACAAAATCCGCCTGCAACGCAAGCTGAGTGTAGAAAACCTGATTGCCCTGGGTGAGTTGGCCAAGCGCAATGGCTTGGCGTAGTCGTTCACAGCCTAGGGTTCGAGCATATTTTGAATGCGCCGTAACTCCTTCTTCACCTGCCTGACCCGCGCCGGTACGTCCTCGGCGCCGGTTCGGCAGCCATGCTCTAGTTCCTTGCACAACCCAAGCAAATAATCATTGCGCATCAATGCCGCGCTACCCCTCAAACGGTGAGCCAGCTCGGCAATGCCGGCGAGGTCCCGTGTCTCACTGAAGTCACGCAACTGTTCGATATCCTGTTGATTGCTGCGCATCAATTCAGCTTGCAGTTGTTGAATGATTGCCGGGTTGCCACCGGTAATC
The DNA here is from genome assembly GCF_000263715.2 of Pseudomonas synxantha BG33R. Classification (NCBI taxonomy): domain Bacteria; kingdom Pseudomonadati; phylum Pseudomonadota; class Gammaproteobacteria; order Pseudomonadales; family Pseudomonadaceae; genus Pseudomonas; species Pseudomonas synxantha. The sequence goes on from NZ_CM001514.1 coordinate 2,481,994, forward strand.
GGCTGGAGCAGATTCATGTCGAATTCAGGCCCATGCAGCGTCGGTTTGGCGCCTTTATAGGCTGGCTTATCCGCTGGCTCCAGTGATGCCAGGCGCTGTTCGAGGATGGCCAGGCTGATGGGTTTGATCAGACAGTCGCCCATGCCAGCATTAAGACAGCGGTCCATTTCTTCCTGCTGGGCGTCGGCTGTCAGCCCCAGAATCGTCAATGCACTGGCGTTGCGTTGCTGTTCTTCCTTGCGGATCGCCAGTGTCAGTTCTACTCCGTCCATGACCGGCATGTGGTAATCCGTGATAAGCCAGTCAACCGGAAAGGCACGCCAGGCCTCCAACGCCTCCAGTCCATTACTGGCTTCAATCACCTTGCAGCCCAGGTACTCCAGCTGCGCGCGCAGCATTTGACGGTTCAAGGTGTTGTCGTCTGCGATCAGCACTCGCATGGCCCAGCTCGGAGTAGCCTCGGAGGACGCGGGCAATGGCAGTTCTTCTTCAGGCAGCGGTTCCAGAAGCTTGAGCTTGAGCGTTACATTGACCGTAGTGCCTTGCCCCGGCGTGCTGGTAAGTTCCAGGCGGCCACCCATCATCTCGCACAGCGACCGCGACACAACCAACCCGAGGCCGCTCCCGCCATGGACCGAGAGGTCCGACTGAATCACTTGCGCAAAGGGGCGAAACAGCGTCTGCCGGTCTGCCTCACTGATGCCTATGCCGGTATCCTGAACTTGCAGATGCATGTTGAGTGTCTGCCCGTTCAACACGCGGCATACCAAGCGGATGACGATACGGCCGCGCTCAGTGAACTTGATCGCATTGCTCACCAAATTCGACAGTACTTGCTTGAAGCGCAGAGGGTCGATAGAGACGTCCAGGGTGGTACCGGCGTCGATTTCCAGAATCAGGTCCAGTTTCTTCTTTCTCGCCAGCCCTTCGAATACCCGCGCCACCATCTCCACCAGATTCTTGAGGTTGGCCCGGCGTGGTGAGAAGCTCAAGTGCCCGGATTCAATGCGTACGATATCCAGCGTATTGCCCAACAGTTCAAGCAGGTTCTTGGCGGCCGTGTAGGCCACGTCGATGTTCACCCGATCCAGTACGCCATGATCAGCGCGTTTGAGCGCTAACTCTAATGTGCCTATCACCGCGCTCATGGGCGTGCGGATTTCGTGGCTCATGGTCGCAAGAAATTGGGTTTTGGCGCGGCTGGCCTCGTCAGCCTGGGTTTTAGCCTGCTGCAGTTGCTCAATCAGTTGATGATGTTGCGAGATGTCCTGCCAGCCGCAGATCACTCCGGCGATCGTGCCATTAGAGTCACGAAACGGCTGAATCCAATGCTCGATGAAGTGGGGTTGTCCCTCGATGGTGATCTGCAGTTGCTGTTCGATGGCGTTGCCATCCTCCATCGCTTGCAGATAACTCTGGTGAAGCGAGGGCGCAAGTTCGATATCACCGTGGTTCGTTTGCAACGCGGTTTTACCCAGCACTTGGGATTGGCAGAGCTTCATGACATGTTCATAGCTGCGGCTGCATGACAGCAGGCGTCCTTCGCGGTCGCGTACATATACCGGCACGGGCATGGCATGGTTCAAGGTTTGCAGAAACTCCAACTGATCATTCAGGGCTTTTTCAGCGGTGACTCGGCGCCGTATCTGACGGCGTAATTGCACGATTCGAATGATCGAAACCAGCAGCACCAGCAATGCGCAGCAAATGATCTGCAGGATTACCAGTTTGTAGTCACGCCAGTTCTGGCCACTCATGGCCGCATTGGCACGCCAGCGAATGGTGATTGCATTAAGCTCGTCAGGTGGGATGCTCAGCAGGGCTTTATCCATGATCGACTGCAGCTCGGTTTCGCCTCGGCGCATGGCGAAGTTGGCGGTGGCCGCCTGGCCGTCGACGACACCAGCCACGCGCAGTTCTTTTTCATAGAGGCGCGCGGTGTAGTAACGAGCCATGGATAAGGTCATCAACACAGCGTCGGCGTCGCCATTAACCACCATGCGCATGGCCTCCAGGTTGTTTGCCGGGGTAATCAACTGCACCGTGGGAAAGCCTTTGCGAATGCTGTCGATCAGCACATGCCCCTGGACAATGGCCAGGCGCTTGCCGGCCAAAGCATTGAGACTCGAACGCTCTCGGCCCGATTCAGCCGTCGGCGCGACCAGCGCAAACGAGCTGGTTGCGAATGGATGGCTGAAACGAATATGGTTCAAGCGCTCCGGGCTGGCCGTCAACACGGCTAAATCAGTATCGCCGTCGCGTAAAGCGTCCTGAATGCCTTCAAAACTCGAGGCGCGTTGAATCTCGAACTTGAGCCCGGTGCGTTGGGTGATGATCTCGAACAAATCGGATATCACACCGTTGAAGCGGCCCTTGGCGTCAAAAAATGCCGAGGGTGCCATGTCATCGTTGATCATGAAGCGCGCCACTGGGTGCTGGGCCAGCCAGCGTTTTTCCTGGGCGGTGAGGTGTACATTATCGTCCGGCATCACCGTGCCGCCACCGGTCCAGCGCTTGATCAGGTAGCTCATGCGCAGTTGGCCAAATGTGGTCAGTGAAGCATTGAGAATGCGTAGCAGGCGTTGATCTTCCTGCTTGAGTAGAAACCCATAGCCACCTGAGTCGATTTTCACAAACTGGATAAATTTGAGATAGCTGAAAAAGCTATGGTTGACCAGATAGTGGGTGGTTACCGAGTCGCCCAGAAACACGTCGACGTTCTGGAACGCGACGGCGGCCAGGGCTTGCGCGGTGGTGCCGTAGGTAAAAAACTGTGCATGAGGATAGCGGTCGGTCAGTAGCGCGTATGGCAGGTAGTCCTTGGAGACTGCTACGGTTAGTCCATTGAGATCTGAGGGAACCGCAATGTCGCTGTCCTGGCGTTGATAGAGTACGGGGGCATTGACGCTGTACGGCAGCGTCACCACCGTGTCAGAAGAGTCGCGATCATAGTCGCTGGACCGGCTGATCAAGTCGATTTCGCCGGCTCGCAAGGCGGCCATCGCTTGCCCTCGGTCAGCAAACCCGACGACTTTGATATCCAAGCCCAGTTGCTGCTTGAGCATTGTCGCCACGTCAGCGCTGATGCCCTCGTAATCACCGTTGCCGTAGACCATGTCGAAGGGCAGGGTGAACGGTGCGACCACGCCCAGGGTGAGGACACGCCGTTGGCGCAACCAGGCCCAGTCTGCTTCCGGTAATTGCAGCTTTTGTGGTTCCTGACTCACTTGGCTAAGCAAGTGAAGGGGCTGTTGCGGCATGGGTATCGTTGCGGCACCGCCGTACGATACAGCCGGCAGCAGTACGGTGAAGAAAGCCACGAAGGCTTTGAGCGTGGACATGAAAACGTATACCTGACTGCAAAATGCCAAGTACGCCGCGCTGGCCGGCTCAAGGTCGACCACGGACGTGGCGGGTGGGGTAGGAAGTTAGAGCGATGTGAATGGGCGTTCAGACTGACGTCAGCACCACCTGTGAGCCCGCAATGTATTCAAGGATGTACGGCAGCAGCGCGGTATCCGCCATCGGCGGGGCGATGGCATATCCCTGCACAATGGATACGCCCAGGGTTTTGAGCCGCTTGAGCTGGGCCGGGGTCTCGACACCCTCGATCACCAGCGACACACCCAGGCTGGCTGCCAGGCTGACGGTATGGGCGACAATGGCGGTGCAGGCCGAGTGCGTGTCGAGTTTGTGTACGAAACCGGCGTCGAGTTTGAGCTCGGTGAAAGGCACATCACACAAGCGCTCCAGTGACGAGAAACCGGTGCCAAAGTCATCCATGGACAAACCGCAGCCCAGCAGCTTGAGTTGCAAGAGGTTGTTCATGGCGACACTGCACGGATTGAGCGTGCCGGTTTCGGTGATCTCGAAGATGATGCTTCGGGCAGGGCACTCATGTGCACGCAGCAGCACTTTAATCGCCTGGCTCAGTATGGGGTTGCTGAGTTGAGACGGTTGAAGGTTGAATGACATCGTCAATGGCAGGTTCAGACTGGCCAGTTTCTGGCGCAGGATCAGCCCTTGCTCGAAGAGGCGCAGGAACAGCTCATCCATCAGGTCATGGCGTTCCAGGGCCTGTAGAAAATAACCGGGCGTCAACAGGCCGTTGTGAGGGTGCCGCCAGCGGGCGAGAACTTCCAAGCCGCTAATCGTACCCGTTTTCAACGAAAGCTGAGGTTGGTAAAAACCCACAAACGCGTGATCCGCCAACCCTTGGCGCAGCTCCTGGGCGTCGGGCTCTTGAACCTTGGGGGCGGCTGGAATCTGACTTAGGCTGAGTGCGGCTGAGGTTTTCATGTAATGCCCTGCAAGGGATGACCATGAGTCAATTTTGCGGGATATGCGTAACCATAAACGTCAGCTCTTTCGAGCGTGTGCGTAGGACTAATCTTACCAACTAATGAAAAGCCTATAGACTCACCCGAGCGGACGGTTGTCCGGTAACCGCACATGAACTTTCAAAGGCTCAAAGCACCCTCATGAACGCTGCAAATGGCACCGCGTATGCGCTATAGGCAATCGAGCGTCGGTAAACTTGAAAAAGTCTCGCTGCGCCTGGGTTTCGGCCTGTTGGTGTCTTTTTTGTTGCTAGTGTTCTTCGCCGTGGCCGGCTATTGGGTGACCTACAAGGTCATTCGCGGGGAAGTGCTTAAAGTCGATTATCATTTTATGCGTTTCGTGGGTCGTGCTTACGACCATGAAATATTTCTGTTGCGGGCCATTAAGGCCAGCAGCCAATTGGAATACAAACCGGTATTTAACCCTGAAGCCTATGTGGTCAAGCATACGACGCAGGGCAACATGCGCATTTATGAAGGCCAGGCGTCCCAGGTCGCCACAACGTTTTCGGCGGCATTGCCTATCAAGGCCGCCGACGCGCATGACGGTGTATTGAGCCAACAGTTGCAATTGGGGGGTGCGCTGGCAAATGTGTATGGCGACTTCTGGAGCGGTTCAACCTTCGCGTCGCCGCAAATGTTCGTGTTTGATCTGTCGAGCGATTTCGACATCGCGATTCCTGCGATCAGCCCCCAGCCTCATCCAGGCCAGCGCAATTTTTCCCAAGTCTTGAACGAGGTCAAGCAATCTGCGCGTCAGCTGCCGCCCTTGAGCAGTGACTTGCTGGTGCGCTGGCGGCCCAGTCATTTCTTTTTGGGCGGTGAGGACATTCAACAAATACTGGGCTACGTCTCCGGTCGCATTGAAGAGGACCAGTGGGAACGAAAGGGCCCCCCCAGGGAATTGGTGGCCGCTACCTTGCTGTATTGGGACGAATTTGACACGCCCGGGGTAAGGATAGAAAAGCAGTTTTTTGATCTGCCGCTGTACAGCAATGTCGACATCGTCGCGCCGGACGGCACGCGTGTAGTGGGCGGCAAGTCGCCACAGATCTACCAATATGAAAGCGGCTTCCATTTCACTACTTCAGGGCTGCTGATCAAGCGCAGTGCCGGGGATATGGGCGCCTGGCAGGCCCTGTATCGTATCCCCTATAAACAACTGATCCTGGATGCACGTTGGCAGTTGCTTGGGCTGGTCGGCTTGTTGGGTTTATGCGTCATCAGTGGCTGGTCGGTCATCCGATGGTATCGACGGCGCATCGTGGTGCCGGCGAGTAATGACTTTCGGGAGTTATTGGTCAACCATGACTTCAACCTGTCTTTGTTGCAAACGGTGCCGCTGGCGTTGTGTGTGGTCAAGGGGCCGCAGATCGAACTGGTGACGCAGAACAGTTTGTATACGCAATGGTTGGGCGAGCCGACCGAGTTTGCACAAATGATGGCGCTATGGCCGCTGTTTGAGCAAAATAAACCCCTTACCGGTGAAGGCTGCCTGCTGGTCAATCAGCGGGTCTTGCACGTGCGCTATACACCCACCGAATATCTGGGCGATAGCGTGTTGCTGTGTACCTTCACTGATATTTCTTCCCACCGCGAAGCATCTGCATCGTTGCTCCTCGCCCGCCAGGCGGCGGATGCGGCTAATGAACAGAAAAGCAACTTCGTCGCCACCCTGAGCCACGAGCTACGCACGCCGTTGTACGGTGTGCTGGGCACGCTGGAGCTGTTGGGCATGACCTCTCTGGATGAACGCCAACGTGGCTACCTGCGCACCATTGATAGTTCGTCCGCGGTATTGATGCACTTGATCAGCGATGTGCTGGACCTGTCCAAGATAGAGGCGGGCCAGTTGGTTCTGGAGTCCGTCGCGTTCCAGCCACTGGAAATGCTCGAAGAAACTGTACGCGGGTTCTCGGCGATGGCTGCGAATAAAGGGCTGGCGCTTTACTGCTGTGTTGACCCTCGCGTGCCGAACCTGGTGCAGGGCGACCGCCTGCGTATTCAGCAGATCGTCGGCAACCTGCTCAATAATGCGATCAAGTTCACCCAGAGCGGGCATGTCGCAGTCTTCCTGTCGCCTATCGGAGTCTGCGCAGGCGAGGTGAGCCTGCAATGGCGCGTGGTCGATAGCGGCCCAGGGATGTGCGAAGTGGTGCAGGCGCAACTGTTCGAGCGTTTTTACCAGGCCGACAGCAAACATCACACCGTCGCAGGCACCGGGCTTGGGCTGCCTATCTGCGCCCACCTCAGCCAGATGATGGGAGGTGCGTTGACCGTGGACAGTGCGCCGGGTGAGGGCAGTACATTCATATTTGAGTTGAGCCTTGAAACGCTAGAGGCCCCCCGATCTTTATTGCCCCAGTTATCAGGCAAGTGCATCGATGTTCGTACGCCCTATGCAACCTTGACCGATAACCTGTGCGCCTGGCTGGAGTGGCACGGTGCACACACTACCGTAATGGGCGATGACGCGGGCGCAGTACCTGATGCCATCTTGACGGTAATGCCGCAAGAGGTCGAGGTGGGACGCTCAGGCGCGACCAACGTCTTTGCTCAGCATGATTTCAGTAGCACGCCGCAGTTCATCGGCCAGGACCTGATGGTCAACCAGAACAGTGTCGGGTCCATGTGCCGTGCATTGGCGATGGCGATCAGCGGTGAACCGGAGGTTGCGTTGGAGCAGACTCCGGTGACGCACCTGCAGCTCGGTCTGAAAGTGCTGGTTGCGGAAGACAACCCGGTCAACCAGGTGCTGATGAAGGAGCAACTGGAGCGCATCGGCTGTGCGGTAGATGTTGTGCCCGATGGTGTCCAGGCGTTGCGGCAGTTGGAACTCAAGACCTACGACGTATTGTTGACGGATGTGAACATGCCGCTCATGGACGGCTATGAACTTGCCGATACGTTGCGCCAGCGCGATGTGGATATGCCGATTATCGGCGTCACCGCCAATGCGCTGCGTGAAGAGGGCGAGCATTGCATCCGCGTGGGCATGAACAACTGGTTGTCCAAACCGATGAATATCCAGGGGCTTTATCTGTGTTTGCGCAGTGTGCTTGATCCTACGGTATACCGAGTCTGCGAGATCGCGGCACAGGCAAGCGATGCGGGCGGGATAAACGTGCCTGAACGCATGCTCGAACTGTTCATTGAAACTATCACGCGAGATTTAAGTGAGCTTAAAGCGCTGGATCCTGATCAGGGCAGTCATCAGGCTGTCCAGTTATTGCATCGGATTCGAGGTGCATTGGCTGTCGGCAAAGCTAAAACACTGATTCTGGTGTGCCGTGAGTTGGAGGCATTAGTTGCGCGGAATGGGTTGGCCCGCACCCATGAAGATGTCGAGGTGTTCGTCGGGCGAGTCGAAGTAGCAATTCTGGTTTATAAGCGCGCCACTGCCATAACGGATAAAATGGAGGATCAGTCATGACGGTCGTCTACCTGGCTCAGTGATAGCTGAGTGTGAAATTGGCCCGGCCGATGGCTGTCCCAGTAGTGGCTTTTGGCTTGGTTTGTATATAGCTGGCACGAAGTAGAATTCTAAATACAGACGCCCCAGTTTGTATGTCGCCAGCTTTCCACTGGTGATAGTTCCTATCGCGGTGGAGTCGGGGCCATACTTGACTATACCTCCATCTTTGCTTATCTGAATGCCGGGCCCTGATGCACTTGATTCATGGGGCAATGATAATATGTCAGAAATATTATTGAGGTTTGAGGTATCTGTGAGCGTGACGTACGAGGCAATACTGATTCCTGGATCCCCTCCTGAGCAAGACAGATTAATGGAAAACACTACTGGGCTGGAGCGTCCGCCTACTCCATTGAAAGCAGTTGTAGAGATTTACTTAGAGGTACCGTTGATACGGGGCAGATAGCGAGCACTTCGGTGCAGCTGCTACTGAACTGGTACCAACAACAGATACTGCCCATTTTTTGTCGCAAGGACAGTAGTACACGACTTCGACATTTGATGTGATCGATAACGTCCCTTGCTTGATTGGGCCCGTTTTTATAAGTTTCACCCAAATGGTTTGAGTATCTGTAAATCCCTTAATGTCACGGGCGGGTTCGATAATATTTCCTCCTCTTATTGGCTCGGTATAACCAGATGGAATTGATGGGCCCTTCCATGTGCCCCGCCACTTAATGCCAATGCCAGGAATATTGGTTTAATAAACGTCTTGTCCGTAAGAGGATAGAACGCTGCTGTTCATCGTTGCATAAATCTCAGAACGGCTCCAGCTGGATTGGTTCAATGTGGCAGAAGTGGTGACGGGTATCGATTTCCATAGGGTTTGCCCTGTCGGGATATTGCCTGACACAATGAGTGTTTTGGGTAGTTTAATGATAGACGTTGAGGGGGTATAAAATCCGTCTGCTAAAACTATATTGGATAGCAAAATTAATAATAAAAAACATATTTTTTAATTATGAGTCAATCCCGACAAGAGTTCGGTAAGTATCCTACGGTTTAAAGCCTAGCTTTGTCGGAGGATTCGGTTCTAGGTGTAGGGTTTCCGAGATGCCTTATAGGATGAATAATGGAGTTTGCAGGTGCGTACGCTCCGTTCGCTAGTATTTCGGTTGACAGTATTAATGACATTAAAAATAGAATGACACGCGTCATACGGCTCGGTGTAGGATAAATCGAATAGAAAAATGGCTTTGTCTCCGGGGGGGGGGGCGACTGCTGGTTGAATAGGTGGTTGAGTATGTTAGGGTTATGGCTGTTTTTAAAGTTCCCAAATAGGAGTTAGTGTTTTGAGGAGTTTGAGTTTTCAGTCGTGCCATCAACAAGATAAAGTTTTGCAAAAGCGAATCGCCTATGCAGCGCTTGTGGTGTTAGCCGCAGTTTGCAGTGCGGAATGCAGTGCTGTGACATGCGAGGGAACGGGGGACTCTACACATATGGCTATTATTAACCCTGCTCCAATTCCTAGTATCATGCCAAAAAACAATTTTGTTTGGAGGTCGGTGAGCCCGACAACCATCAGCCTGGAATGTTGGGCAGACAACCGCAACGAGGCTGAGTATATATACATTTATTTGAATCCCAAGGCGGTCGATCTGGGGGCGGAGATTGGCTTGGGCATCGAGTTTATGGGGCAATCTTACACGTATCCAGAAACCAAGAAAATCCAAACACCCATAATGGTGCCTAGGTGCATAAGTAGTTCGGGATGTCGTCAAGGTAATCCTACGGTCCTGAGTTATTCGGTATTTCTATATAAAAAAACGCCATCAGCAGCGCTGAAAACAGGAAACCTATCCACGACAAATAATATGGTTGCATTTCAATTTGACGGTGCTGGTGGCGTGGGCGCCCCTAAGACAGTGGCGCCAACACTGAGTGGAATTGGCGGGCTAAAATACGAGCCTTGTGAGTCAAGGCTATCAATCAGTCCTAAGGATATTGACTTCGGAAAAGCGTATCTTAATAACTCAAAGCAGGGAGAAGTAGTTAAAAGCGTTGCATTCACGATTACTGAAAATCGCGCGTGCAGCTCTGCTTATGGTGTGGATTTGTCGATAAATGCTATTTCGGGCATCGTGCAGGATTTGAATGTGTTGGTGCCAATTAACAATAAGTCGGTTGGGATAGGTATTTTTGACGTTTCGGCGAATAAGCTAATAAATTATGGTCAGCGGTTTGTCTTTTCACCAAAAGAAACTGCTTTGTCAAGCTCTAAGGCTTATGAGGCTCGGTTGAAATGGATCTCGCCTGCAGCAGCGCTCGGGAAGTTTTCTGCTGGTATAGTGGTTAATATTATCTATAATTAGCTTTACGGCATTTCATGTTAAAAGTCTGTAGGTGACCCATTCTGAATGCTTGTTTATCGGTTTTTTCCCTAACGCAAATAATTACCGGATGAGTGCTGCCAACCAGGATGGATGGCAGCAGATTCTCTCAGTTCGATACGCTTGATTGAGGTGCACGCCATCCCCCACCCAACGCTTTATAAAGCTGCACCACATTGAGATACGACGCGGTCTCTGCCTGCGTCAGCGCGTCCTGAGCGTTCAGTTGCGTACGCTGCGCGTCCAGCTCTACCAGATACGCCGCACTACCTGCTTCATAACGCGCATGTGCCAGTCGAGCCGCACGCTCACTTTGCGCTGCTGCTTCAGCCAGGCTACGTACCCGTTGCTGCGACAAGCTATAGGTCGTCAGCGCGCCCTCGGTTTCCTCAATCGCATTCAACACCACTTGCTCATAACGCGCCCGGCTGCCCACCTCACGCGCCTGCGCCTCTCGCTGCCTGGCCTTGACGCTGGCCAGGTGCAGCGCCGGCCAACTGACCGAGGGCATCACGCTGAACGCGCGGCTGCCGCTGTCGCCCAAATCCCCACCGCGCAAGGCCACAAAGCCGAGAAAGCCGCCCAGGTCGATCCGTGGGTAAAGCTCGGCCGTCATCGCGCCAATGTCCGCATTCGACGCCGCCAAAGCGCGTTCGGCGCTGGCGACATCGGGACGCTGTCGCAGCAAGTCGCTGACCTGGCCAATCGGCAGGCGTGTGACCAGTGCCGGCAAGGGTTTCAGGTCGGTCAGCGTTTGCAGGTCACTGGGCCTTGAACCTGTCAATACAGCGAGTCGATAACGGCTGAGCGCTTGACGGGTTTCCAGACTCGGCAATGTGGCTTGTACCCGTGCGCGCTCGGCCAGGGCGCTGGCCAGTTCGTCGGCGGTGCCGCGCCCGGCATCCACGCGGCCCTGGACCAGCACCACGGTTTTTTCCTGATTACTCAGGTTGGCCTGGGCCACCGCTAACTGCCGTTGCGCGCCGCGCAGTTCGAAGTAGTGACGCGCCACGTCGGCGGTCACTACGATGCGGGTTTGCGCCAGGTCTGCCGCGACGGCCTCGGCGCGTGCCGAAGACGCTTGCGACAGGCGCTGCAACCTGCCGAACAGGTCCAGCTCCCACTGCGCATCCAGGCCGGCCTGATAGGTCTTGGCCAGGTTGCGCTCACCGCTCGGGCCGGGGTTGGCCTGGGACAGGCTACGGGAATAAGCCCCGCTGGCGGTCACCGTTGGCAGTTGGTCCAACTGACGCTGATCCAGCACCGCACGTGCCTCCAGCAACCGGGCCTGGGCGATGCGCAGGTCATGGTTACGCGCCAGCGCTTGATCGATCAGCGCATCCAGTTGTGGGTCCTGGAATTGTCGCCACCAATCCTGTTGCACGCGGGTGCTGCTATACAGCGCGGTATCGGGGCTTTGAGTCAGCTCTACTGCGGGCTCGTTACTGGCCCGGTAGTCCGGGCCAACGGTACAGCCCGTCATCCAGGCCGAGCAGATCAGCAGCGCGAGCGGGCGAATCACGAAGGTATTAAAGGGGTGCATATGTGTCTCCTTACACCGTATGGGCCGTGGCGGCGGCGTCGGCTGCATCGGCAGCGGCCAGCTCACGGGCGCGGGGTGTGGTGGCCGCCATACGATGGTCGACGGCAATGAACGAATACATGGTCGGCAAAACCAGCAAAGTGAACAGCGTACCCACCAACATGCCCACCACGATCACCAGGCCCAGGTCATAACGGCTATGGGCACCGGCACCGGAGGCGAACAGCAGGGGAATCAAGCCCGCCACCATCGCCGCCGTGGTCATCAGGATCGGCCGCAAGCGCATCTTTGCCGAGTGCAGAATCGCTTCACGCCGGTCCAGGCCCTGCTTGACCTGCATCTCATTGGCGAACTCCACCATCAGGATGCCGTGCTTGCTGATCAGGCCGATCAGGGTCACCAGGCCGATCTGCGTGTAGATATTGATGGTCGCCATGCCCAGGGCCAGCGGTATCAAGGCGCCGCAAATCGACATTGGCACGCTGATCAGGATGATCAACGGGTCACGCAGGCTTTCATACTGCGCAGCGAGTACCAGGTAGATCACGATGATTGCGAACAGGAACGCCATGACCAGCGCGCCGCTTTCCTGATGGTATTGGCGTGCATCCGAAAGCCAGTCGTAGGTGAAACCCGGCGGCAGCAGTTTGGCTCGCACCTCGAGGAACTTCACCGCGTCGCCCATGGCCACGCCTGGGTTGGGGATCGCCTGGAAGATCGCCGAATTGAGCTGGTCGAACTGGGTTAGTTGATTGGGCTCGACCCCGGTGGAGACGCTGACGAGGTTGGACAGCGGTACTTGCCCACCCGTGGTGCTGGTCACATAAAAGCGCGTCAGTGCTTCTGGCGTCAGGCGTTCACCACGCAGGCTCTGCGGGATCACATCATAGGAGCGGCCGTCCATGGCAAAGCGGTTGACGTAGTTTTCGCCCACCAGCACCGCCAGGGTGTCGCCCAGATCCTTCATGGTCACGCCCAGGCTATTGGCCTTGGTGCGGTCGACTTTGATCTTGATCACCGAGTTGTTGTAGTCCAGATCACTGTCGACCACCATGAACAAGCCGCTTTCACGTGCAGCGTGCTTGAGTGCTTCCATCGCCTCATAGACCACGCTGTAGTCACCGGCGCTCTTGATCACCATCTGTACCGGCAGGCCACCGGTCGAGCCCGGCAGTGAAGGCAACTGGAAGGCAAAGACGTTGCTGCCCTCGATGGTGTTGGCGCGACTTTGCATATCGCCCTGGATCTGGTCGGCGTTGCGCTCGCGTTTTTCCCAATCGACGAAGTTGACCCCGCCGATGCTGTTGGATACGCCGTTGCTGCCGTTGATCAACCACAGGTTGCTCTGCTCCGGCAAGGTCACCATGACGTCGTTCCATTGCTTGCCGAACTTCTCGACGTAATCAATGTTGGCGTTCTGTGGTGACTTGATTGCGGTCAGGACGGTGGACTGGTCTTCGGTGGGCGCCAGTTCGGTTTGGGCACGGCTGTACAGCCACGGCACGCTGATCAACACAATGACCGCAATCGTGAACGTGACCCAACGGTGATGCAGCGACAGATCCAGCACGCGGCCGTAAGCGCTGCCGAGGCGATGGAAGAAGCCCTCGGCCTTGCGCGCCATCCAGCCTTCGTTCATCTGGCTGTTGAGCAGCAGTGAGCTCATGACCGGCGACAGCGTCAGCGCGATGATGCCCGAGACCACCACCGAGCCGGCCAAGGTAAAGGCGAACTCCTTGAATAGCGAGCCGGTCAGCCCGCCCATGAGGCCGATGGGGGCATATACCGCCGCCAGTGTCAGGGTCATCGCAATCACCGGCGCTGCCACCTCACGTGCGCCCAGCAGGGCTGCATAAGTGGGAGACTTGCCTTCTTCGATATGACGGTGAACGTTCTCCACCACAATGATCGCGTCATCCACCACCAGGCCGATGGCCAATACCATCGCCAGCAAGGTCAGCAAGTTGATGCTGAACCCGAACATCGACATGAACGCGGCCGCACCCAACATCGACAGGGGAATGGTGACCACCGGAATGATCACTGCCCGCGCCGAGCCGAGGCTCAAGAAAATCACCAGTACCACGATGGCGATGGCTTCGCCCAGCGTACCGAGTACTTCATCAATCGATGCGCTGATAAAGCGTGCCAGCTCAAACGGCACAGCGACTTTCACGTCTGGTGGCAGATTGGCGCGGATGCCCGGCAGCAGTTCGTTGAGCTTCTTGACGATCACCAGAGGGTTGGCATTGGGGGCGGCATTCAAACCGAAAAACACCGCTTGCACGCCGTCCATGGTGGCGCTGGTGTCGGTGGACGCCGCGCCCAGTTCCACCGTGGCGATATCGTTCAGGTGTACCACCCCGGCAGGGCTGGACTTGACCACCAACTGGCGAAACTCGGCGACATCGACCAGGTCGGTGTTGATCTGGATATCCGATACCACATACAAACCTTTGGCCTGGCCGGGCGCAGCCTGCACGTTGTTATTCAACAGGGCCTGGGCCACATCGCTGCCGGAAATGCCATGGGCGGCCATGCGATTGGCATCCAGCCAGATACGCATGGCCATCTTCTGCCCGCCGTTGAGGTCAATGCTGCCGACCCCTTCGATGGAAGACAGTTGCGGTTGCACCACGCGCTGCAAGTAGTCCGAGAGTGCAGCAGTGGACAGCGTTGGGCTGGAAAAACCCACATAGGCCACGGCTGTGGCTTCACCGGAGGATTTCACAATCACCGGGTCGTAAGCCTGCTCCGGCAAGCGATATTTGATCTCGTTGACCTTGGCCATCACCTGGGTCATGGCCTTGTTGGAGTCGGCGTTGAGCTTCATGCGCACGGTGATCACGCTTTTGCCCTGAGTCGACGTCGAGCTCATGTAATCGACGTCTTCCACCGTAGCAACAGATTGCGCGATGGCTTGGGTGACGAAGCCCTGCATCAGTTGCGGCGAAGCGCCGGGGTACTGGGTGGTGATCGTCAGCGTGGAGCTTTCCGTCAGGGGGTACTGACGAATCGGCAGGTTGTTTATGGCCAGCAACCCCATCAGTAAAATCAGGGTGCTGACCACCAGCGCCAATACAGGGCGCCGCACGAACAAGTCGGTGAATTTCATTTTCAGATCCTTGGTGTATCAGCGGCTCGAGGCCTGGTCGAGCCCTACGGTGTCCTTGAGCGCGATGCGTACCAGGGCGCCGCTGCTCAAGCGCAACTGACCGGAGGTGACCACGCGATCACCGGCCTTTACGCCGTCATGCAGCACGACCCTGCCTTCGGAGCGCTCACCGGTCTTCACGTAGACCTGGCGTACCGTGTTGGTCAGCTGTGTATCGGCTCCCTCGACCACGTAGACAAAGTCACCGTAGGCGCTGTAGCTCACAGCCGTTTCGGGCACGCTGATGACATCTTTTTTGGCTGGCAGATGGACTTCGCCATTGGCGTACATGCCGGGTGACAACAGGTTGTCCGGATTCGGAACCGTGGCCTGGACCAGCACCGTGCGGGTGCCCGGGTCGATACGCGGTTCGAGGGTACTGACGTGGCCTTTGAACAAGCGCTGTGGGTACGCGTCTACGCTGACGCTCATCTCCTGGCCCGTTTTGAGCTGTGCCAGGGCACGTTCGGGCAGGGTGATGTTGGCGTACAGCGTCTGTGCGTCGGTCAGCGACACCATGGCATCGCCGGCCTGCACAAACTGACCCAGGTTGACCTTGCGCACACCCAGCACGCCGGTGAAGGGCGCCTTGATGCGTTTTTGATCGATCAGCGCCTTGATCCGCACGATATCGGCCTGCGCCTGGGAGTAGGCGGACTGCACTTGATCCAGTTCCTCTTGCGTCGCCGCCTGCTGAGGCAGCAAACGCTGGGTTCGCAGTAACTGGGCCTTGGCGTTGGCGGCCTGGGCCTGAAGCCTGGCCAGTTCGCCTTGTTCCGGCGCATCGTTGAGCTGCACCAGGGTTTGCCCGGCTTTCACCCGCTCGCCGGGTTGGAATGCAATGGAACGTACCAGGCCGCCGCTTTCGGCGGTGACCATGACTTGGCGGGTGGCTTCCAGTTCGCCGATACCCGCCAGAGTGTTGGGCATATCGGCTTGCGTGGCGGTGGCGACGGCCACCTGGATGGCCGGCGCAGCCGTTCCGGCCGACGTTTGGGTAGGTTGGGCAGAGGTGGACTGCCGGTACAGGCCGACGGCGCCGCCAATGGCGAGCACCGCAGCAATCGTGACGCACAGTTTGAGTTTTTTATGCATGATTCCGGTACTGACGTAAGGCAAAAAATTAAGAGCCCTGATGGCTCAACGGTGACGAGCGCTCAACTGGACTGTTGATGCGCATGAGGGAGTCGGACCCGTGTAGCGAGAATCGCCAGCACGGCACCGAGCCCCAGAAAAAAGACCAAGGCGGCGAGCACACTCGGGGCAAGCCCCATCGCATCCACCAGCAGCCCAAGTGGAATGGGCACAGCGTTGAACAAGTAGATAGTCATATAGAAATACGCCACCAACTTGGCGTGGCAGTTGGCGGGAGCCAGCTGATTGATCAGCCGCGCACTGCCGACAAAAATGGCGCCATAAGCGTAGCCGCCGATTACCAGGGCCAGCGCCGCGAGCGTCAGCGAATGGACCGAGAAGGCCGTCAGCAGGAGCAGGAAGGCGGCACACTGGGCGAGCAATCCAGAACGCAATGCACGCGCTGCATCCAGGCGTTTGCAATACAGCTGGCTGGCCCCGGCGATCAACAGGTACACCGCCATGCTGTAGCCAAACATCCCACGGTCACTCAAGCCCAGTTGCTGTTCGGCAGCGCCGGGGCCAATCACGAAGACGCAGGCCGTGAACGACCAGCTGAAAAACACCGACCACGCGCACAAGTGGAAGGGCCGACCGATACCCCGCAGGCCTTCGCGTAACGACGATTGGTCGTGGTGGACGCGGCTGTCCGCCTGGGTGGCGTTACGCGGCCAGAGCAGCAATACGCCGACGGCGGCGACAGTCACCAGTGTCATGATTAACCAAAAGGGCAGGCTGGCCGGGTACAGGTTCAGTTGCAACGCCACGCCGCTGAGTACCGGGCCGAAAGCCAACCCCAGGATCATTGCCAAGGTGGCCAGCGTCGCCGCCAGCTTGCCGTTGTCGAGCGGGCCGAACCGTACCAGCGTTACGTTCACGGCAGTGGTCATGATTCCCGCACCAAGCCCCGAGATGGCGCGGGCCGCACATAGGGCCCACAACGAATCGCATTCGGCGCACAACCAGGCGCCGATCAGCACCAGTGCAATGGCTGGGAGCAGCAAAAAACGCTGGTCTTTGACATGGCCGGCGATGCGCGCCAGGGTGATCAAAGCCAGCAAAACACCGGCACCGTAGGCGCCGAATATAAAGGTCAGGTCCACAGCGTTGATCTGCAGATGTTCTTGGTAAAACGGGTACAGCGGCGTGGGTGCGCTGCTGTTCATGAGCGCTGCGGTCAGTGACAGCGCGAGAAAAAACAACAAGCCTTTTGAGCTGTGTTTAGTGATATCGACGGACATGTGTCTCCCAGCCCAGCGCTCAGGGCTTTTGCCGAGTGAATGTTTGCAAGCGGGATGTGAATGCGGTTTAGAGGGCTTTGCCCATTGGCAAATGATACGGACCGGTGCGATTGGCACCATGCCCGAAACCCCAGGCTTCATTCGTCATCGTCCAGGCAGCAACGCTTGAGATGTGACCGGGCGGGTGTGGACCACCGCGCCCGGCTGGAGCGGTTTACCAGTAGCGTGGTTGCGGGAGGATGCGGGTCGGTTGTTTCAGGCTTGTCGCAGTGTTAAAGGCGAACGACGGATAGGCGCTCCAGTTGAACGCTGGGTAGCTCACCACCGGCTTGCTCCATACAGGCGGCGCGACGACATAGGACGGGCGCGAAGCGATCGGTCGATTGATCACCACACCCGTACCATTTTGAGCGCCTGTGGCGGCGGCTCCGCCCGTCACAATAGTGCCAGGCTTGAGATTGTTAACCGACCCAGCCGTGCCGCCGAAGTGAATCGGTCCCTGGATATTGATGTTGCCGACCAAACTCAACGGGCCACCATTACGCAGCACGCCCTGATTGTTCAGATCGCCAGCGATCGACAGCGCCTGCTTGGCGTCCAACACGCCCGTTGAAGCGATCTGTACCTTGCCATCGGCGGTGACCTTCAAGTCGCCGGTCAGGGCCTTGACGTTGCCTTGAACGTTCACGCCTACGCCGGCCGACTTGCCGAGCAGACGGATCGAGTCGGCGTGCATGCTGCCCAATTGGGCCACGTCGATGGCGATATCGGCTTTGCCATCGGCGCCAAGGTGCTTGAGAACAGTGGTTGGGTCCATCGCGTCGACTTCGCCTTTCAAGGCCACGGCGTTGAGCTTTTTGGCTTGCAGCTGCGCATTGATCTGCAGGGTGCGTGCGACCAGGTCGACCTCATTGGCACCGGACGCATCAAGGCCGGCACCTTCCACGCGGATCTGGCCGTGGTCGGTTTGCAATCGAGCTACTTGGCCGTTGGCGTCCAATACCGCCGTGCCCGCTACCAACGACACGCGATTGGCGTTGATAAAGCCAGCGCCGCTGGCGGTGATGCCATTGGGGTTGGCGATGATTACACGAGCGCTCGGCCCCGCAACTTCAATCATGCCATTGAGACTTGAGGCGGTTTTACCGGTGACTTCATTGAGAATGACGCTGGCGGAGGTCCCGTTGAGCAGGCT